>NZ_JBXARG010000001.1:0-381312 GCF_058808015.1 Undibacterium sp. GW821-FHT11H02 | reverse complement strand
TGACACGGCATCCCAAGCGCTGGCACGCCAAAAGGCCGCACTGGACGAAAGTGTGTACGGTCTGTTTGAACAAGTCCAAGCCCTCAAAGCACAAAAGGCCGCTGAAGAAGCTGCCGCACAAAAGGCAGCAGAGATCGCGCAACAACGCGCCTCACTGCAAGACGAACTCAATGCACTGACTGACACGGCATCCCAAGCGCTGGCACGTCAACGTAATGCGCTCGATGAAAGCAATCGCGGATTGTTTGATCAAATCCAAGCCCTCAAAGCACACCAGCAAGCTGTTGAAATGGCAAAGAAAACGCTAGACGATGCCTTGTCTTCAGTTCAAAAATCAATCAACGCAGAGAAATCACGCATCTCAGTGATCCGAGATCTTGCGCAAGAGTCTGTCAACAGTTTGACGGGTGTATTTACGCTAGTACGAGATCAAGTAGAACAGATCTATGGATCAGTCGACAGCACCCGTGTGATGCAATCTGTCGCTGGAAATCAGTTTATCGATCAAGCCTTGGCCAATGCAAAAACAAGCGGCTATTTGCCAGATCAAAAACAACTAGCGGAGGCTATCGCCGCAGCGAGAAGCGGGCTAAACGCCAACGATTTTGCAAGTCAATACGAGGCTGATCGTGCATCGTTAGTCTTGGCTGGAAAATTGAGTCAGCTCTTAGAAATAACTGGCCCCCAACTCACGACCGCAGAGATCGGCTTGCAGGTCGCAAGGGACCAACTCGAAGCGCTCGATGTGCAGATGTCGATCGCTCAGGACCAAGTGAATGCGATCAATGGTGTCAATGCCAGTGTTATGAGCGTGAATGATTCTTTACTCGGGTTGTCTGCAGCTCTCCAGATGCAAAACTTTAGACCTGGCAGTGACGCCATTGTAGCGCCTACGTTTGCACCTAGCGTTGATGCGGGGGTGAACTACATTCCGCAATCTTTTAGCCAAGTTGCTAGCAATGCGAGTAACACAGCGCGCCTTGAAAAATTGGTAGAAGACTTGACGCTGGAAGTCCGGGAACTCCAAGTCATTGCAGGTAAGGGTAATGAATACTTGCTGCGAACAGCCACGGCTGTCAACGGGAATCCAGATCAACCTATTTTGGTCGAGGTAGTAGAGTAATGCACATCATTATTCCATTAAAAATCACAGAATCCATGATGGGTGCGGGCACATCAATCGCAGAGCCTGCAGCGGGTGAGACCGTGTGGATTTCGGGTGGATCTTACACACTGGGCAATTTTTGTATACGCACTGAAACTCATCGTGTGTACGAGTGTGTGCAAACACATACAGGCCGTACGACATTCCCGGAAGACGATCCCGCATACTGGAAAGACAAAGGTCCAACGCAACGACATGCGCCGTTTGATAATTACACAAGCACGGCGGTTAAGTCCACTGGATCCATTACTTACGTGTTGAGTCCTGGCTACTTTAATGTTTTGGCGCTTTACGGTTTAGTCGGATTATCGTTAAGCGTTGTAATAAAAGATGCGCCTGGTGGCACGGTAATTCGCAATAAAACTTATGATTTGTTAGAGCCCCCGCTTGGCGATTACGAATATCTATTCTCACCGCCAAAATACATCAACAAAATTATTATAAAAGATTTGCCGATTCGCCCGACTGCAGAGCTGACTTTGACAGTGACATCCTCAGTCGGCCAACCCGTAGCAATCGGTATGGCGAATTTGGGTGATTACAGTCCTCTATATGGCAATGGCGACTGGGGCGGGACGCAGTACGGTGCTACTGCTGAGCCTACGAATAATAGCTATTTCAAGCCCAACCCTGACGGCACGATTGATATTAAAGAGCGGATTAATGCAACAGGCATGCGAGCTGTCGTAGAGCTGCCACTTGATCAAGCAGATCAGGCGCTGGAGAAGTTGCAGTCAGTACTTAATATTCCCGTCAGTTGTATAGCCAGTGATTTACCGGGTTATTCGGGATTGAATGTATTTGGATTAGTTTCCTCAACAGTTGGTTACGACGATGTCGGCAAAGCAAAAATCAATATTAATGTTCGTGGTTATATCTGATCGCAAAAATAGATCACAAAGGAAAATATAAATGCCAGTTAACTCACCTCCAGCGATTTCGGCAGTGCCACCGCCACCAAATCCGGCAGATAGGCCTAACTATAATGCGCTGGCCTATCCTTTTGCGGCTGCAATAGCTATCTTTGGTGTAGAGATTTCAGCAGTTGCAGAAAACGTATTTGACAACGCTACCGACGCAGCCACAAGTGCTGAAACGGCGGCAACTCAAGCGGGTCTAGCTACGACAAACGGCGAGGCGCAAGTCGCACTCGCTACGGCTCAAGCGGGAATTGCTACTGATGCGGCAATTGCAGCCGGTAACAGCGAAACTAACGCGGCGGCAAGCGAAATCGCGGCGGCAGCAAGCGCCGTCACTGCGGTTAACGCGCCTGGCACGAGCGCAACAAGCGCCACAAGTCTGACTGTTGGGCCAGGGGCTCAGTCGCTGACGATTCAGACTGGGAAAAGTCTACCTGTCGGGGCTTCGGTCAAGATCGCTCACACCACTACGCCGACCACTTGGATGCACGGGGATATCACTTCGTATAACGCGGGAACCGGCGCGTTAGTTGTTAACGCCACGACGATTAACGGATCAGGCACGCAATCGGCTTGGACGGTTTCACTAAGTGGCCCTGCAGGCGTAAGCACGTACCCTAAGCGCGTGGTATCTAATAAAACTGCAGCATATTCTGTATTAGTCGGGGACCATGCTTCGGTCATTCGAACAACGTCAGGAACGGGAGATATCACGCTGCTTCCAACGGTTACCGCGACCGCCGGATTCTATTTCACATACGAAAATGAAACCTCTGCCGTTCGGCTCGTGACTCGTGTCGGGAGTGACACGTTTCAGGGCGGCGAGTCAAGCATCTCCGTACCGCCGAATTCAGCAGTTACTATTTCATGTGCGACCGCTTCGGCGTCTGGTAAGTGGAAAGTCGAAAGTGTGTCCGCTACGGGTACGGGCGCGAATTCCCTTGCTTTAGGTGCTGGCATAGCGTCGGGACAATCGTCGTTGGCGTTCGGCATTAACGGCACGGCAACTGCGTCCGCGCTGGGGACTATCTCTATAGGGTCAGGCACTGCCAGTACAGCCTACGCAATTGCGATAGGTTCGGGTACGGCGTCGGGGCAAGCGTCTATTTCTTTATCGGACGGCATAGCGACAGGGCAGCAAGCCGTGGCAATCGGCAGTAATACCGCAAGCGGTGTCCGGTCCTTTGCCGTGGGCGTTTTCGGTCTAGCTGATTTTCACGGCAAGCACGTACATGGGGCATATTCACCGAGGGGCGGCACGAATGGGTATTCACAATACGCTCGCACCGTGCTGTCTGCTTATGCAACAGCGACAAGCACAAATTATGTGCTAACAGCAGATAACAGCGGTGCCGCAAGCGCTTCGAACATCATTAACGTACCCCTGTCACGTCAAGTGACTTTTGTCATCTCAGTAACTGCGGGCAGAATAGCCAGCGCAGGGTCAGAGGGTGCGGGGTGGGAAGTCAAGGGTGTGATTCGTCGCGGAAACACTGGAAGTGTCTCGTTTATAGGGACGCCAACAGTTACGAGTTTGAGCGGTACGGCTCCAACGGGTTGGACTCTCACTGCGACGGCAGACACGACAAATCACGGGCTCGCGATTACCTTCAACATGGGCGCTACGGCAATGACAGCGGTTTCGGTAAGTGCAACGGTTCACGCATCCGAGGCAGCACTTTAATCTTAGGAGTAATAATCAAATGAGTGAAACACGAACTAACGCGCAGCTTAACGGGTTGCGAGAACAGCGCGACGCGGCCACAAATCACATTATTAACCTTGTGGGGGAGCTGGCAGTTTTAAAAGAACGAAACGAGGACTTAGAAAAGCGCCTAGAAATGGAGCTTTCGGCTAACCGTTCGCTCGGGCAGCAGATCGCTGAGCTTAACGAAAAACTGGGGGGTGTAGAAAATGGCTGATTATAAGCAATCCGAAGTTTCTGGTGTTTCATGGCGCCGCTTCAACCAGATTTTAATTTCTAACCCTAAGGGGGAAATGCCAAATATCCGACTAAGCGAAGAACTGATTACGACCCTAAACGGGCAAGACTTCTCGCAGTCCTTGCCCTGCATCCAATTTACGTTCGATCCCAGCTTAGTGATTGAGCACTGTGACCGCGACACGCTAGAAGCCAACCCGTCTAAGACAATGACGGCTCTAGAGCTTTACGGCTGGGTCTTTTCGCTGTGTATTCAAAAAGGAAGAGCTGAGGACGCAGCACAATCTTAATGCGAGTCAGAAATGCGCCAATAACATTTAAATTTGAAAGGGAAAGTGATGCCAGAAATCGACAACAACGAACGAAAAGAGCTCATTAAAGAAGCAATTACAGAGTGGCTTGATAAGCAGTTTGCCACTTTCGGCAAGTGGGCTTTTGCAAGTCTGTTCTCGATTGGTCTCGCAGCATTTTTCTATTTCGTCTTAGTTAATAGCGGGTGGAAAAAATGATTTTTGCAGTCGTCGTTTTAATTGGGTTAGTGGTGTGGATTTATACCCACTACGACTTGGAATGGGTAGGTTTTAAAAAACAGAAAGGACATCAAAGTGATTAAAAAATTTTTTACGCGCAAGCGTACGTGGGGCGTCTGGGGGATCCCGATTATCGTGATTGCCTTGCTCTTATATACTGATCCAGATCGAGGCGGGTCCACTCGCGACATGCTTATGAATTTTGTGACTGTCGGGTTAGCATTTACGGCCGCGCATTTCCTGCGCAAGTTTTTCTTCGATTACATCAAGATTTCAGATCATGTGACAGAGGCTAAAAAAGGCAATATCGCTTCGGCTATTATCGTATTGGCCGTGACGATCTTTATCTGTGTCGCAGCACTGATCTTCTCAACCCGTGCCCACGCCCAAGACGTGAGAACCTACGTGCCGGCTGCAGCTGAGAAGTATTGCCAGATGCTACAAGATGAGCGATCGCAGTTGTGGCAAGCACACCCTGCGCCTGCAGCGCTCTGCAGCTTGGTAGAGCAAGAGAGCTGTATTAGCCTAAAGCACAGCAGATGTTGGTCGCCAACATCGCGTCTGAAAACCGCGCGGGAAGAGGGCGCAGGTTTTGGACAAATTACCCGGGCATACAATCAAGACGGCTCGATCAGATTTGATGCGCTGGCTTCGACCAAGTTACTTGATGCAAGTCTTGCTGAATGGTCGTGGTCAAACGTTTACCAGCGACCAGACTTACAGCTGCGCTCAATCGTCGTGATTAATCGCGAGTGCTTTACGCGCCTCTCTCGTCTGGTAATTGACTCGAGTCAAGTTCTGCGAATGTGCGACGCTGCATACAACGGCGGTTACGGCGGCATGCAATCAGAGCGCCGCGCCTGCGGGTTGCGTCCTGGATGCGATCCACAAAAGTGGGTTGGCCACGTCGAAAAGATCTGTTTGAAATCAAAAGTTAAATGGCAAGGCTACGGCAAATCCGCGTGCGATATCAACCGCGAGCATGTGACTAATGTCTTTGACGTACGGTATCAAAAATACGTCAAATTTACACAGGTGAAAACATGATGGCCGCAATTTTACCGTGGTATGTCCGTCTCGGTTTTTTCGGTATGGCGGGGATTTTGGTGTTTGGTTTAGGTGTGATGTATGGCGACAAACGCACAGGCCAAGCGCATATCGACTATATCGAGCAACAAGCAACAGCGTCGGTCAATCTAATGCAGCGTCGTCAGCTCGTCGTCACAAAGATCGAGACGAAATACCGCGACAGACAAAAAATCATTTATCTAAACGGAGAAGAAATTGAAAAATCAGTTAAAGACTTTATCTCGCCGGTTGCTGATGCTCGCTGCATCGTTAACACTGGCTTCGTGCGTATCCACGACGCTGCCTGGACAAACACCCCTCCCGGAGCCGCCAGTGATACTGATGGAGAACCCGGGCAAGTTTCGCTTGCTGAAGTCGGTGAAGCCACAGCCCATAATGCAAAAGTCTGCCATGCGTGGCGAGAACAGGCTTTAGGTTGGCGAGAATTTTTTTCTGCAATGCAGGTACTAAACAAAAATATTAACTAAACCCATTTTGTGCATTAGGACTGCAATAGCACCAAGCAATAGTACTATTGGGAACAGCAGTTCTCCAATGTGCCAATTGAATATTGTTCTCAGAGTTGCGGTCAATATATGTATTAGGCTAATTGGCCATAATGGTTTGAAATTAATTGTGAAGTCTATATGGGAGTACCCTTTGTGATCAGGCTTTAGTCGTTCCGCGTCGTTTGGAAAAATCAGTTCTTCCTCATTAATATAAAAAACAATCTCAAAGTTAGATTGCACACCGAATTCATGGTGAAATTCAACTATTTCTTGTCTCTTATCCTCTTCGACACGAAATTGATTTCTTTTTACGAATAGCGCTATTGAAAAAGTTGATTTTTTAAACAGTCTTTGGAGGGGAGAATCGGATGTGGATACTTGAACTGGTAATGCGTAAATTCCCCATATGAATAGATTTAATGGGGTCATTGCTTTGGTTAAAGGGTTTCTTCCATTTCGATGAAATTCAATCTGGTCGTTTTTCTCAGAATTTTCGGACGATAGCACTTTCTTTGTCTGTTTTTCGACTTGTTTTGCGAGTGATATAGAAATCGAATTTTTAAATATGGTACTAAGTTTTTTTGTGCTTTCGGCTGTACTTTTTGCTGTAAAAAACCGAAAGCTCAGATAGCCTAAAATGACAGCCAATAAATGAAGAAATTTTTCTGAATTGATTGCTACGTCATTATTGGCCGATGTAGCCAATATCTTGTTTAAAATCCCATGGAGGGAAATATTAAGATACTGTGCTCCAATAATTGCCGAACATGTAATTACTAGATTTCGCCTAGCTTTTTCTTCACTATCCTCAATACTCATAATTACCTTTCGTTGGTAAAAGAACAGAGCGCCAGCATCGCTGCGGAAACAGCGATACTGGCCTCTCATCACTGGTATAGGCAGTAAATCAAGCGTAGGCTCTGCTACCCTCCGGAGGGCGCGCAAAGCTTAGCATAATCATTTACAAAAAGGTTTACTAATGCCAACACTCCCAATCATCCCGACATTCGACGCATCTTTGCTGATTTTGAAATGGATACTGTGCCGATTAAATACACCGTGGGTGGTGGTGCGATGACTATGGAGCGGTCGGAGGTAATTGTTTACAGCTGGGACCGGTCGCTCGATCCGGTTGGACTGTTTTAATTCTCGAAACACTGCAAATTATTGTGGTTCGTTTAATGTAATATTTGCAGTGTTGATAAATAGCTGGAGTTGAAATGAGTGCTGATAGCAATAGCGTGACAAAATTTCTCTATTCACTGATAGAAACAAATAATATTTTAATGCTGATAGTTCTTGGTGTTATAGGTTTCCTTTTTTGGACTTTGCGTAACTACTTTGCCAAATTTGCTGACACTACAGCAGATATAGATGCACGGCTTTCAAAGTTGGATGATATCGTAAAGGAACAAGTGCGGTTAACCCGTGCAACGGAGGCAATCAAAATTGATCTCGGTCATGCTGATTGGTCACGAAAAGAATCCATAACAATTCGACGCTTGAAGTTAGAAGAGCTAGTTTTGGCAGTTATCAGTGTAAAGGATGAAAGTTTAGAAGTTTATCGAGCGATGAGCAGTGTTGAGGATAGCATTAATGTTTTTGCCTATTCCGGAATGGATAAAGTACGAATGCTATCCGGGCTATATTTCCCTGAGTTGGACAATTTGGCGAATGATCTTTTTGAAAAACAGTCCGCCTTAATGGTTTTTTTTGTCGGTGTACGAGAGAAATTTAAGACACTGAGATACGACCTAGAACAAGGTAGGCCTTCCAGTGCTGAAGTCGAATCAAAAATTCAATCTTTGTACAAGGAAATACGAGTTGAGGGAATGTGCGTACTTCAGGCCGTATTAATTGCGACTCGTGACTATCAAATTAGGTGTCATTCGATAATGTCTGGAATAATTCCATAAAAACTCCTTGCGACTATGCTCCATTTCATTTGTAGCAATTTCTTCTTGTTAAGCTACATTTTTGAAATTTTCTAGAAATGATATTTCCTAGATATAATACTGAACGTTTACACAGTATTATGCAGATATGAAAGCCTATCTAGTCAAGATGCGTGAAAGCGGCATCGTCATCCCAAAAAAGCGTTTATTTGACCGCTACCGACCAGCATGGAATGGTGAACTCAGTCTGCGCGAAACAACAGACAAGCAAATGCACCGTCTCTCTCGGCTTGCAATTTTTGATCGTGACATCACTGTTGATAAACTATTTGATGCGCAGATTTTGTGGATCGAGGGCGACCGTTTCGCGCTAACAGGATTTGAGCGGGTCAACACGCCAAACGGCGAAGTTGAATATGCGCAGACATGGTTAGTTTTGACTAAGAATGTACTGGATGTTCAAGAAGGTAGATGATTTATTGTTTCGTGCTTGGTTTTGGCGTAGGTTTTAGCGTAAGTTATTTTTTTTAGTTAATGCTTTTCACTCTACAAACACCGTGCTTCATCATCGGTGTGTGGGTTTCGGTAGTGGCCATATTATTTTTGATATTTTGTGAATTGAGTGCGGAAGACTTTGAATTTCTCAAGGTGAGAAATCATAGCGTAAATACATAGAATGGCAGTGCAATTACGATGATTTTTTTAAAGCCCCGTATTCATTAATGAAAAACGGGCAATGCTCACACATTTGCCCGTTTTGTCTTGCTAATTACTTCAACTTGGCTACAAATTAGGCGCCGCCGCGACCACCTGAACGACGTGGTGTGCTTTGTTTAAATGCTGGTTTCGCTCCAGCAGGTTTTGGCCCCGCATTGCGTGCGACATTGCTGCCTGCTGCCTTCGGTGCACCCTGTGGGCGGCTTGGTGCTTTGCTGCGATTTCCGCCGCCGCCATTTCCAGCACTGCGGGCACGACCCTGCGCCGGATTGGGAAAGCTGCGCAATTGTATTGGTTGTGCTTTTGCGTGTGGGTCTGGAATGAAGCCGTCAATGATTTCTTGGGGAATTTGGCGTTTGATAAATTTCTCGATATCCGCCAAAAGTTTGAATTCATCGACGCAGACTAGAGACACTGCTTCGCCAGTCGCACCAGCGCGACCAGTACGACCGATGCGGTGTACATAGTCTTCTGCTACGTTTGGTAGGTCGTAATTGACCACATGGGGCAATTGATCAATGTCGATACCACGGGCTGCGATGTCAGTAGCAACTAATACAGTCAGGCTACCATCTTTAAATTCTGCCAAAGCTTTAGTACGTGCTGATTGACTCTTATTGCCGTGAATCGCCATCGCATTAATTTCATCGCGAATCAATTGTTCGACAAGTTTGTTCGCGCCATGTTTGGTGCGGGTGAAAACTAACACTTGTGACCACTTATGGGTCTTGATTAAGTGCGCTAGCATCGCCTGTTTTTTATCGCGGTCTACTGGATGTACTTTTTGTGCGATGACTTCAACGGTCGAATTGCGGCGAGCAACTTCTATCATCGCTGGGTTGTTCAGTAATTTGTCTGCCAGTGTCTTGATGTCATCAGAGAAGGTCGCTGAGAACAATAAATTTTGGCGCTTTGCGGGAAGTATTGCTAATACTTTCTTGATGTCATGGATGAAGCCCATGTCTAGCATGCGATCCGCTTCATCCAATACCAAAATTTCGATATGGCGCAAATCGATGGTGCCTTGTTGATGATGATCGAGTAAGCGACCTGGTGTTGCCACTAACACGTCTACGCCGGTTTTAAGTAATTTGACTTGCGGGTTGATGCCCACGCCGCCAAAGATCACACCAGAATTGAGCGGCGTATGTTTGCCATAAGTGGCGACGCTTTCTTCCACTTGGGCTGCCAATTCGCGGGTCGGTGTCAACACCAAAACACGGATATTGCGGCGGTCAGTTTTGTTTTTTGGAGCAGGTGCGCTGCGCAATAAACGTTCTAAAATCGGTAAGGTAAAGCCGGCAGTTTTGCCTGTGCCTGTTTGCGCACCTGCGAGTAAATCACCGCCTTTGATGACGGCGGGAATCGCCTGCGCTTGTATCGGTGTAGGAGTGGTGTAGCCGTGTTCGCTAACAGCGCGAACGATGGACTCGGAAAGACCGAGATCTGAAAATGTGGTCATGCTAATTTCTATATGAAACAAACTTCCCGCAGGGAGCGGGAAAGGTTTGGGTGCTGCTTATTTTGGCTTTTTAATGTACTGCTACGGCTGTGCACATCGCCTTTTGTTTCAGAGCGATGTGTTAAGACCTATTTATTTTGCGAAAGCTTGTAGAGCGTTGACCATTTGGCCGAATACTTTTGGCGTGCCTGCAAGAACGTCGCCTTTGTACAGATAATCTGATTCGCCAAAGAAAGTTCCAACGATGCCACCCGCCTCAGTCACAACTAAAGAGCCCGCTGCGATATCCCAAGGCGCTAAGCCTTTTTCGAAGAAACCATCCAAACGACCCATGGCGACGTAAGCCAAATCGAGAGCGGCAGCGCCTGGACGACGTAAGCCTTGGCATTTTTGCGTCATGATTTTGTACATTTCCATGTATTCATCGAGACCCGCCATATCGCGGCCAGAGAAGCCTGTGCCGATTAAGGCATCAGCGATCTTGTCGCATTTGGTAACGCGAATACGTTTGTCATTCAAAAATGCACCACCACCTTTGGATGCAGTGAACATTTCATTGCGGCTAGGATCGTAGATGACAGCTTGGGTAATAACGCCTTTTTGTTGCAAGGCGATGGAAACGCAATATTGCGGGAAACCGTGAATGAAATTGGTTGTGCCATCAAGCGGGTCGATGATCCAGACATTTTCATTGTCGTCATGTAAGTTTTTGGATGCGCCAGATTCTTCAGCAAGAATTGCGTGATCAGGGTAAGCGGAAGTTAGCACCTCAATAATCGCAGCTTCGGCAGCGCGGTCAACTTCAGTGACGAAATCGTTGTATTGCTTTTCGCTGACTTGGACGCGGTCCACATCAAATGAAGCACGATTAATAATAGTCGCGGCACGACGAGCGGCTTTAATTGCCGTATTGAGCATTGGGTGCATAGAGTTTCCGTTAAAATGGCGGCAGCTCAGCCTTGAGTCTGAACTAGACCAAGGTCGTGAAGATGTCGCACAAAGATGAATTAAAGAGCGGTGGCGTCACAATTTATTGTCCATTATTGACATAAACAACAAAAATTAACGCGCAATCGCGCTATTTTAAATGAACTTAGCTATTTCTGATACATCTGTTTTTGATCGCCTGCGAATTATTCTGGTCGATACTAGTCATCCCGGCAATATTGGTGCCGTAGCACGTGCTATGAAAACCATGGGATTTTCTGATTTGCGGCTAGTCAATCCACGTTTTGACGATGCACTGACAAATCCTGATGCGATCGCTTTCGCTAGTGGTGCGCAGGATATTTTGGCCTCGGCTAAGGTGGTCGATAAGATAGAAGATGCCTTGATCGATTGCCATTTCGTTGCCGCTGTGAGCGCTCGTTTGCGAGAATTTTCACCGCCTGTTATAGCACCGCGTGAATTTGCCGATAAATTAGTCAAGGTGATGACGCAGCCTGTGGCTTTGGTATTTGGTAGTGAACGTTACGGTTTGCCGAATGAGATTGTAATGAATAGTAATGTGCTTATTAATGTGCCGGCGAATCCCGAATATTCATCTTTAAACCTGGCGCAGGCGGTGCAAATTTTGGCTTACGAATGTCGCATGAGTGCTTTAGCAAGTTCTGATTATTTAGCGCCAAGGTCTGAGGTTGGTTTTCAGGGAGAGCTGGCCTCACTGGATCAAGTCGACGGCATGTATCAACATTTGGAACAGGCGCTTATCAAAATTAATTTCCTGAACCCTCACAGCCCTAAGAAACTGATGCCAAGATTGAAACGCTTATTCTCGCGAGCTCAACTAGAGGTCGAAGAAGTGAATATAATGCGCGGAATTTCAAAGAGAATTTTAGATAGGGACTAAAGTTTTTCTGCTGTCTTTTGAGATAGTTTTAAATGAAATTACTTGCGTTTGAGACTAGGGTTTTTACTTACTATGACTGTCGTATTGTGTCTTTTAGTCAAAATTAACTTGTTTTAAAGTAAAATTTGATGCTTTTGTCTTTGAATGTGCATGTAAAACAAGTAACATTGTATTGAGTTAATTGAGCTGTTGCGCAAAAGCAATCTAGTCGACAGCTCGCGATTTTACGTAACTAGATATCGCAGCTGTAAATTAAGAGGAAACTATTATTTCTGTTCGCCTGCATCATTTTTGTTCACGTTTTCTAGCGGTCTTTCTGATGTTTTCAGGCTTGACTATGCCTGCGTTCGGCCTCGGCTTGGGTGAGATCAAAGTGCGTTCATTTCTGGGGCAAACCTTGTTGGCTCAGGTTGAAATTGTCGGAGATGACGCAGAAAACCTGAATGCCTCGTGTTTGCGTGCCCGTGTTCTGAATATGGATGGCGTGTTTCTCACTAGTGTCAACATCGCGTTGCACCAAAATCAAAAGAAACGGGCACTTTCCTTTACAACAAAGCAGCATATAGGTGAGCCAGCAATTACTTTGGTTATTGATATTAATTGCGAGACGCAATTACACCGTGAATTTTCGATCTTGCTCGATCCTCCTGAGTTGATGGGAAATCCAACATCACTTGTTCGTGAAGAATCTCCATTTGTTAATGATAAGACGCATGGAAAAGCTGTTCCTGTTTCAGAGCAGCCGCTTATTGCCTCGACCAAAGAAGTCGCGCCGAAAAAACGCGAGAATAAAGATAGCGGCTTGGTTCCTGCTTCCGACTATGTAAACAAGTCAAATCAACCCGATCGACCGCTGAAAAACGAAAATAAAAAGGCGAGGGCGAGAGATGTTCTAAAGTTGTCTGACGATGTGTTGGTCTCAACATTGCAGCAGGGCCTGCGGATGAGCGATGTACTTAGTACTGAAGCTGGAAAAGAGTTGATAGGAAATATTGAAGAATTAAAAGCAGCACAGGCAAAAATGGCCGCCATTTTGCGTGACGAAGTTGGGAGTGCCAGCGCCGTTGTGCGCCCTGACGAGTTGAAAGAAATTGAAAGTTTAAAACAGCAGGCAGATCAATTAAAAAAACAAAATCTACTCGATAAGGCTGCGTTGACTCAGTTGCAAACTAAGCCGACGTTTGATTTATGGTTAATTATTTTGGCGATAGTGGCGATTGTTGCTATCTTAATTATCTTATTTTTGTTGCTTTATATTCGCAAGAATTTAAACTCAAGTACGCCTACTTGGTGGGAAGATGAGTCTCTTGAGAGTGAGATCGTACCGCCTCAAAAAATTGAAGATGCGATCAAGAATCTAAAGGCGAAATATGAGTCGCCTGGTGCCAACTTGGATGATGATTTTGCCGCTATAGATAGTAAAAACGTATTTGCCCCTTCTGCCCCGAAAGAAAATGTTCATCTCGCGGATGCCTCAATTGACAAGCCGGTAGCCCAACAAGACAGCTTTCAGCGGACACCAAGTCTTGAGGAGACGAACAGCAGTATTTTTAATTTCTTTACACCAAGAGGCAGTTCGGTAAAAGTTGAGGAGATTTCCGATGTAACCCAAGAGGCAGAATTCTGGATTTCGATGAATGATCCTCAAAGAGCGATTGAGATTCTCTCTGCTCAGGAAAAAATTGAGCATCCCGATTCGCCGCTGCCTTGGTTGTTTTTGCTTGATTTATATCGTGTGGTAAAAGATAAAGAAAAATATGATCAATTGCGTGATCGTTTTGTCGTATTCTTTAATGCCAATATCCCTGAGTACGAGGCAGATTTGTCGGACGTGGTTGAGCGGCACTTAGAGGACTTTCCACATTTAGTGCAACGCATTTGTGAGGTCTGGGCTGGACAAGAGATAATTCCTTACTTGGAAAGCTTGCTAGTCGACGATAGAGAGGGGAAGCGCGCAGGATTTGAATTACCAGTTTATCGGGATATTTTGATGCTTCTAGGCATTGCTCATGAAATTGATAAAATTATGGCAATTGAAGGTCCAGTCAAGGTCAGTCCAGCGCCTGAAGAGACTAAAGAAGAAATTAAAATACCAATAGATCCTGTCCTTGAGGCTGATTTCGGAACAATTGAGTTCGAAACCATTGATTTTCCAAGAATGGAAAATTCAAAAAAACAAAAATAGCATCTATTCTGCACGCCGATGTTTCTATGGAATGCAGAGCGAAAAAACTTGATGTGAGCTTATTCCTGTTTATCCTAGTTAGCCTTAGCTAAGAACAGGCTGGAGTCATCGCACACATCAAGGTATAATCTCGCTTTCCGTTCCAACCCGCAATGTGTCTGTGCTCTCTCGTGATAATGCTAGTGCGAGCCTCAGAAATCAGCCACTTTGCCTCAACTTCATTCACGCCATGTTGATATTGCCAGGCTCTAACGCCCTGTCTGCTTTCCGAACTAAGAATTTATTGTCCCGCTTGCAAGCTGTTGATGCCAATATTGTTGGTGTGACGGCTCGTTATGCGCATTTTGTTGATACTTCAGCGCCATTGAGCGAAGTCGATGTTAATCGACTGAAAGCGCTTTTGGTTTACGGTGATGCATTCACTGGTAGCGAAGAGGGCGATAGTTTTGTCGTGATTCCACGTTTCGGCACGATTTCACCGTGGGCATCGAAAGCCACTGACATCACGCACAATTGCGGCATGCAACAAATCAAACGTCTAGAGCGCGGCGTTCAGTATTTTGTGCAAATGAAATCTGGTTTGTTAGGCGGCGCCAAGAAGTTATCAGTAGAAAGCAAACACGGCGTGATCGCCCTATTGCATGATCGTATGACTGAAATGGTGCTGGAAGATCTGAATGCCGCCAGTGGTCTCTTCACCGAATTAGAAGCTAAACCTTTAGAGTATGTGGATGTTTTAGGTGGTGGTAAAGCCGCTTTAGTTGACGCCAATAGCGCGCTAGGTTTGGCTTTGTCGGATGATGAAGTCGACTATTTGGTCGATGCTTTCACGACAGCAAAGCGTAATCCTACTGATGTTGAATTGATGATGTTTGCGCAGGCCAATAGTGAACACTGCCGCCACAAGATTTTCAATGCTGACTGGACTATCGATGGCGAGAGAAAAGATATTTCTCTGTTCGGCATGATTAAGAACACGCATCTGTTGCAACCGAAAGGCACGATCGTTGCGTATAGCGATAATTCCTCCATTATGGAAGGTGCAACTGTCACGCGCTTTTATCCAAATGGTGCAGCGAACGGTAACGAATACCAAGCATCAACTGAGTTGACGCATACGTTGATGAAAGTAGAAACGCATAATCATCCAACAGCGATTTCTCCATTCCCAGGTGCATCGACAGGAGCTGGTGGTGAAATTCGCGATGAAGGCGCAACAGGCCGTGGTGCAAAACCAAAAGCTGGTTTAACAGGTTTTACGGTGTCTAATTTGAATTTGCCAGGCAATGTACAAGCTTGGGAAAACGCCAGCGATGTCTTGAGTAACAAGCTGACGACTCAGCAATATGGCAAGCCAGATCGCATCGCTTCGCCTTTGCAAATTATGATCGAAGGTCCGATCGGCGGTGCAGCGTTCAGCAATGAATTTGGTCGTCCAGTATTGGGCGGTTATTTCCGCACTTACGAACAAAATGTTGGCGGCACAGTGCATGGCTACCATAAGCCGATTATGATCGCAGGTGGTATCGGCAGTATCAATGATAAGCACACGAAAAAATTTGATTTGCCGGTCGGTAGTTTGTTAATCCAACTCGGCGGTCCAGGTATGCGCATCGGTATGGGCGGTAGTGCTGCGTCGTCGATGGCGACTGGCACGAATACAGCAGATTTGGATTTTGATTCTGTGCAACGTGGCAATCCAGAAATGGAACGCCGTGCGCAAGAAGTGATTAACTCTTGCTGGCAATTGGGTGACAACAATCCTATCTTGTCGATTCATGACGTGGGTGCGGGTGGCTTGTCGAATGCTTTCCCTGAAATCACCAATGACGCAAAACGCGGTGCGATTTTTGATTTGCGTAAAGTGCCTTTGGAAGAAAGTGGCATGGCGCCGAAAGAAATCTGGAGTAATGAATCACAAGAGCGTTATGTGTTAGCGATTGCCCCGGAAAGTCTGCCTTTGTTCCAGTACTTCTGTGAGCGTGAGCGTTGCTTGTTTGCCGTTGTTGGTACTGCGACTGAAGAGCGTCAACTCAAAGTGATCGACCCATTGAATGACAATGCGCCAGTCGATATGCCGATGAATGTATTACTCGGCAAACCGCCAAAAATGCATCGTGAGGTTGAACACGTTCAACGCGATTTCCCGTCGATTGATTTGACGGGTATGGATTTAAAAGTCATTGGCGAGCGCGTCTTGAGTTTGCCAACGGTCGGTGATAAATCTTTCTTGGTCACGATCGGTGATCGCTCTGTTGGTGCGATGTCAGTACGTGATCAAATGGTCGGTCCATGGCAAGTACCAGTGGCAGATTGCGCGGTAACTGCAATGAGTTTAGAAGGCCATTTAGGCGAAGCAATGTCCATGGGAGAACGTACTCCGCTAGCGGTGATAGATGCAGCTGCTTCTGGTCGTATGGCGGTCGGTGAGTCAATCACGAATATCGCAGCAGCCCCAATCTCCAGTATCGAGAGCATCAAACTTTCAGCGAACTGGATGGCCGCTTGTGGTCAACCTGGTCAAGATGCAGCCTTGTTCGATACGGTTAAAGCTATCGGTATGGAACTCTGCCCAGCTTTGGGTATTAGTATTCCAGTGGGTAAAGATTCTTTGTCCATGCGTACCACATGGAAAGATGAAGGTGTCGATAAGGCAGTTACTTCACCTGTATCGTTGATTATTTCAGCATTTGCGCCAGTGTATGACATCCGCAAATGTTTAACACCACAGATTAAATTGGATGCAGGGGATACCAGCCTGATTTTGATTGATCTTGGTCGCGGCAAGAATCGTTTAGGTGCATCGGCCTTTGCGCAAGTCATGCAAAAACTCGGTGATCAGACGCCAGATGTCGATAGTGCGGATGACTTAAAAGGTTTCTTTGCAGCGATTCAAACCTTAAATCAAGATGGCAAAATCTTGGCTTACCACGATCGCTCTGACGGCGGTTTGTACGGCACTTTGTGCGAAATGGCGTTTGCTGGTCGTAGCGGTTTAGCGATTAATCTCGACATGTTGACGATGGAAAGCGAGCACGCGGCAGATCAGGGCGATGCTAAAAATTGGGCAGGACAGGTGGCTGAACGTCGCAATGAGTTAACTTTACGAGCTTTGTTTAACGAAGAATTAGGTGCGGTGATTCAAGTTCGGACTGAACAGCGCAGTGAAGTCATGGATGTCTTGCGTGCGCATAATCTGGGTGCATGCAGTCACGAGATCGGTAAGCCAAATAGCAGCGGCATTATTTCTTTCATGCGCGATGCAAAAGAAATTTACAAAGAATCCCGCAGTGCTCTGCACCAAATCTGGAGTAAAACGAGCTGGCAAATTGCCCGCATGCGCGACAATCCAGATTGCGCAGATGCAGAATACGCACGTCTGGCAGATGAGTCAGATCCAGGCATGCAACCGAAAATTACTTTCGATGCACAAGCCGATATTGCGGCACCCTTTATCGCAACGGGCGCACGTCCTAAAGTCGCAATCTTGCGCGAGCAAGGTGTGAATTCACATATAGAAACAGCGTATGTGATGCACAAGGCAGGCTTTACGGCGGTCGACGTTCACATGAGTGATTTGATTGCCGGTCGAGCTAAGTTGGCGGATTATAAAGGCTTGATCGCGGTAGGCGGTTTCTCTTACGGGGACGTCTTAGGTGCGGGTGAGGGCTGGGCGAAGACAATTTTGTTCAACGCCATGATGTCTGAGCAATTCTCTGAATTCTTCCATCGTAACGATACTTTCGGTATGGGTATTTGTAACGGTTGTCAGATGATGAGCAATTTGAAGTCGATCATTCCAGGTGCGACTGCATGGCCGAAATTCACTAAGAATAAATCCGAGCAATTCGAAGGCCGTTTCTCTATGGTTGAGATTCTGGAATCGAAATCGATTTTCTTCCAAGGTATGGCTGGTACGCAGACACCTATTGCCGTGGCACATGGTGAAGGTTTTGCGGACTTTTCCACCACAGGTGATATCAATGCGGTGCAAGCCGCGATGCGCTTTGTTGATCATCGTGGTCAGGCGACAGAAGCTTACCCTTACAACCCAAATGGGTCACCACGCGGTTTAACTTCGGTTACAAATGAAGATGGTCGTTTCACAGTAATGATGCCACATGCTGAGCGGGTATTCCGCAGTGTCTTGCATTCTTGGGCGCCAGATTCTTTTGGTGAAGACTCACCATGGATGCGTATGTTTAGGAACGCGAGAGTTTGGGTGGATTGATCTAAGCTGACTGGGGAAATGCGAAACGCAGAGTTTGCTGAAAAGCGCTCTGCGTTTTTTATTCTCTAAGTGATTTCCTTAATTGTCCAGATGCTGATTGCTTGACTAAAATCATAGCGTGATATTTTAGGCATGCATTATTCGTACTTTTCCCCAAGTCTGTTGTATGCGTGCTCAATATTTATTGATTTTCAGAATAATTTGAGTCTTCTGCCGGCAAGGAAAAGGGTCCTTAGATGGATGATATATTTTTTGATAAAAGTGAAAAAGGTCGAGAAGAGCTAGTAACACGTAAATATCAGCTGCCCGCTAAATTGCGCCCATTGCTGGTAATCATAGATGGTAAGCACTGTTCTTCGGTTCTCTTAAAAAAAGTGGCTGGCTTAGGACTCACAGAAGATAGTTTGGCGACTTTATTGGAGCAAGGATTTGTTGTGCAAAAGGACATCCTGCCCACCATTATCCCGGTTGATAAGAGCCTTTCTCATGTGCCCAAAAAACGTGTGCTCTGCACTCCCAAGCCAGAGCGAATTGTGGCGATTCGTCAATTTTTTAATGAATCAATTAAGAGTAAGTTAGGACTGCGCGGATTTGCTCTGCAATTAAAAGTAGAGCGTGCGGTGTCAATTTTTGATTTTTTGGAGTTAGGTGAAGTTCTTATCGATTCAATACAAAAGTCTAAGGGAGTAGATGTTGCGCGTTTGATTCGATCAGAATTGGATGTTTTGCTTTATGACTTTATTGACTAGTCGTATTGAACCTAATTGCAATGAACCGTCTTTGGCAAAAAAACGCTGAAATATTTCAGCGTTTTTTTGTTTGATCTGCTTATTATTTACTCGGGTAAAGCCACTTCGTTGTTAACGCTGAATTGATAGTCGCGGAACACATGCTCAGCTGACAGTAAAGCATAAGTGCCATCAGCCAATTTATGCGTGGTATCTTTTAAACGATAGGTAGTTTGACCGCAGGTCCAGCACTTGAAGTTACGCATATGCGTGCACAAACAAGTTTTGTCCATGACTTTAAAATCTTTGTTGTTTGGATTCGCTTCTACTTCGCGATTGTAGGCTTCTATATACGAACAATTCCCGTTTCCATCTAGCAGATAACCGTAGGCTTCACAGCCAGGGCGTATGTTTGAGCCAATCGCAGGCGTATTGTTTAGCATACGCATAGGGTAGCCAGTCGGAGAAATGGTATTGACGATGATTTGCTCTTCTTGCGCCTTGAAGTATTCTTGCTTAACGTCATCGGGCAAGCCACATTCTTTGGTGACAGTGAAGCGTGTCGCCACCTGCACGCCGCCGGCACCGGCTTCCAAAAATGAAACTGCATCGCTGCCAGTAAATATGCCACCAGCTGCAATTACAGGAATATCTAAATTTTCATCTTTTAAATATTGAATGACTTCAGCAACGATAGTGTGTAAGTCATATTTGGCCCAGTCTAAACCGAAGCCAAGATGGCCGCCTGCTAATGGACCCTCGACGATAATGTAATCCGGCAAACGATTTAATTTTGCATTTTTCCGCAAAAATAGTTGTAGTGCTCGCACAGAAGAGACGATGATGCCAAGTTTGGCATCACGGAATCGTGGATGGTCTTCCATCAAACCAAATGATCCAAGATGCAGCCCAGCGCTTAAGGTGATACCGTCAATGCCAGCGTCTAGGGCAGACGCGAGGCGCACACGTAGGGTGTCGCGTGGACCATTCATGGTCAGTTTTTCCATGCAGTTGACGAAAATCATACCATCGCCTTGCTTGGCTTCCATAGTTCTACCCACGTGCAAGCGGGTTGCTTCTGCTAACAAATCAAGGTCAAATTTAATATCAGTCTTGTCTGAATTGTTGATATTGTATTTGTAGAGTTTGGTTTTATCTTTGATGAAACTGGTATCAAATCGACGATCGGAGACATCATGTACCAATGCGTCAGAAATATGTCCGACGCCACCCAAGCGTGCTGCTACTAAGGCTAATTCTGCGGTTGAAATATCCACGCCCATGCCGCCTATCATAATCGGCACAAGTTCATGTTTGCCTAGACGCAGGCGAAAATCATCTACACGTTTCATTGTTTTCCTTGGACTACATTGCTATTTTAAATTTTCAAATCTAATTGTGCTTCGAGATGGCGTCAATGCTATGCTATAGAAATATCTAATTGCTGTGCATGTGTATCGTTGGTCGTTATCATCTTGTCTCGAAAAATATTCGTATTTGTTATGCTTGTCTGACCTTTGATTTGTTTGACGATACTTATAGGCCTGAAATGTGACCGGAATATAGTTCAAACGAAATTAGGAATACTTTTAGAATTCCTTTTCTAAACATGAGCAAACTAATAAAACTGGTCGGTCAAAAATTTCTACAGGCGCAATTCTACCCCAGGTGGTCTTTTTTTTGACCTTGAAGATAGAAAAACCCCGAATTCATTAGGTTTTCTCTCTATTTTCTTAAGTAAGATCAGACTTCATCCCGATTTTTTAAACTTATTTGTTGCTTGCCTGCTAGGCGCATACTTTCTTACCTCAAATTAGGTGCATAGTTTTTGATAAATCTTCGGTATAGATGCTCTGTTACAATGCTAACTTTCGAAGTAATGAATTATCTTTTCTTATCGGCGTTTTCTGATTGCGCGCAAACTCAAGTTAATTTTCAGTTAATTATCAAATCCATTCTATGCAAATCTCTAAAAATTCAGTAGTGACTTTAAACTACACCATGTTTGATGACCAAGGTACGGTCATTGATAAAAATCATCAACCTATAGTCTATTTGCATGGCGGTTACGACAATATTTTGCCAGCTGTCGAAGCTGCATTGGATGGTCAGACCGTCGGAAAAGTTATATCCGTATCGATGGAGCCTGAAGATGCTTTTGGCGAATTTGATCCGAGTTTGGTGCATGAAGAAGAAGTCGGTCTGTTTCCGCCAGATCTGGAAGTCGGTATGATGTTTGAGACGCGGGATCCAGAAACCGAAGAGGCAGCACAATTTCGTGTTACAGCCATTGACGCTGGTATGGTAACAGTCGATGGTAATCACCCTTTAGCCGGTATGTCGGTACGCTTTGATGCGGAAATTTTGGAAGTACGTGCCGCGACCGAAGAAGAGATTGCACATGGTCATGTACACGGCGAACACGGCCACGATCACTAATCATTTCAAATTGCTAGTTCTCTATATTCAGAGATAGGATTTGTCGTAGTTTTTGAGTTTCAAAAGTGATCAAATTCTGTATTTCACATTTGCGCAATGTGTTTCATGGGCTTGTATTTGGAATGCAATGCGCCATTTAAATGACTTTCATTGTGAGGTAATAAGACGTGAAAGACTATTATTTTATTCTCGGTGTGGCAAGTAATGCTGCACTTGCGGATATCAAAAAGGCGTATCGAATTAAGGCCGCTGAGTTTCATCCGGATCGCAACAGTTCGGAACTGGCACCCATCAAATTTCACGCGGTAAAGGAAGCTTACGACGTTTTATCGGACGAGGCTGCACGCACCGCCTACGATGAAAATCGTCGTCGTAACTTATTAGAATCGCCTATCGATACGGCCAGTGAAATTTGGAAGAATTATTTATCAGGAGTACTGCAGTGAGATTTTCACGCTATTTTCAAGAATTAATGTTGGCCTATAAAGCAGAATTGGACGACTTGCGTTCTGATTCTGAAGGAAAAGATGTGATGCGTCATCGTTTGAAAGAAAAGCGCGAACAGTTGGCTTTTTTATTGCCAATGATGGGTTCAAATCCTGAGATGTTGGCACCAGCGTTTCACAATGCTTTTTTGTTCATGAATCCTTTGAGTTTTGAGTCGTTATCATCTAAGGAAGCAAATAAATTGCCTTCTTGGAAGAGCCTTGCCGCTGCGGTGAAGCTGGAACCTTGGGCAGAAAAAATGGCGCAAATGGTGTTGGCAGAGCCTGAGGGTGATGCTTTCATGGTCACCGCGGCTTGTCTTGAGTATTTGAGTCGCAGTCACCATACCAAAGTACAAGCGACATCGGCGGTGGAGGATGACGATGAGGATAACAGCGAGCATAGTGACGATGCCGAACTACACGAAAATGGTGATCTCGACGGCAATTATGGTCGACATGGCCGTGACGATGGAGATGACGGTGACGATGTTGATTTGGAAGAGGCTGGTGCAGATTGGTTAGCAGAGCAGGGTTTTGATCGCAAAGATTGAAGCATCTGAAACAAAATTGTTGTTTAGTTATTTCGGTGTCTATTTATATAACGATGATAGCGACTTTATCTAAATCAACAGTAACAGTGCAGCGACAGTAAATACGTCTAAGGAATAGAAAATGAATTATCCAGCCTTGATAGAAGCGCAGAGCTTGGTACAAGTTGGCGATATCGCCGGTGCAGAGCACGCTCTGGCAACTTTAGCAGAGACGCAAGGTGACCAGGCATTGGTCGCTGCGTTAGATGAGTTCCCAGCGAAAGATTTGTTGGCGATTATTCGTGAATATGATTCTTCCAAAGAATCTCTGGTCAATTTGCTGGTGACACCAGAACAGTTCGCGCAAGCCGTGGTATTGGAAAAACGCTATAAGGATCTGACCCATGAGCAGTTGCGTGGCATGATTAATTCAGTCATTTTCCGTGAAGGCGCGGATGCGGCAGAATTTCTGTATGAAATAGCTGAAGTGGAGGGGGGCTATGATTCGCTTGCAGACTATTTGCAAGAGCGTACACAAATGGTCGAACACTTTTATCGCTACGCGACTTTTGATTTATATGAGTATGGAGATGAAAGTAAGACGCAAGCAATTGATGATGATCTGCTGAATTTAACCCGCGATACCGAGACACGTGCATCGGCTATGGAAAGAGCGAACGTCGAAGATCACGATTGGATGGAAGTTACGTATATTTTGCGTTATGAATTGCCAGAAATCTTCCGTGAAGTGTTGATGAAATTGCGCACTCGTTATCAAGTGTATCTGCGTAATCTGCAAAATGATGAATTTGCCGAAGGCGGTGCCGCAGAAACAAATGATGAAGATGAGGACGATGTTGGCGCGCCGAAGAAAAATACAGATGACGGTGATGATGACGATGAAGAATCTGCTTTGTAAACTTGCTTAGAGATGAATTTAGTTATGTCTGAAAATCAGCAAGCGTTGGCGATTTATGATGACCGGCCGTTTTTCGAAACGGCTTTGCGTCATGGCATGCGTATGGCCATTATTACGCAAGCAAAATTGGCGATGATAGAGGCGGAGGCGCCGAAAGGCTTGGTGCAGATAGCGGAAGCTTTTGGTAGTAAGTATTTGCGCCCTGAAATTGAGACGGCTTGTAAGCGCATCGTCAATCTCGCCAGTTTATACTTATTAGAAACCTCACAAGGTGATCTGGATATTGCGGCTAAATTGATACGTGATAATACTTTTTTGACCTTGTCTCGTGGTGGGTCTGGTTTGTTGAAGGCTTTGTTTGCTTTGCCTGAATATGCCTTATTGGGACGTGAGCAAAAAGCGCGGATGGAAGATTTTCTTGATGTCTGGTCTTTAAAAGATAAGCCGCAAGAATATCGCAATTTACTCGCACATCGCCAGAGTAATGCCTTGGAGATTGAAGCCGGATTTTGGTTCGGACGTGCGATGGATGTTACGCAAACGGAATTGCAAGAAGAGGATGCTGAGGCATTGGCGGTGGTTCGCACAGCTATTTTGAAACGTCTTATTGGTGATGCAGATGCACCTATAGAAAATCAAATTGAATTCGCGCAAATCATCGAAGCGCTGCGTAAAGAAGCAAAATCGAAAACGAAGAAAGCAAAAATTTTCGAAGCGCAGCGAGCACAAGAGCAGGTCTTTGCGGAGCCGATTCCAGCGAAATTTCTTGATTTGAGCCGTCAAGTGTTAGATGAAATATTGACGCGCGACATTCCGATGATTTTAGATACCAAGAATTCCTTAGACCGTTTGGTGTTTGAATTGAAGGAAAGGTATTTTATTTGTGCGCATGAGTTGGAAGACACCTCTGACTATGATGCTTTGGTTTCCAAAGAATGGGCTAAGCTTACAAAAGGTAAAACCGATATCGATTCTCTATTGACTTTGTTTTTATGTATAGCGGTAGACGTGCCTGTGAAAACCAGCTTGCCTGAAAAGACCGCAAAGACCATTATCAAAAAAATTCGTGAACATGGATTGGATGCGCAAAAATCTATCGCTTGGATTAAGTCGACCGCACCACATGAAAAGCAAGAAGGTTTGCTACAGGATTGGGCTGACTTTGTCGAGGAAGCGCCGACGTATCTGCTCGACGATTGGGACACGAATTACAGCGGTGCTCTGCGTTTCTTGAGTGAAAATTGTCATATAGAAAAAAGCCTTAAAAAATGAATTGTCGATTAATTTTTGAGGTTTGAAATAGTAGTACCCCAAATCAGCAAATCAGCAAATCAGAAAGCCGCTCCCATTAGCGGCTTTTTTTATTGCGCCAAGTGGTAAGCCTTGTTCGCATTAATTGTATTTTTTGCTTTGTGCATGAATACGGAAGTTTCATCGGGGTTTTGCGAAGTTTCATCGCGTGCTTCTGTGTTGATGAGACCTAAGCCTTTACTATTTTCACTGCAAGTAGATCTTGGAGAAATAATATGCAAAGTATGGCGATACGGATGACGGGCGTGGTGAAGCGTTTTAAGCAACATGAGGTGCTCAAAGGTTTGAACTTGGCTGTACCCGAACGGAGTATTTTTGCGTTTTTGGGTAATAACGGGGAGGGTAAATCGACGGCGATACGCTTGATGCTGGGTTTATTGCATCCCGATCAGGGAACGATTCAAATTCTTGGGTGTGATATTGCGAGAGAGCGCAATGCCATTTTGCAGCAAACTGGCTGTTTGGTTGAGGCACCTAGCGCCTATCCTAATCTGACAGCTCGAGAGTTTTTGCGCATTGCATGTAGCTTGAAAAGTTTACCGCGAACTGAAATTGATCGTGTCTTGGAAATCGTTGGTTTAACTGCGGATGGTCGTCGTTTAATAGCGCAGTTTTCCTTAGGAATGAAGCAGCGCCTGGCATTGGCGCATGCCTTGGTTGGCTCTCCTAAATTGCTGATATTAGATGAGCCAGGCAATGGGCTCGATCCTGTGGGAATGCAGGAAATTCGCGGATTGATTGCAGATCTTCCCAAGGCTGGCAATTGTACGGTGCTGATTTCCAGTCATCAGCTTGATGAGGTCGAGAAAATTGCAACACATGTAGCGCTTTTGAAAGAAGGACGCGTGCAATTTCAATCTGAGATGAGCACCCTTTATGCGCAGCAAGACGGTTATTTAACATTGACCGTAGATGACGCGCTAACTGCACAGCAAGTGTTAATCGAGACGCTATTGGATCAGGTTTTCGATGTGACGATCACGAGCGCGCAATCTTTGCGTGTAGATCGCATTCCCCAGGAGTTAGTTTATAGAGTCAATGCTTGTCTGATCAAAGCCGATCTGCGTTTGCATCAGTCTATATTTGAAAAGCCAACGCTAGAGCAATGGTTTCATCAAAGTACACAGGACGTTCAGACTAAGCTCAGGAGGGCAGCATGATTTTCAAATTATTACGGTTAGAGCTGCTGAAAGTACGCCGATCGTTGGCTCTATTGATGATGCTATTGTGTCCTTTGATGGTGACGGTGCTCTGTTTTTTTATTCAATTAAAAAATCATAGAAGCGGCCCGATTCGCTGGGAAATGTATTGGGCGGGAAACACTGCGATTTGGGGCTACTTCATGCTGCCTTTGTTTATTGCATTGGCTACCGGTTTATTGAACGGTAACGAACACAGAAATGCGACCTGGCGTTTGATGTTGACGCTGCCTATCACGGCACGTCAATTGTTTCTGGCTAAATGTGTTTTAGCGATACTCTTTGTTGTTGGCGCAAATCTTGCGCTATTTGCTCAGATCGCTTTGAGTATTAGTATTTTTGGGATGTTGGGATTTTCTACTGAACAGGCTTTTCAGTATGATTTTGTCCGTAGTTTTCTTCTAGCCAGTGTATGCAGTTTGCCTATCGTGATGGTGCAACATTGGATTAGTTGGCGCTTGCAAAATATCGTTGCGCCACTGGCAGTCGGCGTGGTCGCCACAATGGGGATTATGCAGATTGGACAATCTAAAGATTGGGTATACTACCCTTGGGCTTACGTCATGATGGCGCTCAATGGAACCGCACCTGACATCGCGATGCGGGCGACGACACTCGCATGCCTAGTCGCTAGTGCGATGTTGATAGTTGCAACGTATTGGATTGGTCGAAAAGGCACAGAGTTTCAATGAGAACAAAGAAGGTGAGACATATCGCCTTCTTTGCTTTGAATTTGCCGAGTTGAAAAGTGAAGGGAAGAGCAAAATTACGAAAGAAATAAAAACACGCTAGGTTTTTTGTGGAAATCTGGTGCCGCGTTTGCTTGCAAAAGTTTTTTCCATTCGCCTGCAGTTTTTGTTTGAATTGATTCGCTTGTTAAGCTCAAGTCAGTTGCAATGCAGATCAGAGTTTGCGCCTGGCAATTTGTGGCAAGCGCCTCTAACATCGCAGCGTTGCGATATGGCGTTTCTATCAACATTTGCGTTTGTTTCTCTTTGCGCGAACGGTCTTCCAATTCTTTGATGCGTTTGGCACGCAGTGACGCGTCGGTAGGCAAGTAGCCGTGAAAAGCAAAACTTTGACCGTTCAAGCCGCTGCCCATAAGCGCTAAAAGTAAGGAAGAGGGACCCACCAAAGGGCGTACTGTGATCTTGTGTTGATGTGCAAGTCGTACCAGATTGGCGCCGGGATCCGCTACGGCAGGCACGCCCGCCTCGGAAATAAGACCGATGTCATGACCTTCTAGCAAAGGGCTGAGTAAGCTCTGTAAAGCAGCTTCTGGCGTGTTGACATTTAATTCAGCAATCTGAATTTCCTGTATCGGTTTTGACAGGGGATGATACTGCGCTAGAGTTTTTAAATAGGCACGTGTCGTCTTGGCATTTTCTGCAACAAAGTACTGTAATTGTGCACTCATTCCTTGTACTGTTTCTGGAATGATATGAGCTAGTACGTTTCCATGCGGTGCATCGCTTTGACCGAGTGTATTGGGAATCAAGTAAAGTGTGCCTGACATGATAAGCCTTAGTTTTAGTTTTTGATGAGTTGGTATTGAGATTTTTTGTTGAACGTTTTTTTTGAAATTACCTGAAAAACGGGACTCCAAGATTACGTAGCATACTGGTCAGAGAGATTAGTGGTAGTCCCGTCAAAGAAGTCGGATCGTCACTGTGTATCGCTTCTAAGATAGTAATCCCTAGGCCCTCATTTTTGGCGCTACCTGCACAATCGTAGGGTTGTTCTATGCGCAGGTAGGCATCTAACTCAGCGTCGCTTAAATTGCGAAAGCGCACAAGGGTTTGACAATTCTGAATTTGCAAGATATTCGCTGCATCTTCGGCTTGTTGGCTTAGCACGCATATTGCGGTGTGAAAAATAACTTCGCGACCACGCATCGTTTGTAATTGCTGTAATGCGCGCTCATGGTCGCCGGGCTTACCAATTTGTAAGCCGTCCAAAGTTGCAACTTGGTCTGAGCCTATGATGATCGCTTCGGGATACAGTTTTGCGATGGCTTCGGCTTTTTGTCGAGCTAACCGCAAGGCAGTTTGTTCTGGTACTTCGTGGTTCAGTGGACTCTCGTCAATTTCAGGTGCAATCGCGAGAAAAGGCAGCTGCAATCGTTGAAGTAAGTCTTTCCGGTATGCCGAACTCGAAGCGAGTATAATCTGCGGCGATAATGATTTTGGTGCCATCGTTAATATCTTTTTTGTATGAATTTTGCAATTTTTGCCAAGATTATGACGTTTTTCTCTGGCATCATGCCGCCTAAATACGCTAAGGCTTTGACTAATAAGGTGTAATCCTGTTATTATCGCAGGTTTTCTGGGTCTAGAAATCCTATGCAAGCATTTGTTATCGACGCTTTTACGTTTTGTCAGCACCTTGAGCAACGTGAAGGTAGTACAAAAATTGCCGAATTTCCGCGTTTGTCTGTGGAGTGCGCAAATGCTGATGGTGTATTGAACTGGTCTTTGCAAGGCGGTGTAAATCAATTGGGTTTTCCTCAATTAACACTGACTGTCAATGGGCAGCTTCAGTTAATGTGCCAGCGTTGCTTAACGCCATATAATTTCGCAATAGATTCACGAGCAGAATTAATTCTCGCCAAAGACGATAATCATGCCGACGAAGTTGAAAGCATGCTCGAAGATGACGAGGTTGATGTAGTAGTAGGCAGCAAAGCATTCAATGTCATGGATTTGATCGAGGATGAAGCGTTGCTGGCAATACCCCAATCGCCCAAACATGCAGTATGCCCTGATGTAGTTGGTTCATTCAATCAATCAGAGGCAGCGAACGATGTAAATGCGGTAGATACAGCGAGCACAAGTACTAAGGTGTCTCCATTCGCTGTGCTGAAAAAGTTGCAATGAAAAGTAAGTGGGCGTACCTAGTGGCATTATTCTGAAAAAACACTCAGGTCGAAGTATTGTTAGGGATTCTTGAGCGGCAAAAAAGATTTGATTGTCGATTCAAGTGTGTTAAATTTTAGAAACATTTTTTGAAGTATTAGGAGTTATCATGGCCGTTCAGCAAAATAAAAAATCACCATCTAAACGTGGTATGCACCGTTCACACGATTTCTTGACTGCACCGCAGTTAGGTATCGAGCCAACAACAGGTGAAACACATCTGCGTCACCACATCAGCCCAAATGGCTTTTACCGTGGTCGTAAAGTATTGAAAACTAAGAACGACGAGTAATTTGTTCTTAGCGATAAAGCGGCGTTGCGAGTCTCGTACTTGACGCCGCTTTTTTTTATTCTAAAAAATGTTCAAAACCAGCATTTGTTTTTGTCCATTTTCCAACTTTCATTTTTTTCTTCGAGTTTAAATCGCACTTAAATCGGATGATTGTTTGCCTCATTCTTGATAAGATTAGCCTCTTGAAGTGAAAAAATAGTAACAAATACATGACAATAAAAATTTCAATTGATTGCATGGGCGGCGATTTCGGTCCATCAGTCACTGTAGCAGCGGCAGTTTCATTTGCGAATCGCGAGCCTGATGTTGAGTTTGTTTTGGTGGGACAGGAAACTGTTTTGCAAACAGAATTAAAGAAATTAGGCGCGCTAGATCATCCTCGATTATCGATTGTGCATGCGAGTGAAATGGTAGAGATGGATGATCCCATCGAAATTGCCTTGCGCAGAAAAAAAGATTCCTCCATGCGTGTCGCCTTAAATCAAGTGAAAGAAGGTCAGGCGCAAGCCTGCGTTTCGGCAGGTAATACCGGCGCTTTGATGGCGGTGTCTCGCTATATACTGAAGACCATGCCTGGCGTTGATAGGCCTGCGATTTGCAGCATATTGCCGAACCAGAAAAAGCTTCCAACTTATATGTTGGATCTCGGCGCGAATGTCGATTGCGAACCTTTGCATTTGCATCAATTTGCGATTATGGGTTCAGCTCTTGTTGCGGCGCTTGAGAATAAGCCGCGTCCGACAATTGGTTTGCTCAACGTTGGCGAAGAAGATATTAAGGGGAATGATGTTGTCAAGCGCACGGCACAATTGTTGCGTGCTGATCATGAGCGCGGTCTCTTGAATTTTTACGGCAATGTTGAGGGCAATGATATTTTCAAAGGTACGACCGACATCGTGGTGTGCGATGGATTTGTCGGCAATGTCACCTTGAAAGCGGTTGAAGGTTTGGGGCGCTTTGTTAAAACGACGATGACTGACGCGTTTAAGAGTAATCCGCTGAATATGTTAGGTGCGCTAATTGCGCGTGGCGCTTTGAAACATATCTCAAAAACCATGAATCCGTCGAATTATAATGGCGGCAGTTTATTGGGCTTGCGTGGCGTTGTGATTAAAAGTCATGGCGGTGCTGATAAATATAGTTACGAGTGGGCGATACAGCGCGCATTCGATGCAGTAAAAAACGATGTGCTCGCGCGCATCACAACATCCTTGGCGGAATTAATGCCAGTGCCCGTAGAGGCAAGTACAGCTAGTTCCGGTTCGACTGAACAATAATACAGATAAAGACGCATGACTTTCTATAGCAAAATTATAGGCACAGGAAGCTACCTGCCACCGAGAAAAGTAACAAATCACGAATTAGCAGAACAATTAGCTGCGAAGGGCATTGAAACTTCAGATGAGTGGATCGTATCGCGCAGTGGAATCTCGGCGCGTCATTACGCCGAACCTAATGTCACTTCCAGTGATATGGCAGTTGAAGCAGCAAAGCGCGCGCTTGAAGCCGCTGGTTTGCAAGCCAATGATATTGATCTCATTATTTTGGCGACTTCGACCCCAGATTTTTTTGGTGGATTTCCCAGTACGGCTTGCGTCGTACAAAACAAATTGGGCATCACTAACGGCGCTGCGGCAGTTGATGTGCAGGCGGTGTGTAGTGGATTTATTTATGCAATGGCGATGGCTGATAGCATGATTAAATCTGGCTCGCATAAGAGAGCCTTGATTATCGGTGCTGAAGTGTTCTCGCGCATTCTTAATTTTGAAGATCGTACAACTTGTGTGTTGTTTGGTGATGGCGCAGGCGCGATCGTGATGGAGCAATCTGACGAGCCGGGCGTTTTGGCGACAAAATTGCATGCGGATGGAAGTCACGGACATATCTTATGTGTGCCAGGAAACGTCAATGCTGGTGTGATTGCAGGTAGTGCATTTTTGTACATGGACGGTCAGGCAGTGTTTAAGTTGGCTGTCACAGTCTTGGAGAAAGTCGCGAACGAGGCCTTAGAAATTGCAGGTATGGATGCGAGTCAAATTGACTGGTTAATTCCACATCAAGCGAATATCCGTATTATGCAGAGTACGGCAAAAAAATTGAAATTGCCTTTGGATAAAGTGGTTGTTACGGTCGATCAGCATGGTAATACTTCGGCTGCTTCGATTCCCCTGGCTTTAGATGCAGCGGTGCGTGATGGTCGCGTCAAAAAAGGCCAAATTGTGATGTTGGAAGGTGTAGGTGGCGGCTTCACGTGGGGCGCTGCTTTAGTCAAGATGTAATGTTGATGGCATTGTTGTTCTCGTTTAAAAATTCGTAGAGTGAAAATATTATGACGCAATTTGCATTTGTATTTCCAGGTCAAGGTTCGCAAGCAATTGGTATGTTAAATGGCTTTGCAGGTAACCCCGTTGTTCAAGATACGATTGCAGAAGCTTCTGATGCTTTGCAAATGGATCTGGGGAAATTGATTTCCGAAGGCCCGAAGGAAGATTTAGATTTAACGACCAATACCCAGCCGGTGATGTTGACCGCAGCGGTGGCGACTTATCGCGCTTGGATTGCTGCTGGCGGTAAGCAGCCATCGATTGTTGCGGGTCATAGCTTGGGTGAATATTCGGCCTTGGTTGCTGCGGGTGTGATCGCCTTTAAAGATGCGGTGCCTTTGGTGCGTTTTCGTGCGCAAGCTATGCAAAGTGCGGTACCAGTTGGTCAAGGTGGTATGGCTGCGATTTTGGGTTTGAGTGATGCCGATGTGATTGCTGCTTGCGTGGAAGCTGCGGCGTCCACTTCTGAAGTCGTGGAGGCGGTTAACTTCAATGCGCCAGCTCAAGTTGTGATCGCCGGCAGTAAGGCGGCGGTTGAGCGTGCTTGTGAATTGGCTAAAGCGAAGGGGGCTAAACGTGCCTTGCCATTGCCAGTTTCTGCACCTTTTCATTCCTCTTTATTAAAGCCAGCTTCGGATCAATTGCGTGAGTATTTGGCGAATGTGTCCTTCTCTGCACCTGCGATTGCATTAATTAATAATGTAGATGTTGCGATTGTTACTGATCCAGCTTTGATAAAAGATGCGTTGGTGCGTCAAGCAGCAAGTCCAGTGCGTTGGGTTGAGACTGTGAATGCGATTGCGGCTTCAGGTATTACACAATTGATAGAATGTGGTCCGGGTAAAGTGCTTGCTGGTTTGACCAAGCGTATCAATGGTGATTTGGTTGGTGATGCAATCTATGATCAGGAAACATTGGAAAAGGTTTTGACATCCTTTGCTTCAAACTAAGTTCAAACTAATAATTAAATTCATCAAATAACAAGTTCGGACAGGCGCTTAGCTGCCATGTCTGACAAGATAGTGAGGGAATATGACGCAGCAATTAGCAAATCAAGTGGCATTGGTAACGGGTGCTTCTCGTGGAATTGGCAAGGCAATTGCAATTGCCTTGGCGCAAGCGGGTGCAAAAGTGATTGGCACGGCAACTTCCGAATCTGGGGCGCTGGCCATTACAGCTTACTTGCAAGAAGTGAATCCTGAATCGGGTAGGGGTGTGGCATTTAATGTTAACGACGTAGAGCGTTGCAGTTCTTTGGTTGATGAAATCCAAAAAGAATTCGGTTCTTTATCTATATTGGTAAACAATGCTGGTATCACGCAAGATCAATTAGCCATGCGGATGAAAGAAGATGACTGGGATAGTGTAATTTCTACCAATCTGAATTCTGTTGCACGTTTATCTCGTGCCGTATTGCGTGGCATGATGAAGGCTAAACATGGTCGCATAATTAATATTACCTCCGTAGTTGGCTCATCTGGCAATCCTGGTCAAATGAATTATGCGGCAGCAAAAGCCGGTGTTGCCGGTATGAGTCGCGCCCTTGCATTGGAAATTGGTAGTCGCAATATTACGGTTAATTGCATTGCACCTGGTTTTATTGATACGGATATGACCAAAGCTTTGACCGATGATCAAAAGGCTGCGATCCTCAGTCAGATTCCTATGGGTAAATTGGGGCAGCCAGAAGATATTGCAGCAGCAACGGTATTTTTGGCTTCACCACAAGCAGGTTATGTCACGGGAACAACAATTCACGTGAATGGCGGCATGTATTTGTGTTAATGTAATCGTTGTAAATTAAGCGAATTTCGCTGAAATTGAGCGGAGTTGGCGGTGCAGCATCTAAAAATGCTCTTTTCGCGCGCAAACCTGATAAAATGCGCGCACTTTCTGTAACCACTAATGGAGACCACATGTCTGATATCGAACAACGCGTTAGAAAAATCGTCGCTGAACAATTAGGCGTCGCTGAAGCTGACATCAAAATTGAATCTTCCTTCGTCGATGATTTAGGCGCAGACTCACTCGACACAGTTGAGTTGGTCATGGCTTTGGAAGATGAGTTCGAAATGGAAATCCCTGACGAACAAGCAGAAAAAATCACGACTGTTAAACAAGCTATCGACTACGCAACTGCGCACGTCAAAGCTTAATTCTGTCGGATTGCTTTATTAATTCCAGGAGAGACGCTTGAGCCTTACGAGTAAACGTCGAGTAGTAATTACTGGCCTTGGTTGTGTGTCTCCTGTCGGCAATAATATTGCTGACACATGGGCTGCCATCCTCGCTGGTAAATCTGGTATTGCCACGATCACCAAATTTAATGCGACGCCATTCACCACCCACTTCGCTGGGGAAGTGAAGGGCTTCAATATCGAAGACTATATTCCAGCTAAAGAAGCACGCAATATGGATACCTTTATCCATTTTGGCATCGCAGCTGGCGTGCAAGCTTTTCAAGATAGTGGCATCACAGTCACTGAAGAAAATGCGGAGCGTATTGGTGTGATTGTTGGTTCGGGCATTGGTGGATTACCACTGATCGAAGAGACAAAAGAAGTATTGATTGCGCGTGGACCACGTCGCATTACGCCTTTCTTTGTGCCAGCATCTATCATCAATATGATTTCAGGTAATTTGTCGATCAAATATGGATTGAAAGGTCCTAACTTGGCGATCGTTACTGCTTGTACCACAGGTTTGCATTGCATCGGAAACGCCGCGCGTATGATTGAATACGGTGATGCGGATGTGATGATTGCGGGTGGTGCAGAATCAACGATTTCTCCTTTGGGCCTGGGTGGCTTTGCTTCTGCCCGCGCCTTATCTTCGCGCAATGATGATCCTGCAACGGCTTCGCGTCCTTGGGATAAAGACCGTGACGGTTTTGTTTTGGGTGAAGGTGCGGGTGTGATGGTGCTGGAGGAATACGAGCATGCAAAAGCGCGCGGTGCCAAGATTTATGCAGAAGTGTTGGGCTTTGGTATGAGTGGCGACGCTTACCATATCACAACGCCGACAGTGGATGGTCCGCGTCGTAGTATGGTCAATGCATTGAAAAATGCGGGATTAAACACTGAACAAATTAGCTACTTGAATGCGCACGGCACTTCTACACCTTTGGGTGACAAGAATGAAACGGATGCCATTAAAGCTGCTTTCGGCGATCATGCCTACAAAATGACCATTAATTCGACTAAATCGATGACGGGTCATTTGTTGGGCGGTGCTGGTGGTTTGGAATCTGTTTTATCTGTATTGGCAGTGCATAATCAAATTTCGCCGCCGACCATTAATATCATTAATCAAGATCCGGAATGTGATCTCGATTATTGTGCAAACACGGCACGCGAAATGAAGATTCAATACGCAATGAAGAATTCATTTGGTTTTGGCGGTACGAATGGAACTTTGGTTTTTGGTAAAGTTTAAACGTCATTATCGTAAGCTCGTAATTTTTCTGTATTAAAATAAACACCACATTTCTATGTGGTGTTTTTTTTTGCGAATGGTTGCTTCATGAGTATTGCGACTTCTGTCTTGATTCATTCATCGAGAGTGATGCGTTGGCTTTTGACTGGCATTGCAGCTTGCGCTTGCATTTCTTGGTTTTGTGTCTTGTGCTGGATATTGCCACATGCAGATTGGCTCATCGCTAGCTTGGCGTCAGCAGTTTCTTTACTATTGTTTTGCGTTGTGCTTCGCACCTTACTGTACACATTGCGCCAAACGATTACTATGAGCTTAAATGTGAGTCGTGACGGCGATATTTTGCTACGCTGGCTTGATGCTTCTGGGCGAGCAATAGAATCAGACTTGGTAAAGTTGAAGTCACCCTCGATACTATGGTCGTCGTTAATGCTTCTCACTTTGCAAAATGAATCAGGGAAAGTACTACGTTTATTGATTTTGCGTGATAGTGTAAGCGATGCTGGCTTTCGACATCTCAATGTGGCTTTTCATTGGCTGGCACAAGCGAGGACGCCTACTTCAGCGCAAAATGATTTGTCTGAAGGGAACTTTTGAAAGAGGCATTTGTCTTAAAGCAGCTATCAGTAAATTCATTAATATTAATCATTAATAAAGCAGTCAAAATTAAATAAGAAAATGGGAATGTTTGCGTGACGACAGAGCGCGAGATCGATCAACTTTTAGTTGAGCGCGTTCAGCGTGGTGATAAAAAGGCATTTGAGCTTCTGGTTTCCAAATATCAAAGGAAATTATTTAGGCTCGTGTCTAGGCTCGTCCATGATCATGCAGAAGCTGAAGATGTGGTGCAGGAAGCTTTTATTAAAGCGTATCGTGCATTGGCTAATTTTCGTGGGGACTCGGCGTTTTACACCTGGCTTTATAGAATTGGAATTAATACCGCAAAAAACTATTTAGTGACCCAGGGACGCCGTGCACCGACATCAACAGATGCTGACGTGAATGAGGCGGAAACTTTTAATGATGCGGATGGACTAAGAGATATTAATACGCCAGAGTCTTTATTGGCGAGTAAACAAATTGCAGCAACGGTGAACACAGTCATGTTGTCTTTGCCAGAAGAGTTAAGAAATGCGATCACTTTGCGTGAAATTGAAGGCTTGAGCTATGACGAGATTGCTGAAGTCATGCTATGCCCAATTGGTACTGTTCGCAGTCGTATATTCCGTGCACGAGAAGCGATCGCAGAAAAGTTAAGACCCTTAATTGGGACCGCAATTGATCAACGTTGGTGAAGCATTTGATTTGAATTGTGATGAAATGATAGATGTTATAGAAATAGTTGAGTAGAACCGGGAAGAAACGATGAATAAGACGAATCATGATGAACTCATTTCTAGCATGCTAGATGGCGAGCTGACAGATGCACAGTTAGATGCTGTGTTGATCCGTTTGAAAAGTGATGAAGGTAAGCAAATGCAGGCTATTTGGGATCAATATCATCAAGTCGGTGATGTGTTGAGATCCGAGGATTTGGCTTTGCCTTTAAGTGCTGATTTTTCTAAGAAGTTTTCAGCTTTGCTGGATGCAGAACCAGTGATACTGGCTCCGAAATTAAACACGCTTTCAACTGAGAAGGTGAAGGAAAGTCTGTCTAAATCACCTTACTTTGCAATTAGTAGTATGGCTGCGGCGATCATGGTGGCCTTTATCATGGCGCCACAGATTCTTCCTCTATTGCGCCCACAAGCCACACCTGAGGCTCAGATGGCAAAAGTGGAGCAGTCTGATGGCTTCGCCGCAGTACCGGGGGTGAAATTGGCTTCTAATGCAAGTTCCTCAGGACAGGCGAATAACAGCGATAAAAAGGAAGTTGAATTCGCGCCAAAGTTAGAAAATCAAGTGGAGATGCTGCGTGATCCGATCTTGGATAGCTATTTGTTAGCGCATCAAAAAGTGTCACCGTCTTTTGATAATGGGGCGCGCTATATTAAACGCGCTAATGTCGTGACTTCTTCTGAATCTGAAAAGTAATCGTATGCAGTTTCGACACATTTCTTTGATCGTCGTACAAGTTCTGTTTTTCTTGTCTTGCACTGCAAGTGCGCAAAGCAGTGAAGAACGTGATCTTCTAAAGCTATTGCAGACCACGCAAGCCGCGGCAAAGAAAACCAGCTATTCCGGCACATTTGTCTATCAACAAGGAAATCAAATTCGCACTTCAAGAATCACGCATGGATTTGATGGTGATATTGAAGTTGAAAAATTGGAGATTCTCGATGCAAAACCAAGGGAATATATTCGTCGAAACGGAGAAGTTTCCTGCTATCTTCCAGACAGCAAACTAATACAGGTCGAGAAGAATTTAAGTCAGGAAGAGTTTCCTGCTCTGCTGAGTGAGAATGTCAATTTGTTGCCCGAGTCTTATTACATAAAAAAAGCACAAATGAGCCGTGTCGCTGGTGTCGAGTGCCAGGTGTTGAATCTGCAGCCTAAAGATGCGTTACGTTACGGTTTTCGCCTTTGCGTGGAAAAAAACGCCGGACTGCTATTAGGCGTACAAACCTTAAATCCGCGCAATGAGGTCATAGAACAAATTGCCTTTACTCAAATTTCTTTGGGTGATGTTGATAAAAATCGCTTAAAACCTAGTTTTGCCAATGTCGCTCAGTGGAAAACAGAAAATATGACCGTGCAGGCCAATGTAAATTCTGGCTGGATAGTAAAAAATTTACCGAGTGGTTTCAAAAAAACCCTTGAAACTAAGCGATTAATTCCTATTTCAGCCAATGTAGCAGGTGCGGATCAAGGTCAGCCTAAATCGCATCAGGTGGTACAAATGATGTTTTCTGATGGTTTATCCACTATTTCGGTGTTCGTTGAACCCAATACTGGTAATCGCACCGAAGGAAGTTTGCAGCAAGGTGCGATGACAATTATGGGGAAACGTTCCGGTGATAATTGGTTAACCGTCGTGGGCGAAGTACCAAATGCCGCAATTAAACAAGTAATGAATTCCGTTCAATTTAAGAGGTAAATTTACTATTAGTTAGTTTTTGCCTCGGTTTTAGACTAATGGTGAGAATATGAAAAAAGTGCGATTTTTTCCTGTTGAAAAACATATTTCTATTTTAATTTCTTCTGTTTTAATTTCCGCTACTGTTTTTGCAGGTGTTAGCTTTTTTAGCCCCACGACTCATGCGAATGCACAGGCCACAGCACAAAATCCAGCCAGTTCCTCCATTCCTAGCAATCCGAATACAGTTTCTGCACCTTTGTTGGTAACCGGATTACCTGACTTTACTCAACTAGTTGAGAAGACAAGCCCTGCTGTTGTCAATATTCGAACAACACAAAAAATCACACAGGTACAAGGTGATCCATTCGGTGGTGATGACCAGGCAGAGGAATTCTTCCGTCGATTCTTCGGTATGCCAGTACCACAACAAGCACCAAGAAACCGCCGCCAAGCACCTCGTCAACAAGAGCAAGAAGTGCCACGTGGGGTTGGCTCCGGATTTATTGTCAGTCAGGATGGCTATATTTTGACCAATACCCACGTCGTAGAGGACGCATCTGAAGTCTATGTGAAATTGACGGACAAACGCGAATTTAAAGCGAAAGTGATAGGTAGTGATCGTCGCACAGATGTGGCGGTGTTGAAGATCGAAGGCAGCAAACTACCTAAAATCGCGATTGGTGATTCGGACAAAATCAAGGCGGGTGAATGGGTCATCGCGATCGGTTCACCATTTAATTTGGATAATACGGTTACCTCAGGAATCATTTCATCCAAGGCGCGCGACACGGGAGATTATCTGCCATTGATTCAAACTGACGTTGCAGTCAATCCGGGAAATTCTGGCGGCCCTTTGATCAATATGCGCGGTGAAGTGATCGGCATTAATTCTCAAATTTACAGCCGCTCAGGTGGCTATATGGGTATCTCATTTGCGATTCCAATTGATGAAGCTATGCGTGTGGTCGAGCAATTGAAAACGTCAGGCGTTGTTTCTCGTGGTCGGATTGGTGTAGAGATGGGCGAGTTAAGCAAGGAAGCAGCGGAAACACTAGGCCTGAGTAAGTTACAGGGGGCACCCGTGGCGAAGGTTGAACCTGGCGGGCCAGCGGATAAAGCAGGTATCCAGGAAGGCGATGTAATTTTGAAGTTTAATTCTATTACGATAGAAAAGCGTAGCGATTTACCGCGCGTCGTGGGTGCTACTAAACCAGGTAGCAAGGCGACAGTGACTGTCTGGCGTAAAGGTGCAGCAAAAGACATTATCGTCACGATAGGTGAAGCTGAAGCGGATAAACCAACTCAAAAAACAGAAAAGAAAGCAAAGCGCGAAAAAGCCGATAATTATTTGGGGCTCTCCGTATCGGATTTACCTGATGCACAGAAGCGTCAAATGCCAGGTGGAAACGGCGTCGTTATTGAGAACGTTGATGGACTTTCTTCGGTGAGTGGCTTGCGTCCGGGAGATATTATTTTGATGATGAATAATGTCGAGATAAAAGACGCTAAACAATTTGAAGCGATGGTCGCGAAGCTTGATACCAAGAAATCCGTTGTGCTTTTGGTGCGCAGAGGTGATGCATCGCAATTCTTGGTGATTCGACCTGCAGGCCAATAAATTATGAAATTGTAAGCTAGCCTACATCTGCCGTTTTTTAGGTAAAAATTAATCGTAGTAAGCAAAGCCGTACTGTAATTTTGCAGTGCGGCTTTTGCTTTCTATGCAAATCAACTAGAAACACGACTGAAGGCGATATAATCTGGCTTTATCATTTTGCGGTTTGTTTGAGTTGACTCCATGCCATCGTTCACACTTTATTCCCGCAGCTACTGTCATTTGTGTGATGACATGCTGCTGCAACTACAACAGTATTTGGGCGATGTCGAAATGCCGATTGTAATCTTGGATGTGGATGCAGATGAAAATCTGTTGAAGCGATTTGATGAATTGGTGCCAGTGTTGTATGGACAAAAAGAAGGCGCAGAAGCAAAACAGATCTGTCATTATTTTTTGGATTTAGAGAAACTGAAAGCCTTCTTGCATGACTAAGAAAACAAAAGAAAAGGCTGATGAAAAGCAAGAGAATCTCTCTTTGTTTTCTTTATTTGATTACGATGGTGAAATTATTTGTGGCGTCGATGAAGCTGGAAGAGGCCCTTTGGCTGGGCCAGTGACCGCTGCTGCGGTGATACTCGATCCGGCACGTCCGATTGCCGGCTTGCGCGACTCCAAGAAACTGAGTGAACTCCAACGCGATGCCTTAGCAATAGAAATTAAAGAGAAGGCATTAGCGTGGGCAATTGCGGAATGTTCAGAGCAAGAAATTGATACCTTAAATATCTTACAAGCGACCATGCTGGCGATGCGACGCGCGGTCGAGGCCTTAAAGATTACACCTACTTTAGCTTTGATCGATGGCAATCGATGCCCCGTCATGGCGGTAAGATCTGAAGCCATTGTTAAAGGTGACGATAAGGTTCCTGCAATTTCCGCTGCATCGATATTAGCAAAGACCGCGCGCGATCATTTATTGGCTCAGCTACATATGCAATATCCAGAGTATGCTCTAGATCAACACAAAGGCTATCCGACTGCTTTGCATCTTGCACGCCTGAAAGAATTTGGCGTTTCACCTATCCATCGTAAATCATACGGGCCGGTGAAAGCGCTCCTGAAAGAATAAACATGAAGCAAATTACTTCGCGAGACAACGCGCTCTATAAAGAAATTAAAAATCTGGCTTGTAATGCTCATGCGCGTCGCAAAAGTGGACGAACTTTATTGGACGGTACGCACTTATGTCAGGCCTATCTCCAGCATCGTGGTGTTGCTGACTTATGTGCGGTCTCAGAATCAAGTTTGCAGAATCGAGAAGTTATTCAAATTATTGATGAATGTGAAAAACGAAACGGACAAGTGATTGTCTTATCTGAGGGTTTATTCCAAGCCCTTAGCCAAGTAGAAAATGGCGTGGGATTAGTGTTCATCGTTCCAACACCGAGCTCCGTCATGGGTAATGGTTTATCAATAAATGCAGTGTTACTCGATGGCTTACAAGATCCCGGAAACTTCGGTTCGATTTTGCGTAGTGCTGCCGCAGCAGGAATTAAACAAGTTTATTGTAGCGAGGGATCGGCATCGGCGTGGTCACCTAAAGTTCTGCGCGCCGGAATGGGAGCACATTTTTTACTTGAAATTTTTGAGTCCGTTGATCTTTCGACCTTAATTCAGCAAAGTCAAATTCCCGTGTTCGCTACGAGTTCTCATACGACTACCACGATTTACCAAGCGAATTTAAACCAACCATTAGCTTGGCTCTTTGGTCACGAGGGGAAGGGGGTTTCTGAAAAGCTAATGAATTTGGCTCATGACACGGTCACCATACCCCAAAGACCGGAAATCGAATCATTAAACGTTGCTGCGAGTGCCGCGATTTGCTTCTTTGAGCAACTTCGACAAGGTCTGAGTAAAACAAAGTGATTGGATATAGATTTTTATTTTTCAAAAAATCTGCACCCAAGCACAATGTTTAGATTTGAACTCGTTTCCTATTGGAAATGTTGAGCTTTACCTCGAAGATTAATGTTGGTTTTTATGTAAAAACTGTATCCAAAAAGAACATGCGACATTAGAATGCTAGTGCATTGTTGATTTTGCATTTTCTTTACGTATGATGTGTTAATTATATTTTTAAAAAGCTCATTAACTTGTAGCTTACTTTGACCTTGTACGTTCGTATTGATTTCGTTTTTAGCATAATTTAGGTATCACTCTCATGGCAAACTCCACTATCCCTTTTCAGCCGAAGACCGTAATTGAATTCCCTTATACGGGTGATTATCGTATCGATGTAATGCTATACGATCTAACTAAGCGTTGGAGTAAGCCAGGTGAAGCAGTGACTTTGACTTATAGTTTTACTTTCCTCGGTTTCGATAAACCAAATCCTAGTGATCCTAAAGGTTATTCGCAATTTACCGAGCAACAAAGGATAGCAACTCGTGAGATCTTGAGTAACATCTCTCAGCAGGTGGGTATCACTTTTGTCGAGAAAGATGAGTCAAAAGGGGAAACCGGTGTTCTTCGTTTTGGTAATAGCTACCAGAAAGATAGCTTGGGTGAGACGCAAGTGCAAATTCCAGTTTTTGCTAGTGTTTATTTGAACGGTTACGACATTGGTGGTTTGACAGATTTTGTGCCTGGCGAACAAAATTACTCAACATTACTGCATGAAATTGGACATGCACTTGGATTGAAGCATCCGGGTGACTATAACGGTTACTCAGGTTCGTCCAAACAAAAAGGAAATTATTTGGCCTCAAGTGAAGATACGACTTTGGTTTCGATCATGTCGTACATTTCTGGCCCACAAAAACAAGAACGTGATTACTTCGGCAAATTCGATATGCTTGCTTTGCGCTACTTGTATGGTAGCGTTGCTTATCATACTCAAAACGATACTTACGACTATTCTGATCTCGATGGTCGCGTATTGAAAATAATAGTCGATGATGGCGGTATTGATACCATCAATGTTTCTCGCGCGAGTGTGGGGGCAAAGATAGATTTAACACCTGGGGCGAGTTCTTCGATTGGATTGACTCGCTTTGATTCATCTGCGAAAGATAACCTCTCGATTGCATTCGATGCCAAGATTGAGAATGTCATTGGAAGTGCTTATAACGATAGTTTCGTTTTGAACGACGAGCCTAATGTAATCGATGGTGGTAATGGGATTGATTTTGCTAAATTGTCGACTTCCAGACTTCAATCAAAGTTGACCAAATCGATTGATCAGGATGGTAAGACAGTATTGTCGATCGTCGATGAGAACAAAGCTCATAATATCGATAAACTGATTTCCGTAGAAACGATTGAATTCGCAGATTTGACAATCGATACCGCAGCGGCAGAGATAGCAAAGTCAATTTCTGCCACAGCGGTGCAAAAAATAATTGAATTGTATATTGCCTATTTTAATCGGGTTCCTGATTCGGGAGGTATGAATTATTGGATGACCCAATATAAAAACGGCACGAGCATCGAAAAAATTGGTGAGTCCTTTTACTCAGCTGCCATTAGCCCTACTTTCAGCGCACTTACTGGATACTCGGCCGAAATGGGAGATGAGGCGTTTGTTCGTATCATTTACAAGAACGTTCTTGGTCGTACCGAAATCGATCAGGAAGGACTGAATTACTGGACAAAAGCGCTTGCATTACCTGCTGGTACACTAGGCGCCGAGACTCGTGGTACTCTGATCGATACCATTCTGAATTCTGCGCATAGCTTTAAGGGCAAGGCAGAATATGGATATGTTGCGGATTTGTTGGATAATAAATTTGCTGTCGGTAAATATTTTTCGCTTGATCAAGGAATTAGCTATAACACTCCACAGGAGACCTATATAAAAGCGGTCAAAATTGCGGAGGCCATTACTGCAACTGATACACAGGCTGCGATTGCTTTGATTGGTGTAGCAGATTTGGGCTTTTCTTTGTAATCTTACGCAAAGGCTTGCACCGACATTTTCAATATAACTTCTTTATCGAAGACTGTGCCGATTCTTTGTTTTAGTTCATTTTGAAGAAGTATTTCGTTTGAACTAGAGACGAGAATCTGGCTTCACTTCCTGCAAAATCGTGGTGGCGATTTCTTCAATCGATTTTGCAGTTGAAGATAACCAACGAATACCTTCCCGTTTCATCATCGCTTCCGCTTCATTCACTTCATAGCGGCAGTTCTCTAAAGAGGCGTATTTACTGCCTGGGCGACGTTCATTGCGAATTTCGGATAGGCGTTCCGGCGCAATGCTGAGACCGAATATTTTCCCCTTGAATTCAGGTAAGGCTGAAGGTAACTTACCACGTTCAAAATCATCCGGAATTAGTGGGTAGTTGGCCGCTTTAATACCATATTGCATCGCTAAATAAAGCGTGGTTGGTGTCTTGCCCGAGCGGGAGACGCCGACCAAAATCACATCGGCCAGTGAGAGATTTTTATTTGATTGCCCGTCATCGTGAGCTAATGAGAAATTAATTGCTTCAATCCGATTTTTGTATTCTTCAGTATCCGCGATATTGTGACTGCGACCGACTGTGTGCGTCGACTTAATCCCTAATTCTTCTTCCAAAGGCGCGACGAAAGTTTGAATCAAATCCATATGTAAGCCTTTGGATTTAAAAATCACATTGGCTAAGTCTGGTTTTACCAAAGTGGAGAACACTATTGGTCGATTGCCAGTGAGCTCAAAGGCCTCATTGATACGCCTAACCGCATCTTCTGCTTTTTCAATATCATCGATAAATGGTAAGCGAACTTGCTTAAATTTGAGGTCGAATTGCGTAATGACGGAATGCCCAAATGCCTCCGCTGTAATACCAGTTCCGTCAGAGACAAAAAAAACCGTACGGTTGGCGACGGGAAGTACTGGCGAAGGATGATCTGGCATAGAGAATAGTTGTCAAATGTAGGTCAAATGAAGAGTGAAAATTGTACAGCAATTGAATCGTTAAATAAGTAATGTAGGAGAAATTTGACAAACTAAATATATCGAATTAGAAAGACCATAAAAATTTTCTGCTAAATGTGATTTTTGCAGCGCACAAGGTAAAATGCTGATCAATATAACGTTGATGCTGGCAACAGAATAATAAATAAGCCCACATACAACGAATCAATACGCAAACCCTTGTTGCGTAGCAATGCAGTGCGAAAGATTTCTTATCATCAAAAAAGAGGTTGTTATGTCTAACGCAGCAAATACAGGGGTAACTTACGTTGCCTCGTTCGAAAACTTACGGATGACCGATGTTGATTCCGTCGGTGGTAAAAATGCTTCACTTGGCGAAATGATTAGTCAGCTTGCTTCTGCAGGCGTGCGTGTTCCCGGTGGTTTTGCCACCACCGCACAAGCATTCCGTGATTTTCTTTCCTATAGCGAAAATGGTGGTTTGCCTTTGGCACAGCGCATCGCTGATCGCTTGGCACAACTTGATATCGAAGACGTCAAAGAATTGGCCAAAGCTGGCGCAGAAATTCGTCAATGGATCATCGATACGCCATTCCAACCACGTTTGCAAAAAGAAATCGAAGAGTTTTATAACAAACTCGTCGCCGATTCGACCGCAGAGATGTCGTTCGCAGTACGTTCTTCTGCAACTGCTGAAGATTTACCTGATGCGTCTTTCGCCGGTCAGCAAGAAACCTTCCTCAATGTCGTTGGTATCGACAATGTATTGGAGGCGATGAAACATGTATTCGCCTCTTTATATAATGATCGTGCGATCTCGTATCGTGTACACAAAGGCTTCACGCATGCGGAAGTCGCTTTGTCTGCTGGTGTACAACGCATGGTGCGCTCGGATTTGGGGGCGGCTGGCGTGATGTTCACAATTGATACTGAGTCTGGTTTTAAAGACGTGGTGTTTATTACTTCCAGCTACGGCCTAGGTGAAACGGTAGTCCAAGGTGCTGTGAATCCGGATGAATTCTACGTGCACAAACCGATGCTGGAATTAGGCAAATTGCCAGTGATCCGTCGCAATATCGGTTCCAAATTGATCAAGATGGAATTTACTGGCGAAGCCAAAGCTGGGCGTTCTGTGAAGACGGTCGATGTGCCTATCGAATTGCGTAATCGCTATTCTCTGAACGATACCGAAGTCGTTGAACTGGCAAAGTATGCTGTGATCATCGAGAAACACTATGGTCGTCCTATGGACATCGAATGGGGTAAAGACGGTCGCGATGGCAAACTCTACATTTTGCAAGCACGTCCAGAAACAGTGAAGTCACAGCAAAAAGCAACCGACGCGCAACAACGTTTCAAGCTCAAAGGCACAGGTGCAGTGTTGGTCTCAGGTCGTGCTATTGGTCAAAAAATAGGCGCAGGTCGCGTACGCGTGATTCACGATCCATCTGAAATGGAACGCGTGCAACCTGGTGATGTCTTGGTCGCAGATATGACTGACCCTAACTGGGAACCCGTGATGAAACGCGCTGCAGCCATCGTCACCAATCGAGGTGGACGTACGTGCCACGCGGCGATCATCGCGCGTGAACTCGGTGTGCCAGCGGTGGTTGGTTGTGGCGACGCGACCGACTTGTTAAAAGATGGCACTTTGGTGACCGTCTCTTGTGCAGAAGGTGACGAAGGCAAGATTTACGACGGTTTGATCGAAACCGAAGTAACAGAGGAAGTCCGCGGAGAATTGCCAAAGCTGCCTTTGAAAATTATGCTGAACGTGGGTAATCCGCAATTGGCATTTGATTTCCAATCCGTACCAAACGAAGGCGTGGGCTTGGCGCGCTTGGAGTTCATCATCAATAACAATATTGGTGTGCATCCAAAAGCGATTTTGGAATATCCGAACATTGATCCTGATTTGAAAAAAGCAGTGGAATCAGTAGCACGTGGTCATGCATCACCAAAAGCCTTTTACGTTGATAAATTAGCGGAAGGTGTCGCAACGATTGCCGCTGCTTTCTGGCCTAAGAAAGTCATCGTACGCTTGTCTGATTTTAAATCGAACGAGTACAAAAAACTGATAGGTGGCACACGCTATGAGCCGGACGAAGAAAATCCAATGTTAGGTTTCCGCGGCGCGGCACGTTATTTGGCGAGTGATTTCGCTGAGTCTTTCGAGATGGAATGTACGGCAATGAAGCGTGTGCGTAATGACATGGGTTTGACTAACGTAGAAATCATGGTGCCTTTCGTACGAACCCTAGGTCAGGCAGAAAAAGTTGTGAATTTACTAGCCAAAAATGGCTTGAAACGTGGCGAAAATGGCTTGCGTTTAATCATGATGTGCGAAGTGCCTTCGAATGCGATTTTGGCTGATGAATTCTTAGAGTTCTTTGATGGCTTCTCTATCGGTTCCAATGATTTAACGCAATTAACTTTGGGTCTGGATCGCGACTCTGGTATGGAACTGTTAGCAGCGGATTTTGATGAGCGTGACCCTGCAGTCAAAGCGATGCTGTCACGGGCGATTTCTGCTTGTCTCAAGGCAGGTAAGTACGTCGGCATTTGCGGTCAAGGACCATCGGATCATCCTGATTTCGCAGAATGGTTGATGCAAGAAGGTATTGAGTCGATTTCACTCAATCCTGATTCTGTGATCGATACTTGGAAGCAGTTGGCGACTGTCGTAAAATAATTGAGCGATAGAATCTAAGTCAAAATTGAACGCGAAGACTCGAAAGACTCTTCGCGTTTTTTTTAATGCTTATTTCATCTTCTTGTCATAATTGTTGGCTACATTGAGCTTATCAAAACAAGAAAAAACACAGAATTAGTAATCCCTCAAATTATCCGCAAAAAAACCCTCCACATCGTCGATGTCGAGGGTTTTTTTGTTTGTGAAATACCGATGACAATTTATTAGTTATCGGGCAGACTGTTGTAATTCTTTATAAGGAGAATAATAAATGGAAGCATGGACTTGGTGGTTAGTGTTGGCGGGTGTGGTGGTCATTTGTGAGTTGTTTACAGGCACGTTTTATTTGTTGATGTTTGCACTCGGTTTAGTCAGTGCGGCACTTGCGTCATTGTTTATTGGCTCAGTGCAAATGCAGATGTTGATTGCTGCTGTGATCGGTAGTGCTGCCACTTTAGCGCTACATAACAGCAAATATGGTTGGAAGGAAAGAAGCAATACAGCAAGTGATCCAAATGTGAATATCGATATTGGTCAACAATTAAAAGTCGATGAGTGGCAAGACCAAGGGAATGGCATCTTCGTAGCGAGAACCAAATATCGGGGTGCGATGTGGGATGTTGAGCTACGTCATGCGAATGGAAGTTCGGGTTTGTTTGTGATTGAAGCAGTTGAAGGCAGCCGTTTAATTGTGCGTCCCTGTTGATAGTAAGTGGTAGGTTTGTGTTGATAATGCTCTAAACAAAATAATAAAGGAAATAAAATGGAAAATTCTAGCTTTGTCGTGATGGTGTTATTTGTCTTGGCCTTGGTCTTTATCATGAAGACGATCAAGGTCGTACCACAGCAAGATGCATGGGTGGTTGAGCGTCTCGGTAAGTATCACGCGACCTTAGGCCCCGGTTTAAATATTGTCGTACCATTTGTTGATCGCGTCGCCTACAAGCATGTATTAAAAGAAATTCCGCTCGACGTACCGCCACAGGTGTGTATCACTAAAGATAATACGCAATTGCAGGTGGACGGTATTTTGTATTTTCAAATCACCGATGCGATGCGTGCTTCTTACGGTTCGTCTAATTATATTGCAGCGATCACGCAGTTGGCGCAAACTACCTTGCGTTCAGTGATCGGTAAGATGGAATTGGATAAAACCTTCGAAGAGCGCGATCACATCAATACGACAATTGTGAATGCAATTGATGAATCGGCGGCGAATTGGGGTGTGAAAGTCTTGCGTTATGAGATTAAAGATTTGACGCCACCAAAAGAAATTCTGCATGCGATGCAGGCACAGATAACTGCGGAACGTGAAAAGCGTGCTTTGATTGCGGCTTCCGAAGGCCGTAAGCAAGAGCAAATCAATATCGCGACTGGTGAACGTGAAGCGTCGATTGCGAAGTCTGAAGGTGAAATGCAAGCGTCTATCAACCGTGCACAAGGTCAGGCTGGCGCGATATTAGCAATCGCTGAAGCGAGTGCTGAAGCGATACGCCAAACAGCGGCAGCGATTCGTGAACCTGGTGGCGCGGATGCGGTGAATTTGAAAGTCGCTGAACAATATGTCGCTGCGTTTGCGAATTTAGCGAAGACCAATAATTCCATCATCGTACCAGCGAACATGAGTGATATGAGCGGCTTGATCGCGAGTGCTTTACAAGTGGTAAAAGCGCAGAAATAGGTCTAAAACTTGCTTGTTCTCGTTCTAAATTTTGCTCACCCAAGTTTGACGAATTAAACAAAATAAATTTAGTAGTAGGAGTAAACAATAAAACCACCGGTCACATTCGTGAACGGTGGTTTTGTTTTTTTGATACATTGGTAAATTTATAGTGTATTTTTATCTAAATGTTTTTATACTTAAATTTCTGTAAATGCATAAAGGTGTTGATATGAAAGGGTATAGAAATGAGCTTACCAAGGAACTGAGTAGCCAACAAAAAGTACGTCGCCAGATTTTATTTAGCGCTCTATTGCCTCTGAATATTTTTACTGCAAAGGCCAGTAGTAGGCGGCTCAATGCGTTTGAAACGTCTGCTGAATTATCTCCATTAGATCGAGTTAGTTCATCCAACTTAGCCTTAGTCCTACCCCAAACATTATCGGACTCGCGTCAGTTAAGACCTAGTATCACTGACTATTTAATGAGTGAGAAATTGGATGGTGTGCGAGCCTATTGGGACGGCAAACAATTGTATTTTCGCAGTGGTCGCATGATTAGCGCACCTGCTTGGTTCACGGAGAATTTTCCATCTCATCCTATGGATGGGGAATTATGGATGGGGCGCACGCAATTTGAACGCCTGTCCAGCGCGGTGCGGCGTCAACACCCCAATGATGAAGAGTGGCGACAAATTTGCTACTGCTTGTTTGAATTTCCTTTAGCGCCGGGTGATTTTCGTCAGCGTTTGCAAGACTTGCAAAATGCGGTGGAAAAATTGCAGATCTCTTGGTTGCGTGTAATTCCGCAAGAGCCAGTTAAGTCGGTGGAGCACATCGATGCAAAGTTAAAGCAATTGACCTTACAAAAAGCAGAGGGACTGGTTTTGCATCTATCAAATGCCGTATTTCAAGCAGGACGTAGTGAGTTTGTTTACAAGTTAAAGCCGCAGCATGATGCAGAGGCTAAAGTAATCGCGATACAGGTCGGACAGGGAAAGTATCACGGTATGATGGGCGCTTTGTTATTAGAAACTCCTGAGGGGAAACGCTTCAAACTAGGTACAGGTTTCGATGATGAACAGCGTAGAAATCCGCCTCAGGTAGGTACTTTGGTCACTTATCGTTTTCGGGATTGGACCGCCAGTGGATTACCAAAATTTACTAGTTTTGTGCGTGTCTATAGCCCTGAATAGAGGGGATCAGTCGACCATATACTTTTTCTTTAGCGTCTCGATGAGACCTGAGGCCTTGACTTGTTCAAAGGCGTGACGGACTTTTTCGATAGTCGCTGTATCGGTCTTTTTGTTAATCGCAAAATAAAATAGAAATTCATCATTCAGGACAAACACGGGTTCCATTGCATCCTTGGGATAGGGCAACTGACTAAGCTCATAATTTGCGCCGCCAGTGGTGGCGAGGATGAGGTCAACGCGCTTAAAAAAGAGTTTCTTGACGTTCGATGCCGTTGTCGGTGCCTCATCGATCTTATTGCGAGGAAAAAGGCCTCGTTCCATCACTAGTTTCAAACTGGAGGTATCACGTACTATACTGACCCTGTATTTTTTTAGGTCATCAGTACTTAAGATTTGTATATCCTTGCGATCTTTTAGCTTGAATAACCACAGTTTTCTGACACCAATCGGCCCTATCCACTCGAATAAATTTTCACGTTCGGGTGTTCTTGTAGTCGTGTAGAGTAAGCTGTTCGCTTCGGTACTAGCGTGTTGATAGGCACGACTCCAGCTTAAAGTGGTGTAGTTCGCCTCAATTGCTGCTTCATGCAAGACTGCTTTCAGTAATTCGGTGGAATAGCCAGTGAGATTACCTTGATATTCATAGCTATAAGGTGGCCAAGACTGTGTATAAATCTGTAGTGTTTGCGCTTGAAGAGGCTTACTTGGCGTCGAAAGCGATAACGCTAAGAATAGTTGAGACAGTAGCAAGCAAGGTGCACGCATGTTGCTCTCAATATCTATGAATAATGATGCTGTATGGTAATGCTGAAAAGCTAGCCTTGCAAGGATTACGCCATCTTGTGCACCAAAAAACAAAATGAGGGACACAAACCCTCATTTTGTTGAATCTGAAATTTCGTCTCCTTTGAACTTCTAGTAAGACTAATTAGCCGCTTCCAAAAACTCCTGTTGTTCTAGCCAATCTGCTTCTAATTGCTCAAGTTCTTTGACGACATAAGCTTGATCCAATAGTAGATTTTTTAATTTTTCTTTATTGGTCTCGTCGTAAATGCCACTGTCTTCGAGTTGTTTGCTGAAATCGTCCTTCTTCAGATTCAATTTAGCCATTTGCTCTTCCAGACGTTTGATTCTAGTTTCGATCGGTTTGCGCAAAGCAGCGATACGTTGACGCTCTTCAGCATCGCGGCGCTTACGTTCTTTTTCATCGACTGGTGCACTTGGTACAGGTTGTGCCTGAGGTAAGGCAGCGGCTTTTTCTTTGGATTTTACCGGCAATGCGGCGGCATTCGCTGCAGCGGCGGCTTGTTCTAATTTGGTTTTATAAAGCCAGTCTTTGTAATCGTCGAGATCGCCATCGAAAGGCAAAAGCTTGCCATCGGCAACGATGATGAATTGATCGGTCGTGGCGCGTAACAAGTGACGGTCATGTGATACGACTACTAGCGTGCCTTCGAATTGCGCTAAGGCTTCAGTTAAGGCTTCGCGTGTTTCTAAATCTAAGTGATTGGTTGGCTCATCGAGCAGCAAGAGGTTAGGGCGTTGCCATACGATCATAGCGAGCGCCAGACGTGCTTTCTCACCACCAGAGAACGGTGCAATCGGGCTAGTGACCATGCTGCCGGGGAAGTTAAATCCACCTAGGAAATTACGCAATTCTTGTTCGCGGACATCGGGGGCGATGTGTGCCAAATGCCAGAGCGGCGATTCATCATGGCGTAGCATTTCTACTTGATGTTGAGCGAAATAGCCTACCGATAAACCTTTGCCGGTGGTGATCGTACCAGTTAGTGGTGGCAATTCTCCCATGATAGTTTTGATCAGGGTTGATTTACCTGCACCGTTAATTCCTAATAAGCCTATGCGCTGACCAATTTGCAGAGAGAACTTCACATCACCAACGATTTTCTTTTCAGTGAAGCTATGGTCGGTTTGAGATTCTATGCGATAACCGCAGTCGACATCATCCATGACCAGCATAGGATTGGGCGCACTCAGTGGTTCGCGGAATTCAAATGAGAACTCAGCAGCAGCACGTAAAGGCGCCAACTCTTCCATTTTTTCCAAAGCTTTAATTCGGCTCTGCGCTTGTTTGGCTTTAGAAGCTTTTGCGGCAAAGCGATCAATGAAGGATTGTAAGTGAGCGCGCTTACGGCTTTGTTTTTCAATTGAGCTTTGCGCGAGGATTAACTGTGCCGCACGTTGGCGTTCAAATGCAGAATAGTTACCGGAGTAACGTTTGAGTTTGCGCTCATCAATATGTACGACGACATTCACCACGCCATCTAAGAAATCTCTGTCATGCGAAATGATGATCAGCGTGCCTGCATAACGTTTGAGCCAATCTTCCAGCCAGATAATGGCATCCAAATCCAAATGGTTAGTCGGTTCATCGAGTAGCAATAAATCCGATTTGCACATCAAAGCTTGGGCCAGATTCAAACGCATACGCCAGCCACCAGAGAAACTCGCGACGGATTGTTCCATCTGTTCTAGCGTGAAACCTAAGCCCAGCAATAATTGTTCGCCACGTGAACGCACGGTATAGGCGTCTGCATCTGACAAGGCACCATAGACTTCGCCAATCGCAATGCCATTATCATGGGATTCTGGCTGTGCTTCGAGTTCTGCCAATTGTGCTTCCAGCTTACGCAGCGTGACATCGCCGTCAATCGCATAATCAATCGCGCTACGTTCTAAGGGAGGCGTCTCTTGTGCGACGTGTGCCAATTGCCATTTGGCAGGGAATTCTATGCTACCCTGGTCTGGATGGAGTTCACCACGCAGCATGGCGAAGAGACTGGATTTGCCCGCGCCGTTAGAACCGATCAAGCCGATTTTATCGCCAGGGTTGAGTGTGACATCGACGCTGTCGAAAAGGGGTTTAGTGCCGCGGGCGAGGATGACCTGTTGAAGACGTATCATTATTGACTAACAAAAAATGGTGTAGCGAACTACAAAAATAAAAATGCTCAAAACGCTTATTTGAGCGTTTTGAGCGATAAGGCGATCGATGTAAAAAGGTTTGCTACTTAGTTGCCTTCTTGTAGTTGTTCGGCAGTGAGCAGAAACACCATGTCGTCGCCAGCACTCGTTGATAGCCAGGTCAAACCGAGATCTGCAAACGCTTCTTCGGCGAATACACGTTCATTACCTATTTCTACCATCAAAATACCATTTGGCTTGAGGCGTGACGCCGCACCAGCCACAATCTTGCGCACCAAATCCATGCCGTCATCCCCACCTGCCAGAGCAATTTGTGGCTCGTGCAAGTATTCTTTTGGTAGCTTGCTCATGGAGCTGGAATTTACATACGGCGGATTGGTGATGATCATGTCGTAGAGTTTGTCCGGTACATTGCTATACAAGTCTGACTCAATCAGCGTGATGCGATCTTCTAATTCATAGGTCGCTACATTTTTTGCGGCAACTTCTAATGCGTCCTTAGAAATATCGACCGTGTCTACGTGGGCATTTTCAAATGCATCTGCCAGCATGATAGGCAAACAACCTGAACCCGTGCAAAGTTCTAAAATGTCGGTGACTTCTTCTGGATCTTGCACCCACGGTGTGAATCGCTCAGGGATCAATTCTGCGATAAATGAACGCGGCACGATCACGCGTTCATCGACATAGAAATTATAAGTGCCTAACCAGGCTTCATTGGTAATGTAAGACGCCGGAATTCTATCGGTAGCGCGACGCTCAATCACGGCAATTGCCGCATCGATTTCATGTGGTAACAGGCGTGCATCTAAAAACGGTTCGATTTTATCGAGCGGCAATTTCAAGGTGTGTAGCAACAGATAGGCAGCCTCGTCTAAGGCATCGGCGCTGCCATGGCCGAAAAACAATTGTGCCGTGTTAAAGCGGGTCACTGCATAACGCAACAGATCGCGTAGCGTTTGAAAAGGGAGAGTGTTTGAGCTCGTCATAATAATTCTAGTTTAGTAAAAGATTTTCCAGCGCACGGCGATAGATGTTTTTGAGTGGATCGATGTAACGCACTTCGATGTGCTCATCAATTTTATGAATGCTGCCATTCGGTGGTCCAAATTCGACAACCTGTGGGCAAATTTTTGCGATGAAGCGGCCGTCTGAAGTGCCGCCCGTGGTCGATAATTCTGTGGTCACCCCAGTTTCATCCAAGATTGCTTGGGCCAGGGCATCACTCAAATTTCCTTTTGGTGTTAAGAAAGGATGGCCACCTACGGTCCACTTTAAGTCGTAATTGAGTTGATGCTTGTCGAGAATGGCATGCACACGTTGTTGCAAACCTTCAGCCGTGCTGGCTGTGGAAAAACGGAAGTTAAAATCAATTACTATTTCCCCCGGTATAACATTCGAAGCTCCCGTGCCGCCGTGAATATTCGACATCTGCCATGAGGTTGGCAGGTAGTAGTCATTGCCTTGATCCCATACTTCATTCACCAATTCTGCCATTGCAGGCGCAGCTAAATGGATAGGATTTTTTGCGAGATGTGGATAAGCGATATGACCTTGTATTCCTTTAACGGTTAGTTTGCCAGACATGGTGCCGCGTCGACCATTTTTAATGGTATCACCAAGAACCTCGCTGGAAGTCGGTTCACCCACGATGCAATAATCAAGTTGCTCGCCGCGTTCTTTGAGTTTATTGCAAACTACCACGGTGCCATCTGTAGCTGGGCCTTCCTCATCGCTGGTGATTAAAAAGCCGATGGAGCCAGGATGATCAGGATGGGCGGTGACGAATTCTTCGGTGGCAATCACGAATGCGGCAATTGACGTCTTCATATCCGCTGCGCCACGGCCAAACAATTTACCATCTCTATGTGTGGGCGCAAATGGTTCGGATTGCCATTGAGTGGCTGGTCCGGTCGGAACCACATCGGTGTGACCCGCGAACACGACGAGTGGCTGTGTGTTACCGCGACGAGCCCACAAATTGGTGACTTCCCCAGATTGTATGGTTTCGCACGTAAAACCTAAGGGAGTTAATAATTTAATTAATGTGTTTTGGCAGCCTTTATCTTCTGGTGTAACAGAATCTAATGCAATTAGTTGCTCAGTGAGGGTGAGAGTTTTACTCATGAAAACTTGGTTTCTTTAAAAATAATTTGGTACTGTTGATCATTGAAGCCTACACCCACATGTTGGTGTTCATTGGCATCAATTTGTAAGACCGGGCGTTTGATCAGCGAAGGATTGGCTAACAGTAAAGCAATCGCTTCGGCTTCATTGTCAGCCTGAGACTTTTGTTCTTCTGTTAGTGCACGCCAGCTCGTGCCTTTGCGATTGATTAGGGTATTAAGATCGATTTTTTGTAACCAGATTTCTACTTGTGTCTGGCTCAAACCGTCTTTTTTAAAATTGTGAAAAGAAAAGGGAATTGCCTCCTGCTCTAGCCAAGTACGAGCTTTCTTGACTGTGTCACAGTTAGGGATGCCAAATAAGGTGATGCGGCTTGATGCACTCATAATTACATATTCAAATTAAATTCAGTAAACGTGGCTTCGGTGTGGTGTTCTGGCTCTGGCTCGGCCTGTGCTTTCTGGGCTAAAGCTGTGTCATTGTTGAGTAACCATAATAAGTTATTCGCAGAGTCCGCGTTGGCCAATCCTTCTTCTTGTGTAATCAAACCGTCTTTAATTAATTGCAGCAATGCGCGTTCAAAAGTCTGGGATCCTGGCGCCAAACTCTTTTCAATCGCTTCCTTGATCTGGAAAATATTACCCTGTTCAATCAATTCCGCTACATACCGAGTATTGAGCATGATCTCAACGGCAGGACAGCGACCACCATCAATGGCCTTGATTAGTCGCTGCGAAATGATAGCCTTGATCGCAGAGGCTAAGTCCAAAAGTAAGGCACTGCGATTCTCGATTGGAAAGAAACTGATAATGCGATTCAATGCCTGATAACTATTATTTGCATGCAGAGTTGCCACCACCAAGTGACCCGACTGGGCGTAGGCAATCGCTGCCATCATGGTTTCCAAGTCACGAATTTCACCGATCAAAATTACATCTGGTGCTTGGCGTAAGGAATTACGCAAAGCGGTCTTTAAACTGTCAGCATCGGTGCCTACTTCGCGTTGATTGACAATCGATTTCTTACTTCGGAACAGATATTCAATAGGGTCTTCGATAGTCAGGATGTGCCCAGTCTTTGTCTCATTGCGATAATCAAGCATGGAGGCAATTGAGGTTGACTTACCTGAGCCGGTCGCACCCACCACTAAAATTAAACCACGCTTTTCCATGACTAGTTCAGAAAGCACAGGCGGCAAGTGCAAGCTCGCGAAGGCGGGAATATTTCCTGGAACAAAACGAAACACTGCGGAAGTAGAGCCGCGTTGTCTAAAGGCCGATAAGCGGAAACGACCAACACCCGCCATACCGATACCTACATTGAGTTCATTATCCCGCTTGTACTGCGCGATCTGTTCGGCAGAAAGGACCTCTGCCAGCAAAGTCATAATATTATCTTCGTCCATCTTTTGTTGATTGATGGGGAGGAGATTGCCATTGATTTTTAAATGTATCGGCGAATTCATCGCGAAAAACATGTCCGATGCGTTCTTTTCCTTCATCAATTGAAACAAACGATCCATTGCCATGATAATTCCTCTGTGAAGATAGAAGGTTTAAACCTTATTGTTCGATATTATGACTTTGCTTTATGACGGTTAAATTGGCAAAATACCTGCTTATGCGCCGCGCAGTAATTCATTAATGCTAGTTTTGGATCGCGTTTGCGCATCAACTCGCTTCACGATGACAGCGCAATACAAACTGTATTTGCCACAAGCTGAAGGTAAATTGCCAGAGACGACAACAGAACCTGCGGGGATACGGCCATAGGTGACTTCACCAGTTGCACGATCATAAATCTTAGTGGATTGGCCGATATACACGCCCATAGAAATCACAGAATTTTCTTCTACGATTACACCTTCGACGACTTCTGAACGTGCGCCGATAAAGCAATTATCTTCAATGATGGTGGGATTTGCTTGCATAGGTTCCAATACGCCACCAATGCCGACGCCGCCAGATAAATGAACGTTCTTACCGATTTGTGCGCAGGAGCCGACTGTCGCCCAGGTGTCAACCATCGCACCTTCATCGACATAGGCTCCAATGTTGACATAAGACGGCATCAACACGACGTTCTTGCCGATGAAACTACCACGACGTGCGACCGCTGGTGGTACGACGCGGAAGCCACCTTTAGCGAAATCTTCTGCAGTGTAATTAGCAAACTTAGTCGGCACTTTGTCAAAAAATTGCATGTGCTCACCAGATGGCATCACGATATTGTCTTCCAGGCGGAAAGACAGTAACACCGCTTTCTTTACCCATTGATTGACATGCCATGCGCCTTCAATTTTTTGCGCGACGCGTAAGTTGCCAGAGTCAAGTTGCTCGAGGACATGCGCGACGGCTTCACGTAGCTCTGCAGGTGCATTTTTCGGTGAAAAACTAGCGCGGTCTTCCCATGCCTGATCGATGATGTTTTGTAATTGCTGTGTCATGACGTTATTTGAGTAAAGTGAAAGATAACAAAAATTGAAAACCGAAATCTAAATCTTGTCTAAGCCTGGTGGGCTAGTATGAGTTGGCGGGTGTAAGTAGCGATTCTCTGTGCAGCTTCCATGCACTCCTCGACCTCGGCCACTAAGGCCATCCGAATTCGGTTGCTACCAGGATTGATGCCATGCGCCTCGCGCGCTAAAAAGCTGCCAGGCAAAACTGTCACATTATAGTCTCGGTAAAGACCTTGCGCGAACTCTGTATCAGAGATTTGAATGTGCTTGTCCACGCCCGCCCAAAGGTAAAAAGCAGCGTCAGGTAAATCTACATCAAGCACTTCTTGGAGAACAGGGGTGACCTGTGAAAATTTCTTCACGTATAAAGCACGGTTCTCAACGACGTGTTGTTCGTCATTCCACGCAGCGATTGAAGCAGCTTGGATACTAGGCGACATCGCGCCGCCGTGATAAGTGCGATATAGCAAAAATTGTTTGATAATGTTGGCATCGCCAGCCACAAAGCCTGAGCGCATGCCAGGAACGTTGGAACGTTTGGAGAGACTCGATAATGTGATCAAACGTGGATAGTCATTGCGACCTAAAGCGCGCGCTGCTGCTAGGCTGCCTAGTGGCGCAGTGTCACCAAAATAAATCTCGGAATAGCATTCGTCCGCTGCGATGACAAAATTATAGCGATCCGATAAATGAAATAATTCTTCCCAGTCATTGAGCGTTAGTACTGCGCCCGTTGGATTGCCGGGGGAGCATACGTATAATAATTGCGTGCGCTGCCAGATGGCTTCTGGAATCTGACTAAAATCGGGGGCGAAATTTTTTGCTGGATTGGCATTCGCAAAATAGGGCTCAGCGCCAGCTAAATAGGCGGCACCTTCATAAATTTGGTAGAACGGGTTTGGGCACATCACGATAGGTGCGCCGTGGCTATTCTTGCTTGGATCAATTACTGCTTGAGCCAATGAAAATAGGGCTTCACGTGAGCCATTTACGGGCAAAATCTGTGTTGCTGCGTCCAAAGCAGGAATGCCATAGCGTTGCGCCAGCCAATTGCTGATTGCCACGCGTAATCCTTCCACGCCATTGGTCGATGGATAATTGGCCAAGCCATTTAAGTTGGCAATCAATGCATCTTTAATTAATTGTGGCGTGGCATGCTTAGGTTCGCCAAGTCCCAGACTGATAGCGCTGTAATCGGGATTGGGGGTAATGCTAGCAAACAGGCGTTTCAATTTTTCAAACGGATAAGCTTGTAGTTTTTCTAAATTGGGATTCACGGAGAAATTCGCTTAAAAATACGGAGAAAGGTAAGATCTAAAATTAAAACTTAAGAATATGGCAATTGCGTCTTCAATAGCAAGCTTATGCGTTTTTTTGCGAGTGAAAACCAAAAAAACAGTGACGCCAATAAACTCCTATTATAGCCGTGCTTGTACTAGGCTAAGGAAGCAAGTTCGGGGAAGTTCAGCCTAATCTTTAAATAAACTGTCAAGGTCTGCGTTTTTTAGCGTCGTCAGTCTGTCAAAATCTGTAAAACTAGGCCTGCAGAATGTTATGATGTGCGGTCTTACTTGTTGGAATGGTAAGTTGAATGTTGAATTAATTATCACCTAATATGAAACTTTTGCAAAAATGCAAGGCGTATTGTTAGCGTGATGTAAGCGGGTTGATTGTGTGCATCTTGGTCTAAAAATCGATAAATAAAAATAACGTGCGCTTAACTTCTATTAAATTAGCTGGATTTAAATCCTTCGTAGATCCCACTCACTTTCATGTTCCTGGCCAATTAGTCGGTGTAGTTGGTCCGAACGGCTGCGGCAAATCGAATATTATCGATGCCGTGCGCTGGGTTTTGGGCGAATCAAAAGCTTCTGAATTGCGTGGCGAATCCATGCAAGACGTTATTTTTAATGGCTCTACGCATCGTAAGCCTGCTGGGCGCTCTTCGGTTGAATTGATTTTTGATAACAGTTTAGGTAAAGCGGCAGGGCAGTGGAGTCAATACGCCGAGATCGCCGTTAAACGTACCCTGACGCGCGATGGTACTTCAACTTATTACATCAACGGTCAGCCGGTGCGCCGCCGTGATATTCAAGATATTTTCTTAGGCACTGGTCTGGGGCCGCGCGCTTACGCGATTATCGGTCAGGGCATGATTTCTCGCATTATTGAGTCACGTCCAGAAGAACTGCGCGTATTCTTGGAGGAAGCCGCGGGTGTGTCACGTTATAAAGAGCGTCGCCGCGAAACCGAAAATCGCATTCACGACACCCACGAAAATTTGGTACGTGTCGAAGATATTTTGCGTGAGTTAAACAATAATTTAGAAAAACTTGAAGCGCAGGCTGTCGTCGCCAATAAATATCACTCTTTACAAGCAGATCAGGAAGAAAAGCAAAAGCTATTGTGGATGCTACGCAAGCGCGAAGCGGCAACCGAGCAGAAAAAGTATTTTGCTGAAATCGAAAAATGCCAGCTGGATCTGGAAGAACAAACGGCCAAGTTACGCCATGTCGAATTAGAACTCGATCAAATGCGTCAGGCGCACTATGCAGTCGGTGACAAGATGCATCAGGCGCAGGGCAATTTGTACCAGACTAATGCAGAAATCGGTAGTTTAGAAGCGCAGATTAAATTCGTCATAGAATCACGCGCACGTTTGCAATCGCAATTAAATTCTCTGTCAGCCCAGCGCGATCAATGGCAGCGTCAAGGCCAACAATTCCAAGATGATTTGTCCGATGCAGAAATGCATGTCGAAGAATTGGCGATGCGTAGTGAACAAGCGCAAGAGACGGTAGCGCAACAAAACGAAAAAATTCCGGCACTCGAACAAGTCTGGCGTGATGCGCAACTCAAATCGACCGAGTCACGCGCCAAAATCATGCAGATGCAACAGCAGATCGAGCTCGAATCTGCGCATCAACGTAATGCCTCGAATATTCTGAATACCTTAGCGGTACGCCGTGAACGTCTGAATCAAGAGAAGCAAGGCTTGGTCATTCCGGACTCGTCGCATTTACAAAACCTGGCTCTGCAACTAGAAGAAAAAAAGCAGATGTTAGAAGAAACGACGATGCAACTGGAAGAAGCGCAAGAGCGTTTGCCACAGTTGGAAGAAGACCGCCGTTCCGCACAAGAGCAAGTCAACAAAGATACAACGCAATCAGCGCAACTCGATGCGCGTTTGGCGGCTTTGAAATCCTTACAGGAAAAAGTCGAAAGCCAGGGCAAAGTTCAGCCATGGCTGGCGAAACATGAATTAGAGAAATTGCCGAAATTATGGCAAAAAGTGCAGATAGAAAACGGCTGGCAAACCGCATTGGAATCCATATTGCGTGAGCGTACTTCCGCTTTGGAAATGTCGAATTTGGAATGGGCGAAAGCTTTTTTTAATGACGCGCCACCAGCGAAATTAGCCCTATATGCGCCGCAAGTCATCGCACCCGTGGTAATGGTAGAAGGGCTCAAGCCACTACTGAGTTTATTGCAACTCAATGATGCTGGTGTCCGTAGCGTCATGCAAGATTGGCTGCACAATGTATACATCGCGCCGGATGCGCCGACGGCATTTGTCGAGCGTGCGAAGTTGCCAGCAGGCGCGAGTTTCATTACTAAAGAAGGTCATTTAATCAGTGCGAATAGCGTGCGTTTTTACGCTGCAGATTCTGAACAAGATGGTGTGCTCGCGCGTCAGCAAGAAATTGAAAACATCACTAAACAAGCACGTGCTCAGCATCTGTTGGCTGATGAGGGAAAAACCCGTGCGGTGCGTGCCGAAGCTTTATTGAGTCAGGCGACTCAAGCTTTGCAAGAGTTACGCGTACGTGTTGCTGGTTTAACGCAAGCGGTTCACGGTCTGCAAATCGAATACATGAAATTGGCTGAAGTGCAGGAGCGCTTCAATCAACGTAGTACACAGATTCATGCAGATTTGGCTGAAATCGCAGAGCAAGAGCAAGAACAACAAACCGCACGCACAGAGTCGGAAGCGAAGTTTGAAGAGCTCGATATCGCCCTGGCTGAAATGCAGGAAACACATGAAGATGGGCAGACAGCCTTCCTCGAAAAAGAACAGCATTTGAACGACGCCCGTTCCCGTTTGCGTGATCTGGAATTGGCAGCACAAGAGGCGAGTTTTGCCGAAAAAACGCATCGCGTCAAAATGGAAGAACTCAAACGCAATATCGCCACTGCCTTAGAACAATCTTCGCAATTATTTGCGAATATGCAGCAAGGCCAGCTTGAATTAGAAAGTATGGATGAGCAGACCGCCCATGCTGGTTTGCAAACCTTATTAGAAAAACGTAGCGATCAAGAACGTGTCTTGGCAGACGCACGTCATGAGCTCGATCAATTAACGCAAAAACTGCGTCATGCAGAAGAATCGAAAATGCAAGTTGAGCGCAGCTTGCAACCGCAACGTGATCGCATCGTTGAATTGCAATTGAAAGAACAAGCAGCCCGTTTGAATCAAGAACAATTTGAAGAACAATTGCGTAATTTTGAAGTTGATGAAGCCGCGCTAGAAGATAAATTACACGATGATCTGAAGCCGTCATATTTGCAAGGCGAGGTCACGCGTTTAAGCAATGCGATTGCAGCGCTTGGTGCAGTGAACTTAGCGGCCTTGGATGAATTAGCGCAGGCAACTGAACGTAAAACTTTCCTCGATGCGCAGTACGCTGATTTGACCGAAGCGATCACAACTTTGCAAGATGCAATTCAAAAAATTGATATTGAGACACGGGATTTATTGCAAGATACCTTCAATCGCGTGAATCATCATTTTGCTGAATTATTCCCGATTTTGTTTGGTGGCGGTCAGGCAAAATTGATTATGACGGGCGACGAAATTCTTGATTCTGGTGTGCAGGTCATGGCGCAACCGCCAGGTAAAAAGAACGCGACGATTCATCTGTTGTCGGGTGGTGAAAAAGCATTGACAGCGACGGCTTTAGTGTTCTCGATGTTCCAATTAAATCCGGCGCCATTCTGCTTACTCGATGAGGTCGATGCACCGCTGGATGACTCAAACACAGAACGTTTCTGTAATATGGTGAAACGTATGTCTAGCAATACACAATTTTTATTTATCTCCCACAATAAGATTGCAATGGAAATGGCGCAACAATTAATCGGCGTCACCATGCAAGAGCAGGGGGTTTCTCGAATCGTTGCGGTCGATATGGAATCGGCGGCAAGTTTAGTTGGTGAGGGTTAGGCAGTATGACGGATTTTCAATTAAGTTTGATCGCGGCAGGTGTGGCATTTGTCGTCGTGGTTTACGTTTATAGCAAATGGCAAGAATATCGCGCACGAAAAAGTGTTGATCGGGCGTTTTCTGGCGGACATGATGATGTCTTGATGAGTGCGCGTGATGATACGGATTTGATTCGCCAAGAACCGCAATTCAATCAAGACGATTTGAGTGATATCAGTGACATAAGCCAAGACCCAGGTTCGAACACTTTTAACGCTGATCAGGTTCATAACACCAAGCCCGACTTTGATGCCACCGTGTATGGCAAAGAATTGTCTGTCGATGATTTGATCGACTGCGTTATTCCGCTTGAATTCGAAGCGCCGATTCGTGGCGAGAAGTTGCTTAAAGAAATTGGTGAATTGAAATATGTAGGGCGTAAGCCTGTCCATTTTATTGGTTTAACGCACGATGGAAAACGCGATGAAATTGCGCATGGTGGCGTTTATACTGCGCTGTTTGCTGGCGTGCAAATGGTCAGTCGTAGTGGGCCGCTAAATGAATTGGAATATTCTGAATTCGTTAGTAAATTGCGCGAGATCGCTGATCGCCTCAATGCCCATTCCGATGTACCTGATATGAATCGAGTGATGTCAAATGCGCGCGAATTGCATCAATTCGTAGCTGAGCACGACGCACAACTGAGCGTCAACGTCTTATCCAACGGTGCGCCTTGGGATATCGCCACTTTACTCGGCGCTTTGGAGAAACAAGGCTTTGATGTGCGCCCTGATGGCCGCTTGGTCATGCCAGATGGTGATGTCGGCAATTTGTTCACCTTATCCACCAATGTCAGTGCCAGTGAGACCGTCACCTCAAAATTAACTTTGTTGCTGGATGTACCTTGTGTGGCGCCAGATTTAGAAGGTTTTGGCGTCATGGCAAAATGCGCGCGCTCCTTAGCATCGCGTCTAGGTGGCACGGTAGTTGATGATGGAAATAATCCAATTTCTGATCAGGCTTTAGCTGAAATTGCCGACCAGGTGCGCGAGTTTTGCAATGCGATGGCGGTGGCTGAAATTCCTGCCGGCTCACGTCGTGCCAAGCGCCTGTTTAGTTAATTGAGTAGAGCGTTTTATCATGCAAAATGATTTATTTGCCGGCAATGTCGCACAGCAAACCGGGCAGGTAGAAGAGTCATTGCCTGAATTAGCACAGCGCTTACGTCGTGAGTTAACGCAACATGGCTATAACTATTACACACTCGATGCCCCCACGATACCCGACGCTGAATACGACAAGCTTTTTCAGCAATTGCAATCCTTAGAGGCGCAACATCCAGAATTAAAAACGACCGACAGCCCCACGCTGAGAGTGGGCGGTGCGGTATTGCCGGAATTCTCACAAGTTCAACATGCGGTAGCGATGCTGTCTTTGAATAATGGATTTGAGGACGAAGATGTGATTGCGTTCGACCGTCGTGCGCGCGAGGGATTGGAACTCAGTGGTCAAGATATTGAATATGCGATAGATTTAAAATTTGATGGCTTGGCGATTAATTTGCGCTATGTGAATGGCATATTCACACAAGCGGCGACTCGTGGTGATGGCTATACAGGTGAGGATGTAACTGAAAATATCCGCACAATTCGTAGTGTGCCATTACGATTGCGCAGTGAAAATCCACCTGCAATTTTGGATGTGCGCGGTGAAGTTTTGATGTTCAAATCTGATTTTGATAAGCTGAATCAACGTCAGCGTGATCTGGGCGCGAAGGAGTTTGCTAATCCTCGGAATGCCGCGGCGGGTAGCTTGCGTCAACTCGATTCGACAATCACGGCACAGCGAAATTTGCGTTTCTTTGCTTACGGAATTGGCTTGTTAGAAGGCGCTGATTTGCCCACTTCCCATCGCGATTTGCTCGCCTGGTATCAGAGCATGGGTGTTCCTACCTGTGAAGAAAAAGCTTTGGTTAAAGGTGCGCCAGGGCTACTGGATTTTTATCGCAACATACAAGAAAAGCGCGCGCAATTACCGTACGAAATTGATGGCGTTGTTTACAAAGTTAATCGTTTCGATCAACAAGCAACTTTAGGATTTGTGTCTCGCGCACCGCGCTTTGCGATTGCACATAAATTTCCAGCGGAAGAAGCATTAACGACAGTACTCGACATTGAAGTGCAGGTTGGTCGAACTGGTGCGATTACCCCGGTTGCGCGTTTAGCGCCAGTGTTCGTCGGTGGTGTGACGGTGACCAATGCAACATTGCACAATGAAGAAGAAATTCAACGCAAAGATGTGCGTGTTGGTGATACCGTTATCGTAAGGCGTGCTGGTGATGTGATCCCTGAAGTCGTTGCACCTGTTTTTGAAAAACGCCCAGAACAAACCAGTGTGTTTGTATTGCCAAAGCAATGCCCGATTTGCGGCTCTGATATTGTGAAATTAGAAGACGAAGCGATTGCCCGTTGCTCTGGTGGTTGGATTAAATGTGCTGCGCAGCGTAAAGGTGGTTTGTTCCATTTTGCATCACGTAAAGCTTTAAATATCGAAGGCTTGGGCGAACAATTGATTGAGCAATTGGTCGATAAGAATGTGGTGACAACTGCGGCAGATTTTTATAAATTGGGTCTGATGGCATTAGCTGAGCTCGATCGTATGGCAGAGAAATCGGCGCAGAACGTGCTGGACGCTCTTGAAAATTCTAAGTCAACCACCTTACCTCGATTTATATATGCGCTGGGAATTCGCCACGTTGGTGAGTCGACTGCAAAAGATTTAGCATTGAGCTTCGCCGATATGGAAACATTGATGGCAGCGAGCGAAGAGCAATTGCTGCAAGTGAACGATGTAGGGCCTGTTGTCGCACAATCGATTATTCGTTTTTTTGCTGATCCTTTTAATGTCGAGTTGGTGCATCAGTTGATTGCTTCTGGAATTCATTGGCCCGTGATAGAAAAATTGGATTTAAGTACGGCCGTGTTTGCTGGCAAAACTTTAGTCTTGACCGGCACTTTACCGACCTTGAGCCGCGAACAGGCGGGTGCTTTGATCGAAAAAAATGGCGGCAAGGTGGCTGGTTCCGTTTCCAAGAAAACCAGTTATGTCGTTGCTGGTGAAGATGCTGGCAGTAAATTATTAAAAGCTCGGGAGCTGGGTGTCGCAGTTTTGACGGAAGAAGAATTACTCGCGCTTTGCAATAAATAGCAGTGAATAGTCGGTTGGCGCCGAACAAAGTATAGCCCAACAAAGCAACACGGCAAGTTAAGAAAAAATATAACAAGTAAAAAAATTGGTGAGAGATATCCATGCAGAAAATTAAAAAAGCCGTTTTCCCTGTAGCTGGTTTTGGCAGTCGTTTTTTACCTGCGACAAAAGCACAACCTAAAGAAATGCTGTCTGTCGTTGATAAACCCTTGATTCAATATGCAGTGGAAGAAGCGGTAGAAGCAGGGATCACCGAAATGGTGTTCATCACAGGGCGCAATAAGCGTGCAATTGAAGATCACTTTGATACAGCCTATGAATTAGAAAGTGAACTAGAAGCGGCTGGTAAACATGCTTTGTTAGACATCGTACGCAGCGTCATTCCGAGTAATATTAATTGTATTTATATCCGTCAGCCAGCTGCTTTGGGTTTAGGGCATGCTGTACTGTGCGCTCGTCCAGTAGTTGGCGACGAACCATTCGCAGTCTTGTTGGCCGACGATCTAATGGATGTACGTCCCGGACAAAAAGGTGTCACTGCGCAGATGGCAGATTTGTATGCGCAAGAGGGTGGCAGCATCGTCGCGGTGCAAGATGTCTTGCGTGAGTTTACCAATCAATACGGTATCGTTAGCGGTTCACCCTATAAAGCGAATTTAGAACGCATGCATGGCATCGTCGAAAAACCAAAACCAGAAGAGGCACCATCGACGTTAGCGGTAGCGGGTCGTTATGTATTGTCAGGGAAAATTTTCAATTATTTGGAAAATTTGGGCAAGGGTTCTGGTGGTGAAATTCAATTGACCGATGGAATCGCGGCAATGCTCAAAGATGAACCCGTGTTTGCCTATCGCTGCGACGCGAAACGGTATGACTGCGGCTCTAAATTAGGTTACCTCAAAGCCAGTGTTGCACTCGGCTTAAAGCATCCCGATGTGGGCGAAGCATTTGCCAAATATTTGCATGAATTGATGGATTCTAAGTAATTGTTATTGATACCAACGGGAGATAGGTAGCCATGATTTATCCAATTTTAAAAATGGGTGACCCGCGCTTACTCAAAGTATCAGATGCCATCCATGAATTTGATACACCCGCTTTGCATCAGTTGATTGCGGATATGTTTGAGACTATGCAGCATGCCAATGGTGCTGGCCTGGCTGCGCCGCAAATTGGCATCAATCTGCAATTAGTGATTTTCGGTTTCAAGAAAAATTTACGTTATCCCGACGCGCCGAACGTGCCTGAAACCGTGCTGATCAATCCTGTGTTGACGCCTTTATCGGATGAGATGGATGATGCTTGGGAGGGATGTTTGTCAGTGCCGGGCATGAGAGGTTTAGTGCCACGTTGGAGTCAATTGCGTTACGAGGGTTTTGATCAATATGGTCAAAAGATCAGTCGTGATGTGGATGGTTTTCATGCGCGGGTGGTGCAGCACGAGACGGATCATTTGAATGGAGTTTTGTATCCTATGCGGATTAAGGATTTGACGCAGTTTGGGTTTACTGAGGTTTTGTTTCCTGAGTTGGATCCTGGTGAGGATGATTGAAGTTTTTTGATTCGTATTAATTTTACGGTTGAATTATTGTCTGTAGGTCGGGTGTGGTCCGACAGCCACTCACTTTTCTTGCTTCCGGTATGTGTCAAGGTACTTGTCGCTTAAATTTCAAATCATGCTGCTTTCATATAATCCTTTTCTTGCGCTTTTGCTTTTTCTGGATTGAGGTAGACGCTGTCATTTAACTTCCAGTTTCTCGTTCCTTCTGACCAGCGTAAAGGATGCCTTTGCCGTGCGAGTTGATATACCATCGTCCGTTGTGCTAACAAGGCACTCGATTCGCCACGATGGCGTTGTCCTGGCGTCAGGTATTTCAAGGCGCTATGGCAATGCTGTTCGTTATACCAATCAACAAATTGCGTGACCCAGAGGCGGGCTGCTTCCAGTGTATCAAACGGCCTTTCTGGCCATTGTGGACAGTATTTTGCCGTTTTAAATAAGGCTTCTGCATAGGCGTTGTCATTGCTTACTCGGGGACGACTAAATGAGGGCACCACGCCCAAATCGTACATGGCCGATAGCATGTTGGCGCCTCGCATCGCTGTTCCATTGTCTGAGTGAAGTACCAATGGTTTTCCCGCGATCTGTTCACGCAGACAACCTCGCCATAGCAGGTGGCTTGCATGTTCTGATGATTCATTTTCATGCACTTCATTGACCACTAGCTTGCGGCTGTAGATGTCTTTCATCATGTACCAGTAAAAGAATTTTCCTTTCACTGTCGTCGGTAGCCAGGTAATGTCCCAGCACCATACTTGATTCGGACCACTCGCTTGATGTGTCGTCAGCGGACGTTTCTGTGGGGGCTTACTACGCCCTCGTCGTTGTCCTTGCCCCACTGCTTTCATGATTCGATAAATGCTCGATTCCGATGCCAGATAAATGCCTTGATCTGCCAATTTGGGCACGATTTGGTGTGGCGTTAGGCTGGCATATTCAGGTAGGTTGATTGTTGCTAACAAAATCGTACGCTCTTCCTCACAGAGCTTATTTGCCGGACTTGGGTGGATCGTGTCAGTTCGTTTGTCTTTGGGCGTGTGTCGCCAGCGTTGTACTGTGCGCTCACTGAGTCCTAGCAATTCGCAGGCGAGGTGTTGACTGCGCCAGCCGTGACTGCTTGGTCTATCAGTTGCAGGGCATTGAGGCGATCTGAGGTGGCTATCATTCTTCCTTTGCCTTTCCCCAGATCGCCTCGGCTTTTTTTCTTAAATCCAGTAAGGCCTCCGATTCTGCCAATCGATTTCCTTGTTTGAGTAGCGCACGTTCTAGCTCGTTAATCCGTCTTGTTTGGCTAGCGCTAGGCCGTGTTTGTACTAATGACTCATTGGCTTGCTCACAAACCAGGCGCCATTCTCTGATTTGCTCCACATACAGGCCTCTTCTTCTGCAATATGCAGACAATTCAGTTTCACTTAAACTGGCTGCTTCCAGCACAATCTTGAACTTGTCTGCACTATTCCATTGGTCGCTTGATTTGCTGTCTCCGGGCACAATTCTTCCTTCTACTCTCGCTTCTTTCTGCCAAACTCGCAGTGTCGTCGTCGTGATTCCCGTTGCCTTGGCTAGTTCAACCACCGCTCGGTTAATTGGGACCATCATTTGTTCGATAGCCCATTCTTTTTGTTCTGCTGTGTAACGTACTTGTTTCATCATATTCTCAATTCCGCTCTCCGGTGGATTCCATTTATGTGGACGCGACATCTATCCTGACATGGAGAGCTTCGCCAAGAAAAGTAAGCAAAAGAAGGCGACCACGCTGCTACTGGCCTTCGGCTTCCCAATTGTGCAGGACAAAAAATGGGAAAGCCTTGAAACTCGCTACGCTCAAACAACAAGGCTTTCTTTATCCATTTTCTGCCCCGCACAATTGGCAGTGTCAGAAGTGGATGAAGTTCAAAAACAAATTCAAAAGCAACACCAACAACAAAACAATCAGCCTGAACGGCCATGCACTTTTTCAATTATCAGTTGGCGACCGTATGTTTTGACTTTGCTTTTGATCTACCCCGTTTGAGACGATGTAATTTGTGCTTCACAGAAAATGGATAAGAAAGTGTTGTTGTCTGAGCGAAGCGAGTTTCAACACTTTCCCATTTTTTGTGACGCACAAATTATGCTGGAGCGTAGCGTAAGCACCCCGCAGGGGCGAGTCTACGGTCGCCTTTTTTGGAGCACCTTTTTTGGCGAAGAAAAAAAGGTGCTTGGCTGTCGGGCCACACCCGACCTGTAAACGACGAGCTAGAGTGAAGATCAAAAAAGTGTGTGAACTTTGAACCATTAGGAATTAATGGTCTCCAGAAAAAAAGGAGCGGCAAACAAAGCCAGCTCCTTCATAAAGCTCTCAACAAACCAAAAATCAAAACGGCTCATCATCCCGCAAATACCGCCATTGTCCCTCAGGCAAATGCCCAAGACGCACTTTGCCAATACGCACACGTTTCAATCCAACTACCCGCAATCCCACCATTTCACACATGCGGCGAATCTGGCGTTTCTTGCCTTCTTTGAGGATGAACTGTAGTTGGTCTTCATTCATCCAGCGTACTTTTGCAGGAATCAGTTTTTTCCCATCTAAACTTAAGCCGTGATTGAGTAAACGCAAATCGCCGGCGGGTAATTTACCTGGCTTGGTGTATTCGACGCGCACCAAATATTCTTTCTCCACGTCGGTATTCTCACCAATCAAGGTCTTGGCGACGCGGCCATCTTGTGTCAGTACCAACAAGCCCACTGAATCAATATCCAAACGACCTGCCGGTACCAGGCTGCGCAATTGCGTCGGGTGAAATTCGTTTTCGACTTTGCACTCACTCCAGCGATTTTCCGCTTTGACTAAAGCAATCGCAGGTTCATAACCATCTTCCGCTTGCCCGCTGACATAGCCGACTGGTTTGTTGATAAGTATCGTTACGCGCTTCGATTGCTCGGCTGCGGCTTGACGTTCTACTGTGACTTTTTGATCAGGAAAGACTTTGCTGCCCAATTCGGACACTACTTTGCCGTCTACGCGTACCCAACCCTTAGCGATCCATTCATCTGCTTCGCGGCGTGAACACAGTCCTAATTCGGACATGCGTTTTGAGAGTCTTAATTGTTCTGTCATAGCTGATATTTCTTTTTATTGATTCTGGTTGTTCATTTAAATGCGCAGTGCATCTAGTAATTCAGATTCAAATTGAATTTGATTTTTAGGGTTATGTAGAGCTGCGCCATCGACCAAAAATACATCTTCTACTCGTTCGCCCAGCGTCATTACTTTGGCCGTGTGTAGATTGATTTTATATTTGGCTAGTACGCCTGCGACTGAGTATAACAAACCGTTCCTATCGTTCGCGGAGATCGATAACAGGAAGTATTGGCCTTTATCATCGGGGCGTAATTCTACCGTTGGCACCAAAGGAAAATTGCGCGACAAACGTGATAAACGGCCTTGATTCGGTGTGCTCAATGGAACTTGCTTCGCCAGGACTTCTGCTAACTCATGTTCGATCAAATTAATGATGTCGCGATAATTGCTGGCAAATGCCGGTTCGGTGACTAGAAAAGTATCGAGCGCATAACCACTTTTTGTTGTGTGGATTTTTGCATCCAGAATCGCAAAATTTTTACTATCAAAATAATTGCAGATCCTTGCAAATAGGTCAGCTTGATCGCGTAAATAAACGGTGACTTGTAAGCCTTCACCGATCGGTGCCACGCGGCATTTCACTATGGGTACAGAGCTACTAATTTTGTCGTGCAGCACACGAGTCTGCCATGCAATGTCGGAGGCGTCATGGCGTAGAAAATAGACGATGTCGAGCTCATCCCACAACTTGGTATGTGCGTTATTTTCTATGCCGACTAAACGTAATGCTTTGAGAGCTTCTTCTTGGCGATTCTTTAATTCACGGTCGGTTGAAGGTGTCTCGCCACCAAGTACGCGTAATGTGATTTTGTATAAGTCTTCTAGTAACTTACCTTTCCAAGCATTCCATACTTTAGGGCTGGTGCCGCGAATATCACAAACTGTGAGTAAATATAGGGCGGTCAGATGACGTTCATCTTTCACCAAATCGGCAAATGCCTGAATCACATCTGGATCGGATAAATCTTGCTTTTGCGCTACCTGAGACATCGTTAAATGCTGCTGTACTAAGAAAATCACCAATTCAGTATTGTCTTTGGAAATGCCGTGATCAAAGCAAAATTTACGGGCATCTGCCATGCCAAGTACGGAATGATCGCCGTTGCGTCCTTTTGCAATATCATGAAACAAAGCGGCAATGTAAAGCACCCAAGGTTGATTGAAATTGGCCATCAACTGGCTGCAGAATGGGTATTCGTGTGCATGCTCAGTCATGGTGAAGCGGCGCAGGTTGCGCACTACCATTAAGATATGTTGATCAACCGTGTAGGCATGAAATAAATCATGCTGCATTTGCCCGACGATGCGTCGGAAGTTGGGCAGGTAACGCCCCAAAATGCTAGTTTGATTCATGCTGCGCAGGACATGCGTAATGCCACGTGGTGACTGCAAAATTTGTAGGAAAGTGCCCCGATTGAAAATATCGTGACGAAATTCTGCATCAATCAGATTGCGGGCATGCCATAAAGCGCGCAAAGTTTTGGCCGTCATGCCTTTCAGATTTGCGTTCTGTGACAACAATAAAAACACTTCCAGCATCGCTGAAGGTGTTTGTTCAAATACGTTTTCTTCTGCAATATCGATGAGTCCATTTACCTCATTAAAGCGCGGATTGATTGCTTGTGCTTGATGGGGAAGTGGAAATAATACAGCTTCAATATTTTGTAATAGGATAGTATTAAGTTGGGTGACTGCTTTTGCTGCCCAATAATAGCGCTGCATCAGATATTCGCTAGCGCGACGTGATTCGGTAGTCTCGAATCCAAAGGTCGCGGCGATCGCGTTTTGCAGATCAAACACCAATCGGTCTTCACGCCGACCGGCTTGTATGTGTAGGCGTACACGTATGTCTTTGAATGCACGCTCATTGCGTTTGAGTTGATGAGCTTCGGTCGCCGTGATCAAGCCGCGTGCTGCGAGCTCTGCCCAAGAGTCACCGAGCTTGGCAGCTTTGGCAACCCATAGAATCACTTGCAAATCACGCAGTCCACCAGGACTTTCTTTGCAGTTCGGTTCCAGGCTGTAAGGTGTGTCTTCGTACTTGATGTGGCGTTGATGTAATTCCAAAAGCTTGGCTTGGAAGAACTGTTGAGGATTCATCGCTTCATCGTAGCGAGTTTTCAGCTCACGAAAACTATTCCGGCTGCCAGCCAGCAATCGCGCTTCGAGCAATGCTGTTTTGACAGTGATGTCAGCCGCTGCTTCGGTCATGCATTCGTCTATCGTGCGTATGCTATGGCCGATATCCAGACCGATGTCCCAGAATATTTGCACCAGGCTCTCGAGTTTTTCTCGTAGCGCTTTGTCCGGATGATCTGCTAGAAGAATTAGGACATCAACATCGGAGTAGGGGAATAGTTCCCCACGACCATAGCCGCCGACGGCCACTAAAGCGAGTTCTTTTGGAAAATTAAAGCTCTTCCAAATTTCACTTAGGTTGGCATCGACGCAGCGACACAAATCTTTGAGTAGAATTTCAGCCTTCGGTTTATCCTTGAAGGATTGAATGATGATCTGCTGTTCGGCCTTAAGCTTTGCTTTGAAAGCCATGGCATTCGCGATGGCTGTTTTCATCAGGCTGTGGCTTGTGCAGTGACTTGTTTGGTAATGAATGCAGGTGGTGGTGGCGAGCCAGCGGATAAGGTTAAAACTTCATAGCCAGTTTCCGTCACCAAAATCATATGTTCCCACTGTGCTGACAGGCTACGATCTTTGGTCTTAATAGTCCATCCATCGTTCATCTCACGAATTTCACGACGACCTGCATTGATCATAGGCTCAATAGTAAAGATCATGCCTGGTTTTAACTCATCTAAAGTACCAGGGCGACCGTAATGCAGAATTTGTGGTTCTTCATGGAAAACTTTCCCAATACCATGGCCGCAAAATTCGCGTACCACGCTGTAGCCTGCTTTTTCCGCATGTTGTTGAATGGCATGGCCAATATCACCTAAATGATTGCCTGGCTTAACTTGTTGTATGCCTAGCCACATGCATTCGTAAGTAACTTCGCTCAAACGTTTTGCCAAAATCGATGGTTCGCCGATGAAAAACATGCGGCTATTGTCGCCATGATAGCCGTCTTTAATGACTGTAATATCCAGATTGACCACGTCGCCATTTTTCAATACTTTGTCACCAGGAATGCCGTGACAAATGACATCGTTGACCGAAGTGCAAATCGCTTTTGGATAGGGTGTATAGCCAGGTGGGCAATAATTCAGTGGTGCGGGAATTGATCCTTGCACATTGGTCATGTATTCATGACACAAGCGATCGAGTTCGCCAGTAGTGACGCCAGCTTTGACAAATGGCGTGATGTAATCAAGCACTTCAGATCCTAAGCGACCGGCAATGCGCATGCCAGCGATATCTTCAGCAGTTTTAATAGAAATAGTTGACATGCGTTCTCAGCAATCAGAAAGTATATGGGGAAGTTAGGGGAGTTAATCGTGAATTATAGACGAGGAGTAACAAGCGCGCTGTCTTCGCTATAGAAATAAGGCTATTTTTTACGAATTTATTTTTGATATTTTGCATAATCAAGGCGGGAGCAAAGTCCGGAAGTTGCTTGAGTTCGTCTCCTTGCTTGATCAAAGTGATGGTTTCAGGTTAGAATAGATGGTTAGCTTGAATAAATTGCATGCTAATCAAAAGCAGTATTAAATATGTTTGTTTCTTAAAGATCGAATCTGGTCGAAAAGGGTGTTTCTCTTGTAGTTCAATAAGCAGAGGAATCACTGACTCGATTCAAGACCTAACCCTGGAGTTATTATGTCTGTAACAATGCGTGAAATGTTAGAAGCTGGTGTTCACTTCGGTCACCAGACCCGTTTTTGGAATCCAAAAATGGCACCGTACATCTTTGGTCATCGCAATAAAATCCATATTATGAATTTGGAAAAAACATTGGCGATGTATCAAGAAGCAATGAAATTCATCCGCCAATTATCTTCTAACCGTGGTACGGTTTTGATGGTTGGTACTAAGCGTCAAGCGCGCGAATTGATCGCTGCTGAGGCAAACCGTGCTGGTATGCCTTTCGTTGATCAACGTTGGTTGGGTGGTATGTTGACTAACTTTAAAACAGTTAAAACTTCCATCAAGCGTTTGAAAGATATGGAGGCATCTGTGCAAGATGGTTCTGTAGAGAAGTTGTCTAAAAAAGAAGCGTTGATGTTTGAGCGCGAAATGATTAAGTTGCAAAAATCTATCGGCGGCATCAAAGATATGGGCGGCGTTCCTGATGCAATTTTCGTGGTTGACGTTGGTTATCACAAAGGCGCGATCACTGAAGCTGCTAAATTGGGTATTCCAGTAATTGGCGTAGTTGATACTAACCATTCTCCAGCTGGCGTTACTTACATCATTCCTGGCAATGATGACTCTTCTAAAGCGATTGCTTTGTACGCTCGTGGCGTAGCAGATGCAATTTTGGAAGGCCGTGCCAATGCAGTGAATGAAGTGCTTGAAGCGGTTAAGCCAAACGACGAGTTTGTTGAGGTAGAACAGGCTTAATTTCGCGCCAGTGCTTTTCTATAAGCGCGGCGATTGAAAAGTAAAAAAGGGGCCAACGCGTGTTTGCCCCTTTTTTTAAATCGAATTTATATTGAAATGTGCATCTTTGTGGTGCAATGAATTAGGAGAAAAACATGGCAGCAATTACAGCAGCGATGGTGGGCGAATTACGTGCAAAGACTGATGCTCCAATGATGGAATGCAAAAAAGCATTGACGGAAGCTGAAGGTGATATGGAGCGTGCGGAAGAGATTTTGCGCGTTAAATTGGGTAGCAAAGCTTCTAAAGCAGCTTCTCGTATTACTGCGGAAGGCGTAGTTGCTTCTTTTGTAGCTGACGGCATCGCTTCTTTGGTTGAAGTTAACTGTGAAACAGACTTCGTGACTAAGAATGATGATTTCATCGCTTTCTCAAATAAAGTAGCAAAATTGATCGCTGAAGCAAATCCAGCGGATTTGGCTGCTTTGGCTGCTTTGCCATTGGAAGGTGGCACGGTTGAAAGCGTGCGCGCTGGTTTGATTGGTAAGATCGGTGAAAACATGTCTATCCGTCGTTTCGAGCGTTTTGAAACAACAGCAAAAGTTGCTTCTTACTTGCATGGCACACGCATTGGCGTGGTTGTCGAGTTCGATGCTGCTGATCACCAAGTTGGTAAAGACGTTGCGATGCATATCGCTGCGATGAAGCCAGTGTCTTTGTCTACTGAACAAGTTCCAGCAGAATTGATCGAAAAAGAGCGCTCTGTGGCATCTCAAAAAGCGGCTGAATCTGGCAAGCCAGCGGATATCGTGACTAAGATGGTTGACGGTGCAGTGCAGAAATTCTTGAAAGAAGTTTCTTTGTTGAATCAACCTTTCGTGAAAAATGACAAGCAAACAGTAGAGCAAATGTTGCAATCTGTTGGCGCATCTGTGAAGGCTTTCACAATGTTCGTGGTTGGTGAAGGCATTGAGAAGAAGCAAGATGACTTCGCTGCAGAAGTGGCGGCGCAAGTTGCTGCTGCTAAACAAGCGTAAGCAAGCTTTAAAAGAAAACGGGCCGCAAGGCCCGTTTTTTTAAGAGCAGTAGTTGTCGTGTCGGCAGTAAAATAAGAAATCGCGCTAATGTAAGCGATTATCGCAAGTATTTTTTAAGAGGTGGATTGATCGTTGTGCTCTGAGTGCAGCGTTGACCTCACAGAATTTTTGCAATAATCTCTTCCCAACTTTAAAGGAGCCCAGATCGTGACTAAACCAGCTTATAAGCGTGTGCTTTTAAAACTCTCTGGTGAGGCTTTAATGGGTGATGATGCCTACGGCATCAATCGCGCCACCATTGAGCGTATGGTGGCTGATGTCGCTGAAGTTTCGCGTATGGGCGTTGAATTAGCCATCGTGATTGGCGGCGGTAATATTTTCCGTGGGGTAGCGCCTGGTGCGCAAGGCATGGACCGAGCAACCGCCGATTACATGGGTATGTTGGCGACTGTGATGAATTCCCTTGCTTTAGGTGATGCGATGCGCCAGGTTGGTATTACAGCCCGCGTAATGTCTGCAATCGCAATTGAACAGGTTGTTGAGCCTTATGTGCGTCCAAAAGCTTTGCAATATTTGGAAGAAGGTAAGGTTGTTATTTTTGCTGCAGGTACGGGCAATCCTTTCTTTACGACGGATACGGCAGCCGCCTTGCGCGGTTCAGAGATCGGTGCTGAATTGGTCTTGAAAGCGACGAAAGTAGATGGCGTCTATACGGCAGATCCCAAAAAAGATCCAACCGCCACTCGTTACACCACCATCTCATTTGATGAAGCGATCTCACGTCATTTGCAAGTGATGGATGCGACGGCTTTCGCTTTATGTCGTGATCAGAAGTTGCCGATTAAAGTATTTTCTATTGTGAAGCCAGGTGCTTTGAAAAATCTGATTATGGGTGGAGACGAAGGTACCTTAGTCCACGTATAATGCGCCGTTTCGGATTGCAAGGTGAACTTGGTTGATTCACCAAACTTCATTTGTTTCGAGATCAATGAGAGCGAGTGCTCTCGTTCTCATTTAGTTCAGGAGTAAATCATGACAGTTGCCAGTGTTAAAAGTAGCGCAGATCAGCGCATGCAAAAATCGATTGAGACCTTAAAGGCAGATTTGTCTAAGGTTCGTACCGGTCGTGCTCATCCAGGTATTCTGGATCACGTGATGGTAGATTATTACGGTTCGCCGACAAATATTTCGCAAGTCGCGAACATCACTTTGATCGATTCTCGTACTATCGGTGTGCAACCATGGGAAAAGAAAATGTTAAACGTGATCGAAAAAGCGATTCGTGAATCCGATCTGGGTTTGAATCCAGCCTCACAAGGTGATTTGATTCGTGTGCCGACACCACCTTTGACCGAAGAGCGTCGTAAAGAAATGGTGAAATTGGTTAAGACGGAAGGTGAAGATGCCAAAATCGCGGTGCGTAATATTCGTCGCGATGCGAATGAGTCGTTGAAAAAGCTGTTGAAAGACAAGGATATTTCTGAAGATGATGAGCGCCGTGCGCAAGATGATATCCAGAAGTTGACAGATAAGTTTGTTGCAGAAGTCGACAAGCTTTTGGCTGAAAAAGAAAAAGAAGTGTTGACCGTTTAAGCATCGGGTTTCTTTTTTCTTTTTGTCCAATTCTGGAGTTTCATGAATCATTCAAGCTCAACGAAAACAGTTCCTGATGCGGGACTGATGCCGAAGCACATTGCCATTATCATGGATGGCAATGGGCGTTGGGCTACTAAGCGATTTCTACCACGTGTCGCGGGGCATGTTAAAGGTGTTGATGCGGTGCGTGGCATCGTTGAAGCCTGCATAAAACGTGAAATAAAGTTTCTGACTTTATTTGCTTTTAGTTCTGAAAACTGGCGGCGTCCTGCCGACGAAGTGTCTTTGTTGATGCGTCTTTTTGTGACTGCTTTGGAAAAAGAAGTTAAGAAGATGCATGACAATAATATTCGCTTAAAAATTGTCGGTGATTTGTCTCGCTTCGATTTGCCATTGCAAGTGGCGATACAACAGGCACAAGAATTGACCGCGGCAAATACACGACTAACCGTAACGATTTGCGCTAATTATGGTGGTCGCTGGGATATTGTTCAGGCGCTTAATAAGTTGACGTCTGAAGGAGAAGCTGTAACTGCAATCACCGAAGAAATGCTGGAGTCACATTTGTCTATGGCCTATGCGCCGGAGCCAGATTTGTTCATACGTACTGGCGGTGAAACGCGTATTTCCAACTTCTTATTGTGGCAGTTGGCTTACACTGAACTATATTTTACGGATACTTTTTGGCCTGATTTTAATGCCAAGGCATTAGACGAGGCGATACATTCTTATCAAACCAGAGAGCGTCGTTTCGGGCGCACAAGTGCGCAGGTCGCTGCAGAGTCCGCAAGCTAGTTCGTCAATCCTGACGGGATTTGTTGGCGGCTCAAAATTAACTTATTTGTCCTCTTAATGTCTACCTAACGAGTAATATTCGCCATTATGCTAAAAACACGCGTTATCACGGCTCTTGTCTTGCTAAGTATTTTGATCCCGATTTTGATGTCGGGCTCTCCTATGGCTTTTACCGCGGCAGCAGCGCTATTTTTAGCGGCGGCGATGTGGGAGAGTCAGCGCCTTTTCAATAAGCCGGGAGCCATTCCGATTTCTGTTGTGTGGGCTTTGGCTTTCGCGTATTTGTCTTTGCAGACGACTACCTTTTCCTTGCCTACTTTATTCACTGTATGCGTACTTTTCTGGGTGTTTGGCCTAATCCCTAGTCTGAAATTTGGCTTGCCCTCAATTACCAGTTTTGCCAGTGGTTTGATTAGCGGCGTTTATGCGGTCGCTATCTTTGGTTGCTTTATTGCGATGAATTTCTTGTTTGGCAAATCAAGTAAATTGCTGTTGTCGACCTTAGTACTGGTTTGGATCGCCGATAGTGGTGCTTACTTTATTGGCAAGGCAATTGGGAAGCGTAAATTGGCACCAAGCATCTCTCCGGGCAAGTCATGGGAGGGCGCCATTGGTGGAGCGATGGTTGTGATTCTGTTCGCCGTGCTTTGCGTTTTAGTTCCAGTGCTGCATGACAGCTTACCGCACAAAATTTATGTTAGCCAGGGCGGCTTAGTCATGATAATCAGTATGTGCCTGATTTCAGTAGCAAGCGTGATCGGCGATTTGTTTGAATCTTTACTCAAGCGTCGTATAGGGTTTAAAGACAGCAGTCACCTATTGCCAGGACACGGGGGGGTTTTAGATCGGATTGATGCTTTAATTCCTGTTTTACCATTGGCGGCTTTATTAGTGTCAGTTTGGAACCTATAAGTAGTCTAGGTGATCGTGCAATTTTGCACAGCAACTGAAACACTTAGCCACAATGACAGCTTGATAAAGCGAGATTTATGCTTAAACAACAAATTTGCATTCTAGGCGCGACAGGTTCTATCGGCGTTTCCACTTTAGACGTGATTGCCCGTCATCCTGAGCGCTATCAGGTTTTTGCCTTAACAGCGCACACGCAAATCGAAAAGCTTGCGCAGCAATGCGCTGTATTTCAGCCGACTTACGCCGTGGTCGCAACCGCAGACTTAGCCCAACAACTGGAACATAGGCTGAGTCAGGTCTCGCCCAACACCAGTGTCTTATATGGCGCGCAGTCGTTGTGTGAAGTAGCCAGTGCGTCTGAGTGTGACGTAGTGATGGCCGCGATAGTTGGGGCGGCCGGATTACCAGCTTCTTTAGCCGCAGCGCGGGCTGGTAAACGTATCTTACTGGCAAACAAAGAAGCACTGGTGATGTCGGGGCAATTATTTATCGATGCCGTGCGACAAAGTGGTGCTATCTTGTTGCCAATAGACAGTGAACACAATGCAATTTTTCAGTGTTTGCCGGTCGGATTTCAGCGAGATCTTGCAGGTAGTGGGATCTCTAAAATAATACTGACGGCATCGGGTGGCCCATTTTTAAATCGGGACGTTGCCTCATTGCATAGTGTCACGCCAGAACAAGCTATTGCGCATCCGAATTGGGTTATGGGACGCAAGATCTCTGTTGATTCAGCTAGTATGATGAACAAGGGCTTGGAAGTTATTGAGGCACATTGGTTATTTGGTGCTACAGCTGACAAAATCGAGGTATTAATTCATCCACAAAGTCTGGTTCACTCCATGGTGTCGTATGAGGATGGCTCTTTGCTAGCGCAATTAGGGAATCCTGATATGCGCACCCCGATTGCTTATGGTTTGGCTTATCCAGAACGTATTGCGTCGGGCGTGGAAGCTTTAGATTTGAGTAAATTTTTGCAACTGAATTTTTATCAGCCAGATTTGCAACGTTTTCCGTGTTTGCGATTGGCTTATGAGGCTTTGCGCGCCGGTGCTTCTGCGCCCGTGGTATTGAACGCCGTCAACGAAGTTGCGGTCGATGCGTTCTTGAATTCTGCGCTCGGTTTTATGCAAATAGAAACAGTTATCGCACATGCCTTAGAAAAAATTCCAGTGCAAGCGGTCGATACACTAGAGGCGATATTCGAGATCGACTTTGAAGCGCGGCAGGTGGCGCATAGTTACATTTCTCAATTGAGGCACTAAGCTATGGAGAAGTTACAGACCGCACTGGCATTTGTTTTTGCCCTTGGTAGCTTAATTATTTTTCACGAACTGGGCCATTTTTTGCTTGCCCGTTGGTGTGGAGTTAGAGTCCTGCGTTTTTCCGTCGGAATGGGAAAACCGCTCTTCATTAAAAAATTTGGAAATAGCCCGACTGAGTGGACGATTTCAGCGATTCCCCTTGGTGGTTATGTGAAGATGTTGGATTCACGTGAGCTACCTAAGTCGGAGATGACGGAAGATGATTTGCGTGAAGATTTTTCTGGTAAGTCGGTTTGGCAGCGTATCGCCATCGTGGCAGCTGGGCCAGTTGCGAATTTCTTGTTGGCGATCGTTTTGTTTTCTGCCTTATTTATGGTGGGCATTGCAGATCCCATCGCTAAGATTCGTATTGCCTCACAAAGTTCTATAGCCTATCAATCCGGTCTACGCCACGGCGATCATATTCTGCGCATTGATGGTGAGACTGTGCAGTCATGGTCCGATATGCGTTGGAAATTAATGCAAAAAGGGCTAAATAAGCAGGATGTGATAATTGCTTTTGAGCGCCCGAATCGTGATCGGGCAACGAGCATGGATCAATTAGAAATTAAACTACCAACTAGTCAATTGAGTGCAAGTGATCTGGAAGCGGACTTTCTGAGTAAAATGGGCATTGGTCTGTTCAGAGGTGCGGCCACGATACAGGAAGTGACGCCAAATGGCCCTGCAGCAAAGGCGGGCTTGCAAGCCGGTGATCAGATACTTGAAATTGACGACAGAAAGATACTCGATGGCCTTGAGTTAGTTGAAGTAATTAGTGCATCACCGGGCAAAACTTTAACAATGCTGGTAAGTGGTGCAAAGCAAGAATTCGAAGTCCAAATTACACCCGATTCCAAGCAAGAGAACGGCAAGATCATCGGGCGTATTCAAGTACGTCCAAGTAGCGATGTGCAAATGACTACCATCACTTATGGTGGCCTCGATGCGATTGCCAAAGGAGCATCCAAAACTTGGCAAACTAGTGTAATGACATTGAAAATGATAGGAAATATGTTACTGGGCGATGTCTCCTGGAAAAATATTACTGGCCCACTGACAATCGCTGACTATGCGGGGCAAACTGCCAGAATTGGGCTGATTAGCTATATTAGTTTCATTGCGTTAATCAGTATTAGCCTTGGTGTCATGAATTTGCTGCCTATACCTGTGCTAGACGGGGGGCATTTGTTGTATTATTCGCTGGAAGTTTTAACTGGGAAGCCAATTCCAGATAAATATGCAGAAATGGCGCAGCGAGGAGGGCTAGCTGTATTGTTGTGTTTGATGGTTGTTGCTTTTTTTAATGATATTGTCCGACTAATGTCATAATACTCAGTTTGATTCAAGCGCAAATCTAAATTCAAGTTCACAGGCTTGAGTTTTATGCAAATGAGTAGCAACCAGGTAGAAATATTGAGACTGAAAAAACCCCAATGAAATTACAATTTGAGAAATTTACTTTGCCAGCTTTCCCTCGTCATCTCCTTGCACTTGCTGCATTAGCTCTGTGTTCCGGTCAAGCGGCCGCGATCGAACCATTTACTGTTAAAGACATCCGCGTTGAAGGTCTGCAAAGAACTGAAGCCGGTACGGTCTTCAGTTACCTGCCAGTGCGCGTTGGTGAAGTCTTTAATGATGCAAAAAGTGTTGCGACGATTAAAGCCTTGTTTGCCACTGGCTTTTTTAAAGACGTACAGATTGAAGTGGAAGATGGTGTTCTGATTGTCTTATTAGATGAACGTCCTACTATTTCTACTGTGGATTTCACAGGCACCAAAGAATTTGAAAAAGACCAGTTGGTCAAAGCTTTAAAAGATATTGGTGTAGGCGAAACTCGTATTTTTGATAAAGCGACGGTGGATCGAGCTGAACAAGAATTGAAAAAGCAATACTTGTCACGTGGTTTGTACGGAGCTCAAATCACGACTACCATTACCCCAATTGAACGTAATCGTGTCAATGTCACTTTTGCGGTGGATGAAGGCGATGTCGCTAAGATCGCGCAAATCAATATAATCGGTAATAAGGCGTTTTCTGACGGTGAATTGAAAGAATTGTTGGCGTTAAGTACACCAACATGGTTTAGCTGGTATTCAAAAGCAGATCAATATTCTAAGCAAAAACTTTCAGGTGACATCGAGACGATACGTTCCTTTTATCAAAATCGCGGATATCTGGAAATGCAAATTTCCTCCACACAGATTTCTATCACGCCTGATAAAAAACAAATTTACATCACAATTAATATCGATGAGGGTGACAAATACACTGTCTCTGACGTTAAGATTGAAGGCGAGACCTTTGGTCGCGAAGAGGAGCTGGCCTCTTTACTGTTGCTGAAAAAAGGCGATACCTATAATGCTGCACGTTTGACGGATAGTACGAAACGGATTACCGATCGTATGGGTAACTTTGGTTATGCCTTCGCTAACGTCAATCCTAATCCTTTGATTGATAAAGAGAAAAAAGAAGTCGCATTTACCGTGTTCGTTGATCCAGGAAAACGTGTTTATGTACGTCGTATCAATTTGGCCGGCAATACGCGGACACGCGACGAAGTCATTCGTCGTGAGTTCCGCCAATTTGAAAGTTCATGGTATGACGGTGAAAAAATTAAGATTTCACGCGACCGTGTTGAATATTTAGGCTTCTTCAAAGAAGTTACTATCGACACTCCAGAAGTGCCTACCAGTACCGATCAGGTTGATGTGAATTTGACAGTCACTGAGAAACCTACAGGTAATATCATGTTGGGCGCGGGTTATTCCAGTGCGGAAAAAGTGACGATTACTGGCTCGATTCAGCAAGTGAATGCTTTCGGTAGTGGCGATACCATTGGTCTTGATATTAATACCAGTAAATATAATCGCACCATCGCCTTAACTCACGTCGATCCGTATGCGACCGATGATGGTATTAGCCGTAGTATTGATGCTTATGTCCGTACTTCATTGCCCCCAATTGGCTCGTATGGTTACTACCGTATTCAGTCATCGGGCGGTAATCTGCGTTATGGCGTGCCATTCTCAGAACTTGATACCGTATTTTTTGGTATCGGTCTGGAGCGCTCTAAGATTGATACTTACACCGACAGTCCGTACCGCTATTTAAAATATGTAGCCGACTTTGGTGGCAAGGATGTGATTAAGGATACGACTAATCCTTTATGGGGTGTAGGTTCCGCAACGAATAATTCGATTCCTTTATCCGCGGCATGGCAACGTGACAGTCGCGATAACGTTTTAACGCCATCGATTGGTCGCTATCAAAGGATTAATTTTGAGGTTTCTGCATTTGGCGAATTTAAGTACTATCGTGCGATTTATAAACATGAATATTTCAAACCAATTTATCGTTCAGTGATTTTGGCGATGAATGGTGAGATCAATTACGGTCATGGCTTAGCTGGAAAACCGTATCCTGTATTTAAGAATTTCTATGCTGGTGGTATTGGTTCCGTCCGTGGCTACGAGCCTGGATCTCTAGGTACTAAGGATCCGCGCGGCGATACTTTGGGTGGTGCAACACGTTTGGTTGGTAATGTGGAATTGCAAATTCCATTCCCGGGTGCGGATAAATCTTTGCGTTGGTTCACCTTCTTCGACGTTGGTAACGTTTTTGATGAAGGTCAAAAAATCCGCGCGCAGGATTTGAGAACTTCCGTCGGTATGGGTATTAGTTGGATTTCTCCTATGGGACCATTAAAATTGAGCTTTGGTAAGGCATTAAATGCTAAACCTGAAGATAGGCGTCAAGGCTTCCAGTTTACGATGGGAACGGGTTTCTAATTGGGTGCGACTTGCATTGCCTTTCTGGTTCGAGTTTGTCTTATGTGTAGTTCGCAATTTCGAAGTTTGTAATGTGGAGAATATTTTGAATCAAATATCTTATCCGTCCAAATTCTTACGCCGAGGATTATTCGCGGTGGTTTCTCTGGTGGCGATGGCTCAGGTGCAGGCACAGGATTTTCGCGTTGCATTCTTCGATGGCCAGCGTGTTTTGAATGAATCTTTGCCGGCTAAAGTTGCAACTTCGAAGATTGAGCAAGAGTTTTCCCGCCGAAAAAAAGAGTTGGATGAAATAAATGAACGTTGGCGTGGATTGGTACGTCGATTCGAAAAAGACGCGCCAGGTTTGTCCGATTCAGATCGCATTAAACGCCAGCGTGAGTTAACCGACCTCGATCAGGAATTTAATCGTAAGCAGCGTATCTTTAACGAAGACTTAGGCCAGCGTAAGCAAGAAGAGTTAAACGCCTTAGCGGAGCGTGCTTTAAAAGTCGTAAAACAAATTGCGGAAGCTGAAAAGATTGATCTGGTAGTACAAGACGCTGCTTACATCAATCCACGCATCGACATTACAGATAAAGTACTGAAAGCACTTTCCAAATAAAAATGACAAATAAAAGCATTCGACTAGGGGAGTTAGTCGATCGCTTCGGTGGTCAGTTAATTGGTAATCCTGATATTCAGGTCGTCGGCATTGCCCCATTAAGTGATGCGAGCGATCGTCATATCACCTTCCTTTCTAATTCCAAATTCAGATCGCAAGCGGAAAAGACTCAAGCGATCGCTTTGATTTTGTCAGAACAAGATCATCAGCAGATGGCTAACGCCTATCAAGGCGCGCGCATAATCACGGCTAATCCTTACGTGTATTTCGCCAAGGCTGCGCAGTATTTTTTTGATTTGAATACTATCGCTGCCGTGCAAGGTATTCATCCTTCAGCGTGGGTGAGTCCGCAAGCGCAAGTCGCTGCGACCGCAAGTATTGCTGCTCATGCCTCAATTGAAGCCGGCGCAGTTATTGGTGAACATGTTGTCATTGCTGCTGGCGTTTCAGTCGGTCGTGGCGTCGCGATAGGTGATTGTAGTCAAATTAATGCGAATGTCAGTATCTATAACGATTGCATTATCGGTCAGCGTTGCATTATCCATTCTGGTGCGGTGATTGGCGCGGATGGTTTTGGTTTTGCGAATGAAAAAGGCAAGTGGATTAAGATTCCACAAACGGGTCGCGTGGTGATCGGAGATGATGTCGAGATCGGTGCGAATACCAGCATAGACCGTGGCGCTCTGGCAGATACCATTATCGAAAATGGCGTCAAGCTCGACAATCAAATTCAAATCGGTCATAACTGTCATATCGGTGAAAACACGGCGATGGCAGGATGCGTTGGTGTAGCGGGCAGTGCCAAGATCGGCAAAAACTGCACTTTTGGCGGTGCCGCTATGGTCTTAGGTCATTTGACGATTGTTGATAATGTTCATATTTCGTCGGGCAGTATGGTCTCTCGCTCGATTCACGAGCCTGGCCAATACACGGGGTTCTATCCATTGGCGAAGAATGCCGATTGGGAAAGAACTGCCGTAATCGTACGCAATCTCGACAGCATGCGAGACAAACTGAAACAATTGGAGAAGACTGTCAAAGCACAGGCTTTAGCATCATTAATACAAGATTCAAATACCCCTAACTCAGAAGAATAGTATGGAAAATATCGACAAAACTTTGGACATCAATCAGATTAAACAGTATCTGCCACATCGCTATCCGATGTTGTTGGTTGATCGCGTGTTGACATGGGAAAGTGGTAAAACGATCACGGCAATCAAGAACGTCACCGCCAATGAGGAGTTTTTCAACGGACACTTCCCAAACAAACCCGTGATGCCTGGCGTGTTGATGGTTGAAGCGATGGCGCAAACCGCCGCCATCTTGTCCTTCTTGACCATGGGTCAAAAGCCGGATGAGAATACGATTGTGTATTTTGTTGGTATTGATAATGTACGTTTCAAACGTCCGGTTGGTCCTGGCGATCAATTGAAAATGGATGTAGAGATTTTACGTGTTGCACGTGGTATCTGGAAATACAAAGCAGTTGCAACAGTTGACGGTCAATTGGCCGTAGAAGCTGAATTAATGTGCACTTTGCGTACGACCAACGATGAACTCAAGGTGGCTGCAGCGACAGGTTCCACAGGAGCATAAACATGGCTATTCATTCCACCGCAATCGTTGATCCAAAAGCACAACTCGACTCCAGCGTAGAAGTAGGTGCCTATTCAATTATTGGCCCCAATGTGCGTATTGATGCGGGTACCAAGATAGGACCACATGTGGTGATTGAAGGCCATACAACTATCGGTAAAGATAATCAGTTCTTTCAATTTTCATCGATAGGCGCTGCGCCGCAGGACAAGAAATATGCAGGCGAGCCAACTCTATTGGAAATTGGAGATCGTAATGTGGTGCGGGAATTTTGCACCTTTAATTTGGGTACTGTGCAAGATGGTGGTGTGACGCGGGTCGGTAGCGATAACTGGATTATGGCCTATGTCCATATTGCCCATGATTGCCATGTCGGTAATCGTACGATTTTTGCAAATAATGCGGCCCTGGCGGGTCATGTCCATATTGGCGATTGGGTAATTTTGGGCGGCTTCTCCAACGTCCATCAATTCTGCAAAATTGGTGCGCACGCGATGGTTGGTATGAGTACCAGTTTGACGCAAGATGTGCCACCGTTTGTTATCTTGAATGGTAATCCTGCCGCTGCGCATGGCATCAATATTGAAGGCTTGAAGCGTCGAGGATTCAGTCGTGAACAAATTTCTGCGATACGCCAGGCTTATAAGACTTTGTACAAATCAGGTTTGACTTTGGATGAAGCGAAAGCCGAGTTGGATAAGGAAATTGCAGCGCAAACAGCAGATATCGCCGAGCACATATCTTCCTTCCGTCAGTTCCTTGATACCTCAACCCGCGGCATAGTGCGTTAATCACCGTGACTCGACCCATCATCTCTATGGTCGCCGGAGAAACCTCTGGCGATATGTTAGCTGCACGTTTGTTATCGGGCTTGCGTCCGCGATTGCCTGAGTCTCTGATGCACGGCATAGGCGGTAAGCACATGGCTGAGTATGGATTTCAGAGTGATTTTCCTATGGAGAAACTCTCGGTTCGTGGATTGTTTGAAGTATTAATGCACTATCGTGAGATCTCGGGTATCCGTAAGCAATTGATGGCGCAATTGTTGGATGAAAAGCCGAATGTGTTTATCGGCGTTGACGCGCCTGATTTTAATTTGGATCTGGAAGTTCAGCTTAAGCGTGCGGGTATCCCGACTATGCATTACATTAGTCCATCCATCTGGGCGTGGCGTGGTGGCAGGATCAAGAAGATCGCTGAAGCGGTTTCGCACATGTTGGTGATCTTTCCCTTTGAGGAAGAAATCTATCGCAAAGCAGGCATTCCAGCGACCTATGTAGGTCACCCATTAGCGCAAGTGATTCCTATGGAGCCCAACGTAGAAGCAGCGCGTGAAGAGCTTGGTCTGGAGATGGATGCGCGGGTGGTAACTATCCTGCCTGGCAGTCGTATGTCGGAGATTAAATATAATACAATCGCGTTCATTGCGACAGCCAAATTACTATTGCAACGCGACCCCCATTTGCAATTCTTGGTACCCATGGTCGGTGCGAAACAACGCGCTTACTATTCGGAATTGGTATTGGCAGCACAATTAGATGAAGTGCCAATTTTGCTCATGGAAGGCAAATCACACACAGCGATTGCTGCTGCCGATGTCGTTTTGGTCGCATCGGGAACCGCCTCGTTGGAAGTAGCGCTATTTAAAAAACCGATGGTGATTGCCTACAAAATGATGGCAGCATCTTGGCATGTGCTAAAACATATGGGTTATCAGCCTTGGATAGGCTTGCCGAATATCATGGCGGAAGATTTTTTGGTGCCAGAATTTTTACAATCTGCTGCAACGCCTCAGAATATGGCCGACGCTTTATGGCAGCAACTTAATGACGTGGCTTTGCAAAAGCGTTTAAAGCAGCGTTTTACCGACATGCATCACGATTTGCTGCGTGACACCGCGGGTATTTCGGCGCAAGCTGTACTCAATCTTATTCAACATTCTTAAGTGATTCGCTTAGCAATCTTTACACTATTGAGCGCATTCAGTTAATTGCGTTCAATTTCTGCCGGAAAATTCACCATGTATATCGATTCTCACTGCCACATTAATTTTCCCGAATTGGCCGCGCGCATGCCTGAGCTATTGCAGCGTATGGAGGACAATGGTGTGACACATGCTTTGTGCGTTTCGGTCGATTTGCCGGATTTTCCTCAAGTCTTGGCTTTGGCGGAACAGTATCCGCACATTTACGCTTCGGTAGGCGTGCATCCTGATTATGAAAATACCGAAGATCCTAGCGCCGAGCGTTTGGTCGAGTTGTCGCAACATCCTAAGATCATTGCGATTGGTGAAACAGGCTTGGATTATTTTCGTTTGAAGGGCGATTTGGAATGGCAACGCGAGCGTTTTCGTCAGCATATCCGGGCATCGCGTTTGAGTCGCAAACCCCTGATCATACACACGCGTGCAGCCTCAGAAGATACGATACGGATTATGCGGGAAGAGGGAGCGGGCACCGATCAGGGCGGCGTAGCAGGTGTCATGCATTGCTTTACTGAGTCATTGGAAGTTGCGCAGGCTGCGGTGGAGATGGGTTTTTATATTTCTTTCTCGGGAATTTTGACGTTCAAGAGCGCAAAAGATTTGCAAGCGGTGGCGAAAGCACTGCCGATCGAGCGTATCTTGATTGAAACTGACTCACCTTATCTGGCACCCGCTCCACATCGCGGCAAAATGAATGAGCCTGGATTTGTGAAGCATGTGGGTGAATTTTTGGCCGACTTGAAGGAGTTGCCACTAAAGCAGGTGCAAGAACAAACCACGCAAAACTTCTTTGATCTTTTTAAGTTCGCACGAGTTAATTAAGGAATATGAAAATCCATGCGCTACTTTAGCCCACTCAGCCGAATTACTGTTTGGATAACATTGTTATTCTTCGTGCCATCATTGTGGGCGCAGTCACCTTCATCATTTTTGACTGCAGAAAAAATCATTTATGCCACCCGATTTGATGATGTTAGCACCATCAAAAAATATGCGGATCAACAAGGCGATATCAACTTGGCAGAGGCGGATCGCGGTGAAACTTTATTGATGATCAGTGTTCGAGAAAACTCGCAGCGGGTCTTCGACTACTTGTTAAGACACCCAAAAATTCAACTGGATCAACGTGCAAAGAATGGTGATACCGCGATGATGTTAGCGGCTTATCTTGAACAAAAAGAGACAGTGCAGCGGCTCATTGACGCTGGTGCACAAGTCAATCAAGAGGGCTGGACAGCATTGCATTATGCTGCCGTTGTTGGAAACCTTGAGATCGTTAAGATGTTGATAGAGCGTTATGCGTATATAGACGCAGAAACTCCGAATAAGACCACACCATTGATGCTGGCAGCGCGTCGAGGTGAAATGAATGTGGTTCAATATCTGATTACAGAAGGTGCGGATATTTCTTTAAAAAATATGCTGGGCTGGACCGCTTATGATTTTGCGGTGGAATCTGAACGGCGTGATATTGCGGCTTTGCTGCAAGAACTAATGCAGAAAAAAATAGGAGAACGCAAGTAAATTTGCGGATCGTGATGAACTCTAAACTGCGCCGACTCCTGTTGATTTTTAGCTTATTATTGACTGCTTGCGGTGCACCCAAGACGGATGCACCAAAAGTTGATCCATCAGTCGAGAAACTTAAAATACCTGAGAAAATTCCAAGCAAGCCTGAACCGCAGACGATAGTGAAATCTAATGCCAAAACTTTGCTTGCCTATCAGCTGGAATTGGCCAATCATCTGTCCCGCGTGAATGCACCGAAAATTTATGCTGGCAATCCACAGGCTCTGTTACGCTCGGTGATAGTACTGAGATTTACGCTTAATTCTCAAGGAAATTTAGTGAGTAAAGCCATAGTGCGCAGCAACAAGGACAGAGAAACTGAAACGACCGCTTTGTCGAGTTTGGTCAACGCTCAGCCATTTCCGCAACCGCCAGCGCTACTCTTAAAACAAGGCAAGCTCGATATGGTTGAAACCTGGCTGTTTAATTCAGATGGACGTTTTCAATTGAGAACGATCGCTCTGCCGCAGGCGAATCAGTGAGCCACTAAATCGGTACCTCCATCAAATCACTTCCGACGATAATTTCTCCGTCAAAATAGGGACGTACAGCATCCAGCCAGACGCTATCCTCCAAATAAGGATATCCGCCTGGAACAAAATGCGATAAGACGAGTTTTTTGACTTTTGCTTCAGTTGCGACTCGTCCCACTTGTTGTGCGGTGCTATGGCTGGCTAGTAAATGTTCTTTTAAGCGCGTCGCATTGGGTTCCGTCGCAAGTAGTCGGTCTAAAGATGACGTATGCATGATTTCGTGCACTAACACGTCAGCGCCTCGCGCTAATCGCACTAGATTCTCCGAGTAACTGGTATCACCTGAAATTACGATAACTTTGCCTTGATGTTCAAATCGGTAGGCAAATGCCGGTGTTACGGGGGGATGGACTACGCGAGCGACGCTTACCTTTACATGTTCGTCTTGCATGACGACGCCATCATGTTGAAACTCATGTGTGTAAATCAATTGTTTGAGCGGACGACGTCCTTCATCACGTATGCGAGTTTGAATATCGTATTCGTTTAATGTCAAAAATTGCTGAGTCATTCGTTTTAGAGGTGGTGGGCCATAAGTGTCTATGCGATGGTTTAAATCAGCAGCCCAGGCCAATAGCATTAAGTTGCCATAATCTGCATTGTGATCGGAGTGGTGGTGCGTCAAAAATACATGGCGTATTGCTGATAATTTAATGCCCGCTTTAACCAATTGTTGAGCTACGCCATTGCCGCAATCAATAATGTAGGCTTCTTCGTTGATTAAAATTACTTGTGCTGGTGCGGCGCGATTTTTCTTAGGCGTGGGGCCTCCAGCCGTGCCAAGCAAAATTAAACGCATTGCATTTCCATTTTTCGCTTTTGCTAGTTCAGTGGCTAAACAAGTAGAAATAGTTAAGCTAGCGAAAGCCGTTTGTTGCAAAAAATGACGGCGATATGGTTTCATGTTGATGATAGTTATGTGGGTATTTGGATAATATTCTGAGTGGCAGTTTAACCCGACGGTTCTTAAAGTCAAATCAATCAGGCATGTCCACACCGTAAATTATCGGCTTTATCTCTATTTTTTGTCTTTCATCGGATAATACGAGTGTGTTCAATATAAGTCTTTTATTCTTCACTCATCGCAGGTGTTATGGCAGGTGTGGAATCATTCGTATCAATCGGATTGAATAGATTTGTTGAACTAATAGAATTTTCAGGAGAATAAAATGTGGAGTAGCTTAATTTTAGTACTGCGAACCAGCATAGCTTGGGGTGGGCTGGGTTTGTTAATTGTGCTAGTCGTTTTCGAAGGCATGTTTAGAAGTAGTCCACCGAATGTCGTCCCCATCTTTTTGATGGTAGGCACTTTTTTTGCCGCAATGACTGCTTTTTCACATATTCATCGAGTACGTTTAATTGATCAACCTGTGAATTCAACCACACTGGCAAATCGTCATCGTCGTCAAATTGAGCTACCTTTGGATGCGAACGCAGCATTTGCTTTGATTGAGGCATCGATTCGCGAATTGCCTGGTGCGGAGCGGGTCGATAGTGCGGCTGATAGCCTGCAAGTGCGCGCTAAGATCAAGCGCATTGCGCCATTTCAAGATGAATTTTGGAGTAAATGGCCAGTCACACAATGGCTGACCGGTGGTGATAACCAAATTTATGCGACCGTATCGCCTGGCGTTGATGCTTGCAGCGTCATGATGATTTGTGAGCCAACTCGAGCCGGCTGGACGGATTGGTTTCTATTAGATAGCGGGGTTAATTTAGAAAATGCATTAGCACTGGGACGAGCGATCTCGCGCCGTGTTGCTGAAGTACGTAAAAACGAAAAGGCCGCCACACAGCAAACGGTGACAGAGAAAGAATTGACGGTCGCCAAATTGAATCTACTACACGCGCAAGTTGAGCCGCATTTTTTGTATAACACTTTGGCTAGTGCGCAAATTTTGACGCGCTCTGATCCTGCGAGTGCGGATCAAATGTTGGGCAATTTAATTACTTATCTTCGCCACTCTTTACCAAAAACCGAAGACTCGCCATCGACTATAGGCGTGGAATTGGAAAGAACACGTGCCTATCTCGATATTATGAAAATTCGCATGGGATCGCGTCTGCAAGTGCAAATTGAAGTCCCCGACTATTTAAAGCCAGTTTTATTCCCTAGCATGATGCTACAAACCCTGGTGGAAAATGCTATCAAGCACGGCTTAGAACCGCAGACGGGTGGTGGCACCATTTGGATTTTGGCACGGGCACATGAAAATAATGTGGCATTAACTGTGGCAGATGATGGGCGCGGCTTTAGCGTGGAAGGTGCGGGTACCGGTATTGGTTTGCGTAATGTTCGTGAGCGTTTGCGACTAGCGTATGGCAATACTGCTAGTTTTGGTATCGTGGCAAATTTCCCGAACGGGGTTGCCGCCACAATTAATGTTCCCACCACATTTATCCAGGGAGAACATCATGCCTAAATGTGTCGTCGCCGAAGATGAAAGTTTGTTGCGAGAAGCACTTTTAGAGCAGCTAAACAAAGCATGGCCAGGCTTGGAAATCGTCGCTGCTTGTGATGACGGCGCCAGTGCGCTCGAAGCTATTATCGAAAATCAGCCGGATGTAGCGTTCTTGGATATTCGTATGCCCGGTTTGAGTGGGATAGACATTGCCGAAGCGATGAAAGAGCACAGTCCGCAGACGCAAATCGTATTTGTTACCGCATATGATCAATATGCGATAGATGCATTCGAAAAGGGCGCTATTGATTACTTGTTAAAACCAGTCACCTACGATCGCCTGTCTGCCACAGTGCAGCGTCTGCAAAATCGAGCAGTGAAAGAATTGAACGCGGTCGCAGGTTTGTTGCAACAGCTGAATATAGGAAACAGCCGAAATATTGCGGCATTTCAAGGCACTCAAAAAAATGAACCGCTAGTTTGGCTTACCGCCAGTTCTGGAAGTGAAACCAAATTGATCATGGTCGATGACGTCGCGTACTTTAAAGCCGACAATAAATACACGGTGGTCATGACTGCTGAGGGCGAATCACTATTGCGCAAACCCATACGCGAATTGCTCGAATTGCTTGACGCGAATATCTTTAAGCAAATTCATCGCTCCACTATCGTCAATCTCAAAGCAATTGCCTCGATTGCACGCGACGATACAGGTAAGGGCATAGTCAAGTTGAAAACGCGACCAGAGACTTTAACCGTCAGCCAGCCCTTCATGGTTTTATTCCGCAATATGTGAGGTCATCATGCATGCTCCAGCAAATTCTGCCATCGCATCTGACCATAGGCAGTGGCGACGTGCCGCCTTAAGTTTTTTAGCCTTATCCGCTGCCGTACCAGTAGAAGTATTGGAGGAGCGCGATCAGCTGGGCGCTTATCGTTTTATTCGAGGCCGACATAAGTACTATGGCATCGGTTCGCTAGTGATTTTCTTTGCGATTTTCTCTGGCTACGGCATGGGACATATGTTGGCGACCATGAGCACTATTTCTAATTGGGGCGCCGCAGTTGCAGGTCTTATCTGGGCGGTCTTTCAATGGTGTTTAGAGCGCCAAATGTTGATTAGCATTCGTGCGGATGCTGAATGGTGGAAGAAATTATTCGGTTTAAGCTGGCGCGGTTTGTTAGCTTTGTTATCAGCGTCGACCATGGTGTATCCCTTTTTTGTGGAAAGTAATCGCGCAGAGATTGATGTCAAAGTAGGAGAGATGGCGAGGACACGCTTGATTGATAATGTGCAGTCAGCGCAATTAGCTGTTGGTTTGCCAGCCTTACGCAATGATGCTACGCGTGTGGACGGTGCGATCAAACAAGTCGATTTGTTACTCGCTAGCGATCCTCCTGATTTGGCAGCCTATCGACAAAGAGCCAAAGTGTGTTGGCAAGCTTTTGCTAAGACAGATCTGGCTTTGCAACGCCAACTGCGACCTTTGTTGGCGCAGAAAAACATCAATGCACCGGATGTCCTATTAGATGCCAAGATCGATGCTTTGAATCAAAAATTGAATGTGGCAAAAGCACCATGTCAAGCTGCTGAAGCTGTTGTGATGACGAAGCTGCTGGAATGGAAACAACAGAAAAACGCCGAAAAGAAAGTGCTGCTGAGTGAGCAAAAGCAAGTGCAAACTCACATCGGTGAAGCTAAGCAAAAAGAGCTTGCACTTAGCGAATCACAAGAGAAAAAAATTACTCTCGCGGCACAATCAGGCTTTGCTGCAGATTTCGCAGCAGTCGCTGATTTAGTTCGGAATGATGCCAATCGACGTTTTCAATTGATTTGGTGGTTGACTTGGTTTTTTGCGATCGAAATGGTCGCGATTTTGGTGAAGTTTACATCGACCACCGATGTAGATCTGCAATTTAATAGTATGGAGATAGCAAACCGAGAGCAGATCAACGCGCAACTACAAACCCAGCAAGAACAAATCGCGACTGATCGTTTGCAAGCGAGTATGCAAGCGAAAGGTGAACAAGCGGTGTGGCTGGCAGATGATGGGCAATTAGCGCAGGCGCGTGTGCATTTGGAACAAGCGCTTGAAGCACAATTGCATAGGCAGTTAAAAGAACTTGATCTTGAATTGCGTTTGAATGTTGAGGCATTGAAACTGCATCTATTACAGTTGGATGCTATTCAGCAGTTGAAAAATACTTCGTCTGTGTTGAATGCTGGCAGCGTTGATCCGCGTATTGAAAATATGGTGCAAGAGACGGTATCGAAAATATTGGATAGTTTGGCTGGAATTCAACGATCGGCAATCAAGCTTTGATGATGTTGGATTGCCTTGTTTGTCATTCCCGCGAAGGCGGGAATCTAGCGACTTTGCTTTGAACCGAACGACGACACTGGGTTCCCGCCTACGCGGGAACGACAGGATAATTTAATTGGGGGGAATGGAATTAAGATCTAGTTCTTCATAAACCCAAACAAAGCATCCAACACTGCATCAGCCTGTTCACTCATCATAGAATGCCCACAATTTTCTATAATTTGAATTTGCTTGTTGTTGATCGCATTCGAAAGCAAAGCACTGGCTTTGACAGGGGTCATCATATCCTGACGAGCTAACAAAAACAGAGTCGGACATTGCACTTTTTTTGCCGCTTCTTCACCGTTTAAATAGGTATTGCAAGCGGTGAAATCATTGAAGAAAACTTGGTCGGGATTGATGGCAGAAATTCTTTGCATCAAGCGCATGCTGCCATTCATTACGGAGAAGCCTGGTCCAGGACAAGACGGTTTATGTGCCATCCTGCTGTGGGAAAAAATATTCACCATATCAATGGCCGATTGTTCGTCGTGCTGTGCCGAAAACAATAAAGCATCTGATACTTTCATCGGGAAAGCGGTGCCGAGTAGGGCGAGTTTTTGTATCCGTTCTGGTGCCATGCTCGCTGCTTCAAGTGCGATCAATGAACCCATACTATGACCGGCCAAGTTGGCTTGTTGCACGCCGCTCAGTTCGATGAGTTCTAACAACCAATTCGCCATTTTTTCTACGCTGCTTAATGCTGGGCCAGCGCTACGGCCATGACCAGGCAGATCGACCGCTAACACACTAAAACCATGATGCGCTAAATAGCGAGACTGCAAGGCCCAGACTGAATGGTCGTTTTGTGCGCCATGAACTAAGATAATCGTCGGTAGGTTGGGACAAAAGGCCTTGCCACCGGTGTACGCATAGACTGCTTTATTCTGTATCGTCAGGTACATACTATTTGCCTTTCTGTGCCATCTTCAAACCGCGTGCTAAGTCTTCGATCAAATCATCGACACTCTCTAAACCAACTGAAAGACGGATTGTTCCTTCACCGATGCCTGAAGCCGCTAATTGTTCGGCGGGCACGCGGAAGTGGGTCGTGGAAGCAGGGTGAATCACGAGGGACTTGGCATCACCGACATTGGCGAGGTGTGAAAAGACTTTCAAGGATTCGACGAAGCGTTGACCCGCAGCACGATCGCCTTTGATGTTAAAACTAAAGACCGAGCCGCAACCCATTGGTAATAAAGTTTTAGCGAGTTTATAATCAGGATGCGATTCCAATTCAGGAAAGGCGATGCCATCCACCGCAGGATGCGAAGATAAGAATTCCACCACCTTGCGTGCATTCGCAACGTGTCTATCCATACGCAATCCCAGTGTCTCGATGCCTTGCAAAATAGCGAAGGCATTGTGTGGACTCATGCAGGCACCAAAATCGCGCAAACCCTCACGGCGGGCACGTAGTGAGAATGCACCGACCGTTGATTCTTCGCTAAATACCATGCCGTGAAATCCTTCATAGGGTTCGCAAAGTTCGGTGAAACGTCCCGTTTTTTCATACGCTGCTTGCCAGTCAAAAGTACCGCCGTCAATTAAGACACCGCCGATGGCAGTTCCGTGTCCACACAAAAATTTGGTCGCAGAGTGACAGACTAAATCCGCCCCATGCTCGAATGGACGCAGCAAGTAGGGCGTGGTAAAAGTGGAATCCAACATCAATGGCAAATGATGTTCATGCGCGATTTCTGCGATGGCAGGGATATTGAATACATCGAGTCCAGGATTGCCCAAGGTTTCGCCGAAAAAGACTTTGGTATTGGGGCGAATCGCATTGCGCCAAGCATCGAGATCACGCGGATCGACAAATGTCGTTTCTATCCCAAAACGTTTCATGGTGTAGGCCAATAAATTATGCGAACCACCATAGAGCGCGCGTGACGCGACGATGTGCGAGCCTGCACCAGCAATCGTCGATAAACCAAGATGCAGTGCTGCTTGCCCGCTCGCGACCGCGATCCCAGCAACACCACCTTCGAGTGCGGCCATACGCTCTTCAAGCACGGCGTTGGTAGGATTGGTAATCCGGCTATAAACGTGGCCAGCGCGTTCCATATTGAATAAAGACGCCGCGTGATCAGAATCTTTGAATTCAAATGACGATGTGAAATAAATGGGGGTGGCGCGTGCACCGGTAGCTGGATCGGCTACGGCGCCGGCGTGCAATGACAAAGTGTCAAAGCCTGGGTATGTTGGACCGCTCATAAACTGGTATTCTCCCTAAATGGATGCCGATATCCTACGCACTTGGCATGTTTTTGAAAAGACTTGACGTAGTAATCATTTTCAGCAAACCACAGATCCCGCGAGATCTGGCAATAAATCAAAAATACTTGTTCTTAATCACTAGATTTTTCTGGGTGCTTGCGATACATTAGATGAAAGAAAGCAAAGACTGTGCGGAAATTTCCTACAGTTGGGTGATAGGTAAGCTTTTAGGGTAGGTTAGGTAGATCAGATCGGAGGAATAAAATGAAGGTTTCAGAAATTCTACAGGTAAAAGGAAATATTCTTTTTACGATTACTCCTGATACACCGATGACAGAAGCTGTGAGCTTCATGGAAGAAAAAGATATTGGTTCCCTGATCGTGATGGAGTATGGTGATTTGGTCGGTATGCTGACTTTTCGGGAAGTGATTCGCGCCGTACATAAGAATGGTGGTGCGTTGGGCGAAGGGACTGTGCGCAAATATATGGATGACCATCCCATGACCGTTACACCCGATACGGAAGTGAATGAAGTCCGTCGCATGATGTTGGAAAAACATTCCCGTTACTTACCCGTCATGAATGCGAAAACCTTGATGGGCGTGATTTCTTTCTATGACGTCGCACGCGCCGTGTTAGAGGCGCAAAGCTTTGAAAACAAGATGTTGAAAGCTTACATCCGCGATTGGCCAGTCGAAGATGAAAAAGAACAGTCATAAATAGTGCGAAACCCATGATGTGAATTGTGGGTTTTTTTTTGCCCGAGTTTTTTGTATATGTTGAAGTGTAATACTTGTCATATGATTTTTGTGTTGGATGAAAGTTTGATTGAAAGTCGATAAAAATAAGGAGATTTGTATGCAGGTAGCCATCATCGGTGCAGGTTTAGCTGGATTAACCGCAGCCCGTCAGTGTCAGGCACAGGGACATCATGTCACTGTGTATGAAAAAAGTCGCGGCGTCAGCGGACGTATGAGTACACGACAAACCGAACTCGGTGGCTTTGATCACGGCGCGCAGTATTTCACCGCGAGCTCGGATCGATTCAAAAAAGAAGTCGCTGATTGGCGTAAATTAGAATGGGTGGTGCCATGGGAGAGTAAGTTGGTTAGTCTCGATCATGGCAAAACCGGCGCTGCGGGGGAGAGTGCGCAACGTTATGTGCCCGTGCCAGGCATGAGTTCATTGGGTAAACAATTGGCGCATGGTCTAGATGTGCGCTTAGAGCAGCAAGTCGTTGCTTTAGAGGCGCATGGTGATCAATGGATCTTGTCCGTTAAAACAGATGAAATTCCGGTCGCAGCTTCTGCCGGTCCTTTTGATGCAGTGATTATGGCGATTCCGCCAGAACAAGCCTCGGTATTATTGAAAGACCACGCTAGCTTCGCTAAGAAAGTCGCTGAAGTACGTTTGCAACCATGCTGGGTCTTGATGTTAGGCTTTCAGCATCCATTAAATCTGGATTATGACGGCGCATGGGTTAGCAATTCGCGCTTGGGTTGGATTGCACGTGATACTTCGAAACCTGATCATCGTGCTGGTGAACGATGGGTCTGTCATGCGACACCCGCCTGGAGTGTTGAACATTTGGAAGATGATCATGAGCGTGCTAAAGAGAAGTTATCTAAAGCGTTTCACGAGGCCACGGGTTCACCAATACAAGCGATTCATGCAGTGACACATCGTTGGCGCTATGCGCAGGCAGATTCGCCTTTAGCTGAGTCCTTTTTGTGGGATGCTAAAGCGAAAATTGGGGTTTGTGGAGATTGGTTTGCTGCTGGACTAGAGGGTGGTGGGCGCGTGGAGAATGCGTTTTTGAGTGGTTTGGCTTTGGCGCAGGAAATTGGATGATTGTGGTGGGTTGTTGATGATATCGTAGAGTGGGCAGGGTTTTTCTGCCCACGCGTGATTTGTGTATTAGGTTGGCGTTTATTTTTTTAGTGATTTTTGAGCCTGTAGGTCGGGTGTGGCCCGACAGCCAGTTACCTTTTTTGCTTCGCCAAAAAAGGTAACCCAAAAAAGGCGACCACGCTGCCACTGCCCTTCGGGTTCCCAATTGTGCAAGACAAAAAATGGGAAAGCTTCGAAACTCGCTTCCCTTGCAGGGCGCATCTTCGCTAGCACGCGAAGACCGTACGCAGGCGATGTGCATGCACATCGAAACCCCTGCTTAACCTCAAACAACGAAGCTTTCTTTATCCATTTTCTGTCTTGCACAATTGGCAGTGTCAGAAGTGGATTGAGGTCAAAAGCAAAGTCAAAAACCACTTCAAATACAAAACCAACGACCTACAACAGCTTGTAGAAAAATATGCGTTCGTCGAGACTGCTTGTTTTGGTGTTGGTGTTGGTGTTGGTGTTGTTTTTGACTCTGTTTTTGACTTTGACTTCCCCCCGTTTGAGACGATGTAATTTGTGCGTCACAGAAAATGGATAAGAAAGTGTTGTTGTCTGAGCGTAGCGAGTTTCAACACTTTCCCATTTTTTGTGATGCACAAATTATGCTGAAGCGAAGCGTAAGCACCCGAAGGGCGAGTCTACGGTCGCCTTTCGTTTGCTTACTTTTTCTTTGTCGAAGCAAAGAAAAGTAAGTAGCTGTCGGGCTACCCCCGACCTGCGAACGCAAATCAACGACAGAAATAAAAAAGGAGAAAACATTTAAGTCTCCCCCTTGCTCACAACATCAATTTCTAATCAAAGAACCCTTATTCCTCACGACGCAAATGCGGGAACAAAATTACATCACGAATATTCGGTGAATCCGTAATCAACATCATCAATCGATCAATCCCAATGCCGCAACCACCGGTCGGTGGCAAACCGTATTCTAAAGCACGAATGTAATCGGCGTCGTAATACATCGCCTCTTCATCACCAGCATCCTTCGCTGCAACTTGTGCCATGAATCGCGCTGCCTGATCTTCTGCATCGTTTAACTCTGAGAAGCCATTTGCGATTTCACGGCCAGTCATGAATAGCTCAAAACGCTCTGTAATGCCAGCAACCGTATCAGAAGCACGTGCCAAAGGAGAGACCTCGGCAGGGTAGTCGATGATGTAAGTAGGCTCCCATAACTGCGCCTCGGCAGTTTCTTCGAACAAAGCCAACTGCAATGCGCCAAGACCCGCAGTAGCAAACGGTTTGACGCCAAATTTTTTCAATTCTGCTTTGATAAATTCTGCGTCGCCCAATTGCTCGGCTGTGTAATGTGGTGCGTATTTATTGATTGCGCCAACAATGGTCAAGCGTTGGAAAGGTTTGGATAAATCTAACTCTTTACCTTGGTAAGTCAACACAGCTGTGCCGTGCGCATCGATCGCCGCTTTGCGAATAACGGATTCAGTAAAGTCCATCAACCACTTGTAGTCCACGTAAGCCGCATAAAATTCCATCATCGTGAATTCTGGATTGTGACGTGGTGAAACACCTTCGTTACGGAAGTTACGATTGACTTCAAATACACGATCAAAGCCACCGACGACTAAGCGCTTCAAATACAATTCCGGCGCGATACGCAGATACATTTCCATGTCTAAGGCATTGTGGTGCGTGATGAAAGGTTTCGCCGCTGCACCACCAGGGATCACGTGCAACATCGGTGTTTCTACTTCCATAAAATCATGACTATTCATGAAGCTACGGATAGAGTTCATCGCCGCCGTACGTGCTTTGAATGTGCGACGAGTTTCTTCGCTCATGATCAAATCTACATAGCGTTGACGATATTTAGTTTCTTGATTGGATAAACCGTGGAATTTGTCTGGCAGTGGGCGCAGTGACTTCGTCAATAAGCGCAACTTCGTCACCTTGACGGTTAACTCGTCTGTCTTAGTTTTAAACAATACACCTTCAATACCGAGAATATCGCCCAAGTCATAATGGCGGAAGGCTTCCATTTCTGCCTCGCCAGTTTTGTCTGTCGTAACATATAACTGAATGCGGCCATCCGCTTTCAAGCCAGATGCATCTTGCAAAGTCGCGAAGGCTGCTTTTTTGCCAGCTTCACGTTTGAGCATCATACGACCAGCAACGACCACTTCGACGTTTTGCACTTCTAAGTCTTCACGACTGATGTCGCCGTATTGTGCTTGCAGATCAGCAGCCTTATGTTGTGGACGGAAATCATTAGGGAAAGCAACGCCTTTCGCCCGAATCGCATCGAGTTTGGCACGACGCTCAGCGATGATCGAATTTTCGTCTTGTGGCAATTCTGCTGCTGTATTTTGTTGGTCGGACATGATTGTTCTCTAAAATTGAAAATGAATTGTGAACCTCTGTGTTGAGGGGTTTTAATATTTTTTATACACCTTGCTTGAGCGACGCCGCAATAAAACCGTCCAAGTCGCCATCCAATACGGCCTTTGTATTACCCATCTCGTAATTGGTACGCAAATCTTTAATCCGCGATTGATCCAGTACGTAGGAGCGAATTTGATGACCCCAACCCACATCGGTCTTGGTGTCTTCCAGATTTTGCTTTTCACTCATGCGCTTGCGCAATTCCAATTCAAACAATTTCGCTTTCAACATTTCCCATGCTTCAGCACGGTTGCGATGTTGACTACGATCGTTTTGACATTGCACTACGATGCCCGATGGCGCATGGGTTAAACGTACTGCGGAATCGGTTTTGTTAATGTGCTGACCACCCGCACCAGATGCACGATAAGTATCGACCCGCACGTCGGCCGGATTGATATCGATCTCAAAAGATTCATCGACTTCCGGATACACAAACAAGCTGGAAAAGGAAGTATGACGACCATTCGCCGAATCAAACGGTGACTTGCGCACTAAACGATGCACGCCCGTTTCTGTGCGCAGGAAGCCATAAGCGTATTCGCCTTCAACCTTGAGTGTTGCCGTTTTGATGCCGGCAACCTCGCCATCGGATTGTTCGAGAATATCGACCTTAAAGCCTTTACGTTCGCAATAACGCAAATATTGACGTAGCAGCATCGATGCCCAATCTTGCGCCTCAGTTCCACCAGCACCAGCTTGTATATCGATAAAGCAATTGTTTGGGTCCATAGGATTATTAAACATCCGACGGAATTCCATACCTTCGACTAATTCTTTCAGATGTGCAGCATCGGCTTCGATCGCTTCCAGCGTATCTTCATCGCCTTCTTCACGCGCCATGTCGAAAATTTCATTGGCGTCTTTTAGATCGGCGTCGATCTTAATCAGGGTGTGAACGATGGCTTCTAAGGATTTTTTCTCTTTGCCAAGTTCTTGCGCACGTTTAGGTTCTTCCCAAACTTTAGGATCTTCTAATTCGCCATTAACTTGTTCGAGTTTCTCTGACTTGATATCGAAGTCAAAGATACCTCCGAAGTTCGGCTTCACGACTAGTTAAGTCGATGAGCAAGTTGGCAATGCTATTGAGGCGTTCGGCTTCCATTTGGGCTTCTTTAGATAAGATAAATAAACCCTAAATTATACCCGAGTGAGGGCCTACCTGAGGTAAATCACTCGTGAATGCCAATAAATCATAGATTGACTATCAGACTAGGGCGCATTAATTGTAAATTCACCATGCATTCAAGATGAATTCAGTCTATTGGGAAAGAAATTATCGACCGCCTGTTTTATTCACCGTTTTCTTTGGTTTGGCCGGATTGTAGGATAAGCCCGTTTTTGATGTGCTAGGCGCAACCTTGGAGGCAAGTCTATGGGCGGAATTTTTACCGAAAGTATTTAACTTGGGTGCCGCGCCACGTTTAATCGGAACCGTTCCCGCACTTACTAAGCTCGCCACCACCGGTGCGCGTGATGGGATCAGATGACGTTCGCTACTACCAATCAAATCCCCACGCCCCATGCGTAGTAAACCTTCTTTGACAACGTCGTAGTTCTCAGGAGCGTGATAGCGTAATAAGGCTTTGTGAAATTTACGGATTTTGCCCGAACGAGCGGTCTCCACTATTTCTGAATCAGCCGTAATTTTCTTGAGCGGATTTTTGCGTGTGTGGTACATGGTTGTCGCCAGTGCCATAGGCGTAGGCATAAAGGTTTGTACTTGATCGAGTTTGAAATCGTTCTTCTTCAACCACAACGCCAAATTGACCATGTCTTCATCGGTAGTGCCCGGGTGTGCAGCGATGAAGTAGGGGATCAAGTATTGCTCTTTGCCTGCTTCTTTCGAATACTTATGGAACATCGCTTTGAATTCATCGTAAGCACCTATGCCAGGCTTCATCATCTTCGATAAAGTATTCGTTTCCGTGTGTTCCGGAGCAATCTTCAATAAGCCGCCAACGTGATGCGTCACCAGCTCTTTTACATATTCTGGTGAGCGTACAGCGAGGTCATAACGCAAGCCTGAACTGATCAGGATTTTTTTTACGCCAGGAATCGCACGTGCTTTGCGATACAAGGAGATAAGCTTGCTGTGATCGGTATTTAAATTACTGCAAATGCCGGGATAAACGCAGGATAAGCGACGGCAAGATTCTTCTATCTTTTTGTCTTTGCAAGCGAGTCTATACATGTTGGCGGTGGGGCCGCCCAAATCAGAAATAGTACCCGTAAATCCTTTAGTTTTATCACGAATCTCCTCTATCTCGCGCAGAATCGAGGGCTCTGATCGGCTTTGAATAATCCGTCCCTCATGTTCGGTAATCGAACAGAAAGTACAGCCACCAAAACAGCCGCGCATAATATTCACGGAAAAACGTATCATTTCCCAGGCTGGGATGCGTGCTTTGCCGTAGCTTGGATGCGGTGCACGTGCATACGCACGGTCATACACGCCATCCATTTCATCCATTGCCAATGGCAATGGGGGTGGATTGATCCAGACATCACGTTCACCATGCGCCTGTGAAAGTGCTTTTGCATTGCCGGGATTGGCTTCCAAATGAAATACTCTGGACGCATGCGCATACATTACTGGATCATCTTTGATGGCATCAAAAGAGGGCAAGCGAATCACTGATTTATTATGTTTGTCACGCAGCATAGCTTGGCGCTCTTCGCGACTCATGATGCGTATTGCTTGCTGCTTGACAGCATCTGAGGCGGCGCTTTGTACAGCAATAGTGTTACCACCCGCGCTAGTGTCTATTGTGCCAGTTGAACACTTGGCATCTTTCTCCGGCATCATCTCGTAAGGATTGGTATGCGCTTCTACTTTGCCTGGCGTATCGATCTTGATAGATTGAATTTCAGTCCAATCTGAATCTGGTAACCAATTTGATGGTGTCATAAATGCGGTGCCACGCAAATCACGAATGGACTTGATAGACTCGCCGGCAGCGAGCCTATGCGTGAGATCAACAATTGCTCGTTCTGCGTTGCCGAATAATAGGAGATCGGCTTTCGAGTCAGGTAACACCGAGCGCTTTACCTTATCCGACCAATAGTCGTAATGTGCAATACGACGCAAACTGGCCTCGATACTGCCAATTACGACGTTCACTTCCGGGAAAGCCTCACGTGCTCTTTGCGCATAAACAACCACGGCACGATCTGGGCGCTTATTTGGGTCACCGTCTGGGGTATAAGCATCTTCTGAGCGAATTTTGCGATCCGCTGTGTAGCGGTTCACCATGGAATCCATATTGCCAGCAGTGATGCCGAAATACAGATTGGGGCGTCCTAAAGCACGAAAATCTTCGGCAGAGTGCCAATCGGGCTGACTAATTATACCCACCCGAAAACCTTGTTGTTCCAATAAACGACCCACCAGCGCCATGCCGAAACTAGGATGGTCAATATAGGCATCGCCCGTGATTAAGATGACATCGCAACTATCCCATCCCAGCGCGTCCATTTCAGCACGTGACATAGGGAGAAACGGAGCGGCATTTTTTCCGCCAACATCGGGACGGTAGCGCGGCGAGGCAAATAGATTTTTCGGGGCAGGATTCATGGGCGCGATTTTACCTGAATCCTGATGTCTGCGCCTGCGATTGCTCGTTATCGCATTTACTTGATTTTTAGTGGGTATCCACTACCTTTTCAGAAATGCAATGAGTTAATACTTAGGTTCTGTAAAGGTAGTGGCGAGTTTGTAAAGAATGCATTGTTGATAGATTGAAAAATTAGTTAAGTGCTTCGATATAAGTTGCGTTTACTTTCGTGGATTTGCCATCGCTTACGGTTTGAAATTGGAGCTTGACCGAATTGTCGGCCGCTACAAAAAGCGCGCTGTTGCGAGGGATGACTTGAACCACATTGTGGCCAGAGATCTCAGCGTAGTAGCGGTTTTGCCTCTGCGTGATCGTCAGAGTTTTGCCGTTGTCTAGTTGGTAGCGTCCACCGAGCTCAAGAAATTCGTCTGGGCTGATATAGCTAGAATGGAGTTTTTGCGAGCCTTTGACAGTGACCGTTGCATTGATGTCTGGACTGGCGGCAAAAGCGGAAGTAGCGACTGTCAACGCGCCGAAGGCAAGGAGGTAACGAGTAAGTTTCATGATGTTCTCTCATAAGTAAGATGGACTACGAAAGTGGCAACTTGCAGCAAGGAATAATGCTGTTTTATTGATCGCTTAACATCTGAAAACCTTGAAGTGCTAAGCGATAGGGACACTCTAGGTTTCTTTTTGGGGAACAAAAAACTGTATCCGACGAAGTGTCAATTGAAGGGAATTAAATGCGAAAAAGCGCGCACAAAAAGCAAATCGGGAGCGCTCAAAAGATCTATGCTGAAGTAGAGCGAGCTATGAGATTGCCTGATTTTATTCGGGATTTTTATTGAAATCCGCATTAACACTAATAAAAGTATGGATTTATTACTGCAATCTTTTTAATGTTGGTAAAATGAAAATTGCCCTGGTAAGTGATGCACAGATAAAAAGCCACATCGTTTTAAATGATTACAGGTGAGATTATGAGACAGATAAAAAAATTAATTGAGGCACAACATAGCTGGAAATTAAAAATGAAAGCGCTAGGATGTTTGTTTTTTATTGTAGGTTTAAGTGCCTGCGCCAGTAGTGGCGACAAGCAAATGCACACGCCAACGTCGGTAGATAAAGCAACAACGGAACAAAGCAATACGCCAAATGCGGAGAACGGCAAACGGCTAGCAAAAAGTAAGGCCGAGGCTGATGCAGGTTTTGATTCGCGTATAGGTTCAGCGATCACATCGCCGCTTAGTGATTTCAATTTAATGCGCACTGAGATTCCGGCTGTCCTGTTAAGTGCCCGCAAAGCGCCCTACGCATTTCCTGCGGATGCTGGCTGTATTTGGTTCACGACAGAAATTCAAGGATTGGATTTTGTATTGGGACCAGATCTGGATGCCATCAAACTCGACGCCGACGGCAATGTCGTAGAACGGGAGTTGGGAAACGCCACGGTGAACGCACTAAAAAGTTTCACTGAAGGTTTTGTACCGTTTCGCGCTTGGATACGACGTTTGACCGGAGCAGATAGTCACGCCCGTGAAGTCGCAGCGGCGGGTATGGCGGGTATCGTGCGTCGCTCTTATCTAAAAGGTGTTGCACATGCCAGAGCTTGTCGTTTAGAACCGGTGCCTGGTAGTGCTCCCGCTAAAACGCCAGGCTCGGAATCCGCCGAAAAATAATGCGATGGTGGATGAGTTGCAGCAAGGATGGCACTTTGCTGCAGAGCGTCATAAGTATTCACCGTCGTGCGAGGTTGGCACCTATATAATGCATTCCCGAAATGGTGCAGTCCATTTCCCGGATACTTCAATTCTTCTAACTTCAATAGATTATGCAAAGATTTTCTCGAGTACTTCAATTTTTATCATTTGCTGTTTCGGTTTCTTTTATGAGTTTTTCTTGTTCCATAGCGCAAGCTCAAGCTACAAGTAATACATCAAAATCTGCTCCTCAAAATTCCACCAATAATCTAGAAAAATCCGTTGTCAAAGTGTTTTCGACTTTGCGTGGGCCTGATCCATTTAAGCCTTGGGGCAAGGCATCGCCGCAAGAAGTAACGGGCTCTGGCGTCGTGATTGAAGGTCGCCGTATTTTGACCAATGCACATGTAGTCGAATACGCAAGTCAAGTACAGGTGCAAACTGGGCAAGAGGGAGATAAGGTTTCAGCAACAGTGGTTGCGATTTCACGCGGTATGGATTTGGCAGTATTGAAGCTAGATGATGAGAAGTTCTTTGATACGCATGCAGCAGTCCAGCGCAGTAATAAGTTACCTGAAATTACGGACGCGGTGTTTGCTTATGGTTATCCGACAGGTGGTAATTCACTTTCTATTACCAAAGGTATTGTTTCTCGTATTGAATTTGTTGATTATGACGGTAGTGTTGGCGGTCTTCGCATACAAATCGATGCTGCAATCAATCCTGGTAATAGTGGCGGTCCGGTTATCGCGGCCGATAAAATGATAGGACTGGCGTTTTCTGGATTGATGAATGCACAAAATATTGGCTATATCATCCCCAACGAAGAAATCGAATTGTTCTTGAAAGATGTCGCCGATCAAAAATACGATGGCAAACCTATCTTGTTGGACGTCACGCAAACTTTTGAAAATCCTACGGTACGCGATTATTTGAAGCTGGATAAATCAGTAGAAGGTTGCATTATCCATTTGCCTTATCAAGCGAACGCAGAAAACGCCTTGAAAGAATGGGATGTAGTCACGCATATTGGCGACACACCGATTGATAATCAATGCATGGTGAAATTGAAACCCAATGTGCGAGTCATGTTCAAGTACAAAGTGCAGCAAATTGCCGAACAGGGTAAAGTGCCTTTGACCATAGTTCGCGCCGGAAAAGCGATGAAAATTCAGGCCCCTGTATATGCTGGACGGCCCCATTTAATCTCTGATCTACAAGGCGGCTACCCATCGTATTTTATTTACGGGCCAATTGTGTTCTCTCGTGCCACGGTCGAGTATTTGAGTTTTTTGAGTAATAATGCACCGGCTTTAAATGGCTACGCTTATAACGCTAGTCCCTTGGTCACTTTGCGTGGTGCGGCGCCAAGTAAAGAGCGTGAAGAGTTAGTGGTAGTTAGCTCGCCATTTTTTCCGCATAAATTGGTCACTGGCTATAGCAACCGCTTTGGCTCGGTGATTTATTCTATCAATGGTATTCCGGTAAAAAGCTTAAAGCATCTGGTTAGCTTATTGCGTGATTTGAAAGACGATTTAGTCGTCATTCATTACGACCAACGCTATGGTGAAACGATGGTATTGCCACGCAAAGCGATGGTGGCTGAGACGGAAGCGATCTTGTCAGATAATGGTATTCGATCTCAGGGATCTGCCGATATGATAGCGATTTGGAATGCGAAATAGCGCATAGTTGACTATCAAGTTTAAACGCAAAAAAAGCACCGATTTTTGTATCTCGGTGCTTTTTTATTTGCAAGTCCTAATAAGAATAGGACTTACGTAAAATGGCGCTGGCTAGACGGAGAGCCGAAGACAGTACAAATGTACGGCGAGGCGAATCCAACGACGCCAGCGTCTGTTTTGCGTAAGTCCGAAAGAAATCTGGGATTAATCAAAGCGAATATCAATAAGGAAATAACGCGGTATCTTAAATTTCTTACCTAATTCTTTAGGTGATATACCGGCTTGACTGACATCAACATACTTAATCAGCTTGTTCTTGCTTTGATAAGGCATCATGAAGCTTAAAATAGTTTGCGTCTTATTGAGCTCAATACTTGTTTCGCTGTCGTCAGTTTGCAGACTCTTGAGCATGAAGTCTTTTTGATTGGTATTGAGTGCAATTTCTTTGACAGCGCCAAAACCTAAAAAGCGAAAATCAAACTTCGCTCTATTATTATTCGTCCTTTGTACCAGCACATTGAAACTGAATTCTTGCTCCTTAATTTTAAAGAATTCATCTTCAGTAGAATCAAAAATTTCGTAAGTTTTCACCAATTTGTTTTGGCTGAAATCGCGCAGGAAAATTTTAAAATTTTTGCCCCACAAGTCAGTGCCGCTAAATTTCACCTTGGTATAGTTGATCCCCTGAAACCGTAAAACATTCATTAAATCTTCATTCTCTACGCCATTTGACGTCGTCAATTTAATATTTGATTGGGCGCTGGCTATGCTAATCGGCAATAAAAGTATCGAGAGTAAAAGGGCGAATTTACGCATCATAATTCCAGTCAAAATGGGATGGCTCGTAAGTGTTTGCAATCCTTGATAAGCATTAGAGCAGGGAGTCTTATCATTGGTACAGCTCGGTTAATTTTAACTCAGATTTCATTACTAGATAAAACCATTTACTTTAAGTTTTACTTAAATTAATATGTGTTTTAACGATATTTTTTTCATTCAACTTATTGGGAGATCGTTGTGAGTTCAACTAATAGTGCGGCTATGGGCTATGCCAGCAAATTGAGTATTTTTGTCAAAGTGATGACTTTTGTGTTTGCTTTGAATTTAATAATTGACAGAGGAGCGCAATTATTCCCTGCGTATATTTTGGGCGGCAATTTTAATTTACTCAATACGTTCATGATGTCATTGAAGTTGCCGTTTTTTTGGACAGGCCTTTTGGTGCCGGTGACTTATTTGTACGCGCTTTGGACGGCGGCCAATTTTTTAAGGAAGTTTGAACTCAGCAAAACTTTTGATCCTGCAGTGCTCGAATGTTTACAATCCACAGGTGCTTACTTGATGTATGCAGCGATGGCTGCCATTCTTTTAGTTCCGACGCTGGAAGGCTGGATTAATCAAGGCTCACATTCTGTGAAAACACATTGGGATATTGAAGCTGTGACGATAGGTATGATAGGTTTGATCCTTAAATTTGTGGCACAGCGCGCCAGAAACCTGCAAAGCCAAGTGGATAGCTTCGTATAAGCACAGTCAAGATGCCTATTCGCGTAAATTTAGATGTCATGCTAGCTCGCAGAAAAATGCGCGCCAAGCAATTGGCAGAACAAATTGGATTATCCGAGACGCAGTTGTCTATGTTGCGCACTGAGAAAGTACGTGGCATACGCTTTGCCACTCTGGCAAAAATTTGTTTGATATTAGAGTGCAAGCCCGCTGAAATTCTTGACTACGACATCGATAATGCGGACTTGCATCTCACTGATGATGACTAGGTCAATAGGCCCTAGACTTGTTCTACGTGTTCAACTAGTAACTGGACTTTTGTTACACCATTGTATTCATTAGCATCTAGCCGAAACGCGACTTTAATGCGCTCACCAAAACTGTCGGTGTGACCAAACCAAATCGCGTCATAGCGCATGCCATTTCTTTCTAAGACCATTTTGAGGTGGCGCTCTTTTAGAATGCGTTGCGATACTAATTTAAATTCATCGCAAAAGATTGGTGGCGCAAAACCTTGCCCCCAAACTTGGCTATCGAGTAGTTCAATAAAATCCGTCGTGTAATAAGCTTCTTCTAAGACGCCATCGGTTTCTATGATGCGCTCCAACTGTTCTTGGCGTAACCAAGCCTTACCAACAGCTTCAAAGGCGGTCTGGAATGCGGCGAAATCTTCGGCTCGGATAGTTAAACCCGCCGCCATTGCATGACCGCCGAATTTTTGTATGAGACTAGGTGCGTGTTTCGATACCAGATCGAGTGCATCGCGTAAATGAAAGCCGGGAATCGAACGACCCGATCCTTTAATAAGACCTTCGTCACCCGGTGCAAATGTAATCGTGGGGCGGAAAAACTTATCTTTTAAGCGTGACGCAACGATACCAATCACGCCCTGATGCCAAGACTCGTCAAAGACAGTGATGGTGTGCGTGTCTTGAGCCTGGAAATCATCCAGATGGAGCAGGGCGACATCTTGCATTTCTCGTTCTATGTCTTTGCGGTCGGCATTGATGCTATTGAGTTCTTGGGCGATTTGCCAGGCACGACCTTCATCATCTGTGGTTAAACACTCTATGCCCAATGACATATCCGCTAAACGGCCTGCCGCATTTAACCGCGGGCCTACCGCGAAACCGAGGTCGAAAGGGCTGGCCAGACGCGGCTCACGTCCCGCAACGCGAAAGAGTGCAGCAATTCCGGCATGCATGCGACCTGCGCGCATACGCTTTAAACCTTGCGCCACCAGAATCCGGTTATTCGGATCTAACTTAACGACGTCGGCAACGGTACCCAGCGCTACCAAATCAAGTAGGGTGTCGAGCTTAGGTTGATTTTGTTGATCAAATACCGCGCGTTGCCGCAATTCTGCACGCAGGGCCAGTAGGACATAAAACATAACGCCGACGCCCGCCAAATTCTTGCTGGGAAAATCGCAGAAGGGTTGATTCGGGTTTACGATCACACTGGCTTGCGGCAAACTATCGGCAGGTAAATGATGGTCGGTTACCACAACTTGGATTCCGCGTGCGTTGGCTGCCGCAACGCCCTCAATACTGGCAATGCCATTATCGACCGTCACAATGATATCGGGTGATTTTTCACGAGCGGTGAGTTCGACAATCTCAGGCGTTAGTCCATAGCCATATTCAAAACGATTCGGCACGATGTAATCAACATTTGCACCTAGCATACGCAAACCGCGCAGGCCAACTGCACAGGCTGTGGCGCCATCGCAATCATAATCCGCCACGATCACTAATTTTTTGCCAGCAGCAATTGCATCAGCAAGAAAGATTGCCGCTTTCTCGCTGTTGAGCAATTGAGTCGGGGGAATTAATGCGGGTAATTCGGTACGCAATTCTTCCGCAGCTTGAATGCCACGGGCAGCAAATAATCGTGCCAACACGGGATGCAAACCACTTTGTTTGAGCATTTCGGCTTGGCGGAACGGATATGGGCGAGTAGCAATGCGTGTCATAAAAGATGTAATGTTGAAGTTGATGCCGATCGTAATTGCACGTATCGCCTAGCGATCAGTTTGCGACGTGGTACCCGCCAGGTCAGCAAGTGCTTGCAACGACGCTTTGCGCCAGAATTTCCAGCTTTGCGGGGCCTTGCATTCGAACACATTAAGGCGGTGAGCATCGCTAAAAATCAGATTTATCGCGACTACTTTTTTGTTCTCTAAAGCTTGAAGTAGGGGCGAGAAACAAGACTCCTCGAGTTGATTCATTGCGGCCAACCAGCTCCCCCAATCATTGTTCAAAGCAGCTTCCATTAGTTCTACTAAGACTATGCCTTTCGCCGGGAATTGAGTTGGTGTGGCTAGCGCCTGCTGAAACTGGTCAATACCAAACGCGTAACTAGGAACTTGCAATCTAGAACTGCCACTATGCAACCAAACCGAATTAATTGTGTTGAGTCCTTGCTCCTCGCGCTCTTGATTGACGGGGTGTATATGCCATTGCATTTGTATTTCATTTTGCAACTTGCGCCACGCCACTTCGTGCTCGCCTGTGGCAATCCAGATATCCATATTGTGCCCGCAGGCTGCGGTTAAACTCGCGGTCGATAAATTCTGCCATTGATCCGCGCGCAGAAACCAGGTTTGCTGATCGCCGTAGATCAACGTGTGTCCTAATTCAGTACAAAGACTTTCAGCTGCAGCAAATAGGGCTCGCGATTCAGCCTCACTGATATGTAAGCGAAGTGGATCAGTCATTACCAAGTGATCGCGGGCGACATGAATGTGTACCGGGCTTAAAGTGAACCAAAATCCCTCTTTCGGTAGAACACCAGCTTGCTGCATAGAAAAGTGCGTAAGAGCTGGGCTGGTGCTACGTTGGTCACTTGCTTGTTTATCTGGGGCGTCAAAATCCCTAGTCAGCCAATATTCATGCGGCAATTGTCGTGATAGTTCTTCAAACTCATGCACAGCCGTGGTTCGTGCATGCCCGAGCAAGGTCGCCAAGGATGGGGTTCGCATCTGCTTCATCAACTCTTTGGCGAGCGATTGTGGAGGGATGCTGAAAGGTAAAATAATTTCTAAATAGCTCATACCGTCATTGTATGGCAAACTAGCGCCCTGTTAGAAAAATCCTCGATATCTGTGTAACTTGTTCTATGCGTATATGGATTTCCCCGCCACATGTTTTTGAATGGAATCTGCCGTTTCGTGAAAAATCTCTCTTTTGAATGGCTAGTCGGCCTGCGTTATACCCGTGCAGGACGTCGTAGTGGCCGCAATAGTTTTATCTCTTTTATTTCCATAGTTTCTATGTCAGGCATTGCGCTTGGCGTCGCTGCTTTGATTATCGTACTGTCGGTGATGAATGGATTTCAAAAAGAAGTACGGGATCGCATGCTGTCGGTGTTGCCGCATATAGAAGTCTTTGATGCCAGTGGCGTTATTCCTGATTGGAAAGCGACTGCCGCCGAAGCTCAAAAACATCCGTCCGTACTTGGTGCAGCGCCTTATGTTGATGCGCAAAGCATGATTGTGAATGATGGTGTCATGCGTGGTGCTATGTTGCGAGGTATTTTGCCGGAGGAGGAGCCGAAAGTTTCTATCGTCGCGAGCAAAGTAAAAGCCGGTAAGCTGACGGATTTGCGTGAAGGTGCATTTAACATTATTTTAGGCGTGGACTTGGCGCGTGCCATGCATGTTGGTATTGGCGACAAAGTCACTTTAGCTGCACCAGAAGGTCAATTAACGCCAGCGGGTACCATACCTCGCCTCAAGGCGTTTACGGTTGTTGCCGTATTTGAGGCAGGCCATTATGAGTTTGATTCTGGCATGGCGTTCATCCATATCGTTGATGCGCAAAAGTTTTTTCGCCAAGAAGGTCCAAGCGGTGTACGTTTGAAAATTAAAGATATGCTACAAGCACCCCAAGTTGCCTTTGAATTGAGTCGCACATTAGGCGGCAATTTGATCACACGCGATTGGTCTCAGCAAAATAGTAATTATTTTGCTGCAGTTAAAACAGAAAAAACCATGATGTTCATTATTCTGACTTTAATCATCGCAGTGGCGGCGTTTAACTTAGTCTCGACTTTGGTCATGACGGTCACTGAAAAGCAAGCGGATATCGCTATTTTGCGTACTTTAGGCGCATCGCCGATGTCTATTATGAAGATTTTTATGGTGCAGGGTGGTTTAGTTGGTTTGTTTGGCACTGCACTTGGTGTTTTGTCGGGCATCATTGTCGCACTCAATATCGACGTGATAGTGCCATTTATAGAACGTGTTTTGGGCATACAATTTTTAGCAAAAGAAGTCTATGTGATTAGCAGTTTGCCTTCAGATTTGCATTGGTCTGATGTTTGGACGATTGGTGCCATCGCGGTCGTACTCGCTTTTCTGGCGACAATTTATCCAAGCTGGCGTGCTGCCCGCGTAAAACCAGCGGAGGCATTGCGCTATGAGTAAGATACAAACTGTTTTGTCGTGCAAAAATTTAGCCAAGACTTTTGGCCAGGGCGAACAAGCTGTCAAAGTATTGCGGGGTGTTGATTTTTCTATTGCTGCGGGAGAGCGGGTTGCCATTGTGGGCGCATCAGGTTCTGGCAAATCAACCTTATTGCATCTACTCGGCGGTTTAGATACCCCTAGCAAGGGCGTGGTGAATTTGCTCGGCAATGATTTCGCCAATATGAGCGAAGCGCTACGCGGTAACTTGCGTAATCAATCACTAGGATTTGTCTATCAATTCCATCATTTACTGCCTGAATTTTCCGCTTTAGATAATGTCGCAATGCCCTTATTAATTCGTCGTATGAAGCGGTCAGAGGCGCAGGCGATAGCACGAACCATGTTGGCAAAAGTAGGCTTAGAGCATAGATTGACGCATGTGCCTGGCGAACTATCTGGCGGCGAAAGGCAAAGGGTCGCCCTGGCGCGAGCCTTGGTCACAAATCCAGCCTGTGTATTGGCTGATGAACCTACAGGTAATCTTGATCGTGGTATCGCGGATCAGGTTTTCGCGTTGATGCTGGAATTGTCACGTACCTTAGGTACCGCATTTGTGATCGTGACGCATGACGCAGAGCTGGCAAAACGTTGTGACCGCGTGCTGCGTTTGAACTCGATTGGTTTGGTTCAGGATTAGTTGTGTTGGGTTTCTATCTTGTACCTGCTGCACTCTGATGTACCGAATTAAGCTATGCAAATAATTGACGAAAATAAGGGATAAAAAATGAAAAATTCCGCAATAAAAATCATGGCATTATTTATAAGTGCGGTAATGTTTAATGGTATTGCGTTTGCGCAGCCCCAAGCATCAACAAGCGTCAATGCGACTTCAGCTTCCGCTACGCCAACGGCGGTAATCAATGCAGCCCAGATTGATGCCTTAGTTGAGAAGACGATGAAAACCTTTAATGTGCCTGGCATTTCTGTGGCGGTGATTAAAGACGATCAAATCGTTCATAGTAAAGGCTATGGCGTGCGCTCTATCAAAACGAAGTTGCCGATGGATGTCAATACTTTAGTTGGCATCGCGTCTAACTCAAAAGCCTTCACTGCCGCAGCGCTGGCGATCTTGATCGATGAGAAGAAGCTCCAATGGAACGATAGAGTGACTAACATCATTCCTGAATTCAAACTCTACAATCCCTACGTCACTGAAGAATTCACCGTCATGGACTTGATGACGCATCGTAGTGGCTTGGGATTAGGTGCGGGTGATTTGATGTTCTTTCCGGATGGCAGCGATTTCACGCTCAAAGACGTCATTCATAATCTGCGTTATCTAAAGCAAGTATCGAGTTTTCGGAGTAAGTACGATTACGACAATAATCTATATATCGTTGCCGGCGAAGTAGTGAAGCGTGTTTCTGGTTTGAGCTGGGAAGAATTTATTGAACAGAAGATCATGAAACCGCTCGCGATGCAAGACAGTGCTGCGTCAATTACACGTCTAAAAAATCACGACAATGTGGTGGATCCACACGTACCTGTGGACGGCGTTTTGCAAGTCGTTCCATTTCGCCCGAATGAAGTCATTAATGCTGCAGGCGGTATCTATAGCAATATTGTGGATATGAGTAAATGGGTGCGCATGCAATTGAATAGAGGTAGTTACGGTGCCGATAATAAACAACGCCTGTTTAGCGAACGTGTGCAACATGACATGTGGTCACCACAGACGATTCTGCAAACCGGCCCCAATACCGGTCCTTACAACACCCACTTTGCGGCATATGGCATAGGTTGGGGTCTGAGTGATGTCAAGGGCTACAAACAAGTAACGCATACAGGTGGCTTACTCGGTATGGTGACTCAAGTGACACTAATTCCCGAATTAAAACTTGGCATCATCGTACTGACGAATCAAGAAGCTGGGGTCGCATTCAATGCTATTACAAACACCATCAAAGATAGTTATCTGGGCATGCCGGCAGTTGATCGCGTCACTGAATACAATGAACGCTTACTCAAGCGCAATGCGGAAAATGATAAGGAAGTTGCCGAAGTCTGGAAAGCCATAGACACACAGCAAAAGGCCAGTGCAAATCTGAAAATTGATCACAGCCACTATCTTGGTACTTACAAAGATAATTGGTTTGGCGAAATTACTATCCGATTGGAAAAAGGCAAGATGCTATTCGCCTCAAAACGTTCGCCAGCACTGACGGGAGAAATGCGCTTCTACAAAGGAACTACATTTGTCGTCAAATGGCATGATAGAAGTTTAAACGCCGATGCCTTTGCTAATTTTAGTTTGGATACGGAAGGCAAACCGAATGGCTTAACCATGAAAGCGATTTCGCCTGCTACCGATTTCAGTTTCGACTTCCATGATCTCGATTTTAAGCCAGTGAGATAAGTCCATATCAACGCTATTACGAATGATGCAGAGCGCAGCATTGCCAGTAGAACGAGTAAGACAGATAGATTTTTAAGTCATTAAAATAAGTCAAGCATGAGTTTCGATTAGAAACAACGGCGGTAAAACAAATCAAAAATACTGATTGCATGCACAGTATTTTTGATTTACATTACTAACTACTGGATGCGCATACAGCATTTCATTAAAAGTTACAGCCGGCTAGATCGACATCATACTCATGGAGATTTCAAAATGACCAACTTAGAACAATCTTTTGATACACGTTTTACAGTGCAATTTTCGCCAAGCGCGTTTTTGATGCGTTTTGGTCGTCGTGAAATTTTCGTTTGTAAAGACTTTAGAAATCGTCATTATCGCGTAAATCCCGTCATTGAGTGCTCAACAGGGATACAAGCCGGTCATTTGGAAGTCTTATTATTTCGTAAGTGGTTAGTGATTTTATCCAAAGCTAGATGGTGATTTTTTAGGGAGGGCAATTTATTTCTAGGACTGTGAGTGCATACTGGATTTTTATGATGCTGCGATGTAAGTTAGCTCTCGGCGAAAGGATTGCGAACGAAAGTAAAGCATCAGCCTCTCACTGTGGTACAGTATTGAAAAAACTGAAAGAATATTGTGGCCACACCAAATTACGGATACGAAAAACGTCAAAAAGAATTGGCGAAGAAGCGCAAGAAGGAAGAAAAGCTAAAGAACCGTGCCGAGCGTGGTCCTGGAGGCGAGGCTGAGGAGTTAGAGTCCGGATCCGATACTGCAACGGAAGCAACGGATACTAGCGATTCTGCGGCTGCATAGTTGGTCGAATTTTGATCAGTGCTTGTAAGAGTTAAGTTAAGTATTTTTTAGCAGTTCGCGCTACCTAATCACGACACGACGATAAGATAAACAAAAGAGATGGTGACTAAAAACACCAGCTCTTTTTTTATTTCTGTTGATTAAACTTGGCTTTACTTTAAATAGTTATCTGGCAAAGTCAGATTAGGGCGTTCTGCTTCAAACAATAAAGAAATAATCCACCAGCGTGTGCCATCGTGCATAAGTTGTACACTGTTGATACCGCGTTTCACAGCTTTGTCTTTATCCATCACCGTTTCGTAAGTGGTAAAGACTTGCGCCAATTCACCCCATTGTTCAGTTTTTCGACTGATTTCTTTCTCCCTAAAACCGGTCTCAATCAAGATCGGGCCCGAGTTAGCAATATAGTCGCTGACACTTAGAATTCTCAAAGCTAGATCTTTGCTGTCACGCTTTGGGCCAATTGCCATGATGCGAGCTTCTGGAATAAACAAGGACCTCATACGATTCCAGTCGCGAGCTTGACCAATACCACCCGAAATCACGTCATATAATGCAGCTACTATGCCATCAATAGATTGCACATCTGCAGCCCGTGCAGCTGGCGATGAGATCACGACTGGTGAGACTTGTTGAATCATTTTGGGCGTTTCCGCCACTTGAGCGCTGGCACTCATGCTAAGGCTGGCACTGAGTATCAAGCCAAGAGATAGCGGGAAATAAATTTTTTTCATTAAAACTCCTGAATTTTTATTGGTTTTAACCCTTTATACCGTCAAGGGCTGATCGTGTTTAGCAAGCTTCGAGCCTCAATTTCGCATAAAGTTCATTCAGCTAAAAGGAGTAGCGGTTCATGGTTTTGATTGTTGCTACAAGATTTGAAGAGAATTTTGATAATAAATAAGTGGGCTGCACAAAAATGTATTGAAGACAGCGAGCTTCAATTTATAATTAACTCCATCCTTAATTAACTATAAAGTGATTTTTGAGCCGTGAACGAAAATTTACGTAAAGAACAGACAGAAGAATTATTCGAGGAAGTTGCGAATTATTTTTCTTTATTGTGTGAGCCTACAAGACTGAAAATATTGAATTCTGTCTGTCAAGGTGAAAAGTCCGTAGGAGAAATTGTGATTGCGGTTGACTCTACCCAGGCCAATGTGTCGCGCCAGATTAATCTGCTCTATCGGGGTAAAATTTTAGCGCGGAGAAAAGAGGGGACTCAGGTCTTCTACCGTATTGATGATCAAAAAACACTAAGTATGTGTCAAACCGTTTGTGGCGAGATCTCTGAACGCTTAGGACTTGATGCGAGCCTGATGAATGTAAAGTAGTTGTTTGGTGAAGAGTGCTGACATTTACCGCTTTGCCAAATTGAATTGACCGTGCTTTTCTGAAATTTTTGGGCGACGCTCAAGTCACCTGCATTTGCCGTTGAGCATGGTTCTTAAAGCAGGGTATTTTGCAGCGCCAAAAACTCTCTTGCGCTCCTTTTTTCATCAATTTCCATATGGTGTCTCTGCCTTTTATCGCATCGACTGCAAGATCACGGGTCAGTTTTCTGCCCATTTTGATCATCATATCCATGTTCAGCTTGTACATCCTAAAAAAATCGTCCTTCTCCATAACGGTAATTCACCCGGGTAAGTAAGCCGCCATATGGCGACTAAAATCAAGCAATTTGCTTGAGGTGGCTGGCGAACAGTAGGAATAGACTTTCAGAAATTTCTCTTTTTGCCTGTGTTGGCTTTTAATTAAATGCCGCTTTTTACTCTTCGGATACCATATCGCCATTTGCTTATTTGGAAAGTTTCACCCTAAAAATGAACATCAAGCAACAAATTGGGAAGATTTGTTGCGATGCGGAACCAAAACCCCTTGTGATTTTTGGGTGTAAGTATGATTATATGCGCATGTAGCGAATTAATCGCTTTATTGAATTCGGTTTATGGGAGGGATATCTGGTGTCGAATGAGCTAAGAAAAATCATAGGTCGCATCGTAAAAGCACCAGAAGGATTTCTTAACGATGCAAGTGTGGAGGAGGCCCGTAAGGCGCGTCGTAACTTCATGGGAAAGGCTTTAGCAATGGGCGCAGGCGTGGCGTCTGCTGGTGCTGCCGTTGCAGGTAACTTTGACGACGACGCCATTCTTAAATTGCCTTTACACAGTACTAGCTTGGGGCAACCAGTTGCATCAACTGGTTACGGTATGCCATCACAATGGGAAAAAAATCTGCAACGTCGTGAGAGCCCAGGCTTGACGCGCGTGTCCCAGGCATCAGTGAGCTTCACGCCTTTGCAAGGTTTATTCGGCATTATTACTCCCAGCGGTTTGCACTTTGAGCGCCATCACCAAGGTTGGCATGACATTGACCCTAGTGGACATCGATTAATGATCAATGGCTTGGTCAAAGAAGAACGAGTGTTCACGATGGACGACCTGATGCGCTTGCCTAGCGTGTCGCGTATCCACTTTATCGAATGCGGTGCCAATACTGGCGCGGAGTGGGGAAATGTGGCCTTGCCTACAGTGCAGTACACGCATGGCATGTTGAGTTGCTCAGAGTTTACCGGCGTCTTGCTATCGACTTTATTAGACATGTGTGGTTACGATAAAAAGAAGGGCAAATATGTCTTGGCCGAAGGCGCGGATGGTTCCAGTATGACGCGCACGATCAGCATAGATAGAGCAATGGATGATGTGCTGGTCGCGTGGGCAATGAATGGTGAAATGCTGCGACCTGAAAATGGTTACCCTTTACGCTTAGTTGTGCCAGGCGTGCAAGGGGTCAGTTGGGTAAAATATTTACGTCGTATTGAAGTCGGTGATGAGCGCTACGATACCAAGGATGAAACCATACACTACATCGATATGATGCCGGATGGTATGCACCGTCAATACACCTCGATACAGGAATGCAAAAGCGTAATTACGACGCCTTCCGGCGGTCAAACCTTATTGGATAAGGGGTTCTACAACATCACGGGACTGGCATGGTCAGGCCGTGGCAAAATAAAACGTGTAGATGTCAGCGTCGATGGCGGTCGCAATTGGCGCACTGCCAGACTAGAAACGCCTATCCTTAGCAAAGCACTGACGCGCTTTAATATCGATTGGGTTTGGGATGGTTCAGCAAGCATCTTACAAAGTCGGGCGATAGATGAAACCGGTTATGTGCAACCCAAACTAAATCAATTGCGGGCGGTACGCGGTACAAAATCGATTTATCACAATAACGCTATTCAATCCTGGAAAGTCTCCAGCAATGGCGAAGTTTCTAATGTGCAGGTGGCCTGATGCAAAAAACTAGCATAATGAAATTCATGTTCGCCGCTCTGTTTGTCATAAGTGCATCGACCGTCTTATCGCAAGAAAAACCATGGAGCAATATAGGCCGTAAAGCCACGCCAGCAGAAGTAAGAGCCTGGGACATCGATGTTCGCGGCGACTTCAAAGGACTGCCAAAAGGTAAGGGCTCAGTAGCACAAGGCGAACAAATCTGGGAAGCTAAATGCGCGAGCTGCCATGGTTCGTTTGGTGAATTAAATGAAGTATTTCCTCCCTTGGTCGGTGGTACAACCGCCGAGGATATTAAGAATGGTTTTGTAGCTGCTAATGCCAAAGGTGGCGTAGCGCAAAAAACCACGATGATGAAATTGGCCAAACTATCGACCATGTGGGATTACATTAATCGTGCAATGCCTTGGACCGCGCCTAAGTCCCTAAAACCAGATGAAGTCTATGCGGTAGTGGCTTACATCTTAAACTTAAGTGCAGTCGTTCCTTCTGATTTTACTTTGTCAGATGAGAATATTCGCCAAGTTCAGGAAAAACTACCGAATCGCAATGGACTGGTACGTTTTGATGGACTGTGGGATACCAAGGGGAAACCGGATGTACAAAATATCGCCTGCATGAAAAACTGTAAAGTGGAAGAAGTCAGCTCCAGTCTTCCAGACTTTGCTCGCAATGCACATGGAAATTTGTTGGAACAAAATCGCAGCATAGGTGGTGTCCGCGGTGCCGATACCACCAAGCCGGCAGCTGCAGCGCTTTCAGGCAGTGAAATAAATGCCAGTGCAAAGTCATCAAACCTAAGTGCGAATGCAAACAATCCTGTGATGCCTGGTAATACACCGCAAACTAACAAGGATAGCAAAGACAATAAGCCAGCAATAGAAGTAGCTACAGTCGATATTAAAGCCTTACTCGCCAAGAATTCTTGCATCGCTTGTCATGGAATGAAGAATAAGATCGTCGGCCCGGGCTTTAATGAAATCGCGGTCAAATATAAAGCCAAAGCCGATGTTGAAATTTACCTGACAACTAAAATCAAAACAGGTGGTTCCGGTGTATGGGGCGGCATTCCTATGCCACCGCAAGCACAACTGAAAGACGTAGAAGCAAAGGCTATTGCATCATGGCTGGCGGCTGGCGCAAAGTAGGTTTATAGTGAGTCCATTTTCGCTTAAGCTTAGCCACAAAGATGCAATTTATTATTGATCTAATTAACATGGAATTCTCAGAATAATTCCGATTTTCGTCTACAAATGAAGGAGACATTATGAATACAAGCCGTCGTTCCCTATTAAAGTCAGCAAGCGCGTTTGGTATCTTGCTTGCTGCAGGCGTGATCAACACTCAACAAGCCATTGCAGCCGATGTGCGTTCCGGATTTGATGCAAAAAATTTGCCTGATGCCTTAAAAGCACTCGGTGGTACCGCAGTCGATAGTAAAGACATAGCGATCACTTCGCCTGACATCGCAGAAAACGGTGCAGTAGTACCTGTGACGGTGACCAGTACGATTCCCAATACTGAAGAGATTTTCATCTTTGTAGAAAAAAATCCTAATCCTCTGGCAGCCGTATTTATGATTCCAGCCGATACCGAGAGCATGGTGCAGACTCGTCTAAAAATGGGGCAAAGTACCAATGTTTTAGTCGTAGTCAAAGCAGGTGGAAAACTATACAGTGCGACAAAAGAAACTAAAGTGACCCTAGGTGGCTGCGGCGGCTAAGTTGTGGGGCTCACGTGTAGCTGAGACAGCCACACTGATGACATAGGTCAATCAATGAACATGCACAGGTTTGTGCAAAAAAAATCTAGTAATAAGGAGAACAGCATGGCAGATCCAATGAAAATTCGCGCGAATCATAATAACGGCGTGACAGAAGTTAAGGTGCTAATGGCGCACCCAATGGAAGGCGGTATGCGCAAAGATTCACAAGGCAATCTCGTACCCGCGCATTTTATTAAAGAAGTGAAAGCGACCTCAGGTGGTAAAGTCGTGCTGCAATGTTTGTGGGGACAATCCGTTTCTCAAAATCCCTATCTCGCTTTTAAATTTAAAGGCGGCGCAAAAGGTGAAAAAGTTCAGCTTAACTGGGTCGATAATAAGGGGGATTCACGTACAGATGAAGCGACAATCGCTTAAGTTTTTTAGCCTAATCAATTTCATCTTTTTGATGGAAGTCGATGTAAGCTAGTTTTTTCTTTGTTCATCACTTAAACATAAAATACAAACGAGACAAGTATGAAAAAATCCTACATTTATCTATGTTTTTTGGCCGTATGCCAGCTAACGTCAAGCGTCGTACTTGCACAATCCACTTCAGATGAAATTGCTAAATACCGGGCGATGCTGGCGGACGGTAATCCGGCTGAATTGGTTGAAGGGCAGGGCGAAGTTTTGTGGAAGACGAAACGTGGCCCCAAGAACAGCAGTTTAGAACAATGTGATTTTGGTAAAGGACCGGGCGTAATAAAAGGCGTATATGCCGAAATGCCGCGCTATTTTAAAGATGTCGATACTGTTATGGATTTTGAATCACGCCTGGTGCATTGCATGGTGAGCTTACAAGGATTTAAACGCGAAGACGTCATCAAAAAACCGTTTTCTTCACAAGGAGATCGGGCGACAGATTTAGAGGCATTAACCTCCTACGCGGTTGCAGAATCTCGTGGTAGCAAAATCAATGTGCCACAAAATCATCCTAAAGAAAAAGAAGCTTTTGCGCGCGGTCAAAAAGCCTTCTTCTATCGTGGCGGTCCATTCGATTTCAATTGTGCTTCATGTCATTCCTCAGATGAAAAACGAATTCGTCTACAGGATTTGCCGAATCTACTTAATAGTGCACAAGCACAAAAAGCCTTCGCGACCTGGCCCGCCTACCGTGTGAGCCAAGGCGCGGTAAGAACCATGCAATGGCGTCTAAATGATTGTTTTCGCCAACAACGTTTTCCTGATTTGAAATACGGCTCTCTGACCTCTGTGGACTTGATCACCTTTTTAGGTGTGATGGCAAAAGATGGAACCATGGATGCACCAGCTTTAAAACGCTAATCGACAAAATCGTATTTTCCTAAATCGAAAATCAGAGAGAATAATTATGAAAACAAAATACAAAATTACTGCCCTAGCTAGCGTCACTATTTTGGTCAGTGCCTGCGCCACTGTTATGACTATGCCTAATGCAGAACAAGATTTAGCTGCATTCAAAGCGTCCTTTGCCGAGAAAGGTATTGCGAAGTTAGATAGACTGGATCAATCCGATTTGCAAAAAAATTGTTCCGAATATGCTCAAAAAGAAATGCCAACTGAGTTGCGTGCCAAATTAGAAAAAGCAGAACTTGATGCAGTTAAATTTCCTGCTGACGGTAAATATTTAGGTGATTGGAAAGAGGGCGAAAAAATCGCACAAAATGGTCGCGGCTTGCAATTTTCTGACGACAATAAAACCGTCAACGGCGGCAATTGCTACGCCTGCCATCAAATTTCAAAAGCAGAAATCGCCTACGGCAACATTGGGCCTAGCCTCGCAGAATACGGCAAAATTCGTGGCGGCCCAACCGAAGATATAGTGAAATATACTTGGGGAAAACTGTTTAGCTCCCATGCCTACAATGCCTGTTCTGTCATGCCACGTTACGGTGCCAGCGGTATTCTGAACGAACAACAAATGAAGGATGTTATGGCATTGCTGCTCGATCCAAAATCACCGATCAACCAATAAGAAATTAAGTACGTGAGCTATATAAACTAGATAAGCAACTAAAGCGTACCGTTAGTTAACAAAGGCTGAAAAAAAGACAAAAATAAGCTGAGCTGGTAAACCGGTTCAGCCGGTGTTTTATCGCATTTAGCAAAGTAAAAGGTATTAACATGAGCATTAGTCGTCGTGAATTTTTGCAGGTTTTAGCGGTTGCCAGTGCTGGCGGTATGGCGATTGGTAGTGAAGATGTCTTGGCAGCGCAGCCCGGTGCAAATGAGCGCATCTATGACTTGCCAAAATTCGGTAATGTGAGCGTGATGCATTTCACGGATTGTCATGCACAACTAATGCCTATTTATTTTCGCGAGCCTAATGTAAATCTGGGTGTGGCGGGCGCCTTGGGCAAAGCGCCCCACTTGGTCGGCGAACATTTATTGAAACAATTCGGCATCAAAGCGCATACAGCGCAGGCTCATGCTTTTACTTATTTGGATTTTGAGCGCGCTGCCAAAACTTACGGCAAAGTCGGTGGTTTCGCGCATTTGGCAACACTGATTAAACAGGTACGTGCCAGTCGCCCGAATGCTTTGTTATTAGATGGTGGCGATACCTGGCAAGGTTCGGCGATCGCGCTGTGGACCAAGGGTCAAGATATGGTCGATGCCTGTAAATTATTGGGCGTGAATCTGATGAGCCCGCATTGGGAATTTACGCTGGGCGCTGAACGTGTGAAAGAAATTATCGATAAAGATTTTAAAGGACAGATTAGCTTTCTTGCGCAAAATGTTAAGACCACGGATTTTGGCGATCAGGTTTTTGAGCCCTATGTCATCCGTGAGATGAATGGCGTACCAGTCGCCATCATAGGTCAGGCATTTCCTTATACACCGATAGCCAATCCTCGTTATATGGTGCCGGACTGGTCGTTTGGCATACAAGATGAAAACATGCAAAAAATGGTCGATGAAGCCCGTCAAAAAGGCGCGCAGGCCGTGATTGTGCTGTCGCATAATGGCATGGATGTCGATTTAAAAATGGCCTCACGCGTTACTGGCATCGACGCAATTATGGGCGGCCACACGCATGATGGCATTCCCGTGCCTAGTGTCGTGCACAATGCAAAAGGGCAGACACTGGTGACAAATGCTGGTTCCAATGGCAAATTTTTAGGTGTGTTAGATCTCGATGTTCGTCATGGCAAAGTTCAGGGATTTAAATATCGTTTGTTACCTGTGTTTTCCAACTTGCTGCCGGCAGACAAAGACATGCAGGCTTTGATTACTAAAGTTCGTGCCCCCTATAAAGAAAAGTTAGAAGAAAAACTCGCGGTCAGCGAAGGCATGCTATATCGTCGTGGCAATTTCAACGGTTCGTGGGATCAGCTCATCGTTGATGCTTTGATGGAAGTGAAGGGCGCTGAGATTGCCTTCTCGCCAGGCTTCCGTTGGGGCACCACAATCTTACCGGGACAGATGATTACCCGTGAACATTTGATGGACCAGGTCGCGATTACTTACCCTTCGACCACACTGACTAATATGACAGGTGAAACGATTAAAACAGTATTAGAAGATGTCTGCGACAACTTGTTTAATCCCGATCCTTATTTCCAACAAGGGGGCGATATGGTGCGTGTCGGAGGCCTGCAATATTCGTGCACGCCGAATGCAAAAGCCGGTGCACGTATCAACAATATGATGTTGAATGGCAAAGCGATAGAAGCCAATAAAACCTATAAAGTCGCGAGCTGGGCGCCGGTGGCGGAAAGTGTCACAGGTGAGCCGATTTGGGATGTGATGGAAACCTATTTCAAGTCACACAAGATCATTAAAACCAGACAATTAAATCAACCAAAAATTATAGGCATGGAAGCCAATCCGGGGATGTCCAAATGAAAATACCTACATCATCAATCGCCTCGGGTATGACTTTAGGCACAGCTGCTTTGGCTTTGAGTTTGACGGCATTGTCAACATCGACTTACGCCGCCAGCGATCTCAAAGCAACGACAAAGATCACCAGCTTAAGCTTGGAGGCGGCGCAAGTCGCGGCCAATGCAGCATTGAAAGCATGTCAAGGGCGTGGTGCGATGGTCGCTGTCACGGTAGTAGATCGAGCCGGGATAGTGTTAGTCACTTTGCGCGATAATTTAGCTGGCATGCACACACCCGATACTGCCACTCGTAAAGCATGGACAGCCGTTAGTTTTAAGAATTCTACGACGGAGTTGTCCAAAGTCACCGCTTATAATCAAGCCAGCAGCGGTATCCGGGCATTGCCAAATGTAGCGATGATAGGCGGTGGCTTGGTGATACAAGAATCGGGCAGCATCATAGGTGGCATTGGAGTATCTGGCGCGCCGGGCGGGGATATGGACGATGAGTGTGCCAAGGCGGGCATTGCGGCGATTCAAGATGCAATTGATCTCAATTAAATCGTGCACGGACTATGATGCAGGAAAAAAAGGTCGCGGAATTAAGTGATTTAAGTAAAGAACTGGCGCATATTGATAAGTTTAAGATTCCACTTGTTTTACTACTTTCACGTTCTGACTGCCATTTTTGTCACGAAGTCAGAACAAATTATTTGTCACCTTTGGCGCGCACCGTAAGTGAGAATAAACTAGTCATACGGGAGCTGCAATCAGACCTTGTCAAAACATTGATAGGCAGCGATGGAAGGTTAATAGCTGTTAGTGATTTACTCAAACTATTAAAGGTCAATTTTTTCCCAACTGTGGTGTTCATTGACCATCAATTGCGTGTCTTGGCAGAACCATTAATTGGCCTAAATCAATCAGGGTTTTATGGTTTCTATCTAGATCAAAGGATAGAAATGGCGAGCAAGAGCGCTGCATAGCTTGATTGATTATTTGAATGCGAAACTTGAATGTAAAACCACGCCCTACTTAGCGTAGAAAACCTGATTATGAGATTGCAAAATAAATTCGTCCTACTTGGTGCAATGCTGAGTCTGTGGCTAGTTTCTAGCTGCGCGAGCGCGCAAGGTATGTCGTCAGCGAGACAACTGACAGCAATCAAGGTCTCGCCGCATGTCTATTATTTTCAGGGAGAATCGGGCGTAGCCAGTGCCGCCAATCAAGGCTACATGTCAAATGCTGGTTTTGTCATCACCAAGGCTGGCGTTGTGGTGTACGATGCTTTAGCGACTCCGGTGCTTGGTGACGCCATGATCGCAGCAATAAAAAAAATCACATCGCAACCAATAAAAAAAGTCATCATCGGACACTATCATGCTGATCATATTTATGGCTTACAAGCATTTAAGAAAGTGGGCGCCGAGCTGATAGCGCATGAGGGCGGTAAACTCTATTTAACTTCTGAGTTGGCACAGCAGAGACTGGAACAGCGAAAGGCTGAGCTATTTCCCTGGGTCGACGACCAAACTAAGGTCTTGCCTGCCGATGTCTGGTTAAGTTTTTCTGACAAAAAGCCATATTCGTTCAAACTCGGAGGTATGAATTTTCAAATCATAGACAGTAGTGGTGCACATTCATCAGAAGATGTTTTGTTATTTGTTGAAAATGAAAAAGTCCTTTTCGCCGGTGATATTTATTTTTCAGGTCGCATTCCTTTTGTTGGTAATGCCGATAGTCGGGTCTGGCTCAAAACCTTAGATCGCTTACTCGATGTCAAACCCGCGGTAGTCGTGCCTGGTCATGGGAAATATTCCACCAATACCATCGAGGATATGCAATTAACCAAAACCTATTTAGAATTTTTGCGAGAAAAAATGGGAAATGCGGTGCAAGAATTAATCGGATTTGAAGAAGCCTATCAACAAACCGACTGGTCGCGATTTGAAAACCTGCCCGCCTTTAAAGCAGCCAATCGATTAAATGCTTTTGGCACCTATATTCTGATGGAAAAAGAGAGCTTAGAGCGCAAATGAAGCGAGCTTTATGTGACAGTCGGAAGTCCGATAAAAGGTGTATCGCGTCAAAATAATTTTTAACTAATCAACCAGGAGTCAACATGAAATACTTTACAAAATGGCTGAGCGCTACCTTGTTATGCCTGCTCGCCATGACCGCATTTGCTGCTGAGCGTGAGGAAAAAGTCATCTATCACGTGAGCGATAGCGCTAACGCGGCAGCGGCATTACGCAATGCACGAAATCATTTGGATCAAAGCCCACAAGCAAAAATTGTGTTCGTCACCCACGGCCCTGGCATTGATTTCTTACTCGAGGGTGCTGCCGACAAAAATGGCAATCCTTACGAAATTGCCGTGCAAGAGTTAGCCGCACGCAAAGTCGAGTTCCGTGTCTGCAACAATACTCTGGTGAGTCGGAACATCGACAAATCAAAACTCTTGGCCGAAACCACAATCGTGCCTTCAGGCGTGGCAGAAGTTGCGCGCTTACAGATAAGGGAAGGTTTTGCTTATCTGAAGCCTTAAGAAGGAAAATATGTAATCCCGTTGCAATCAGATACCGGGCAGGAGTCCGCATATGAAAACCTTATGGATTTTTACCATCGCTGTATCTGCTTTGTTGTTACAGTTTAGTTTGCAAACGGACGCGCAAGAACGACTTTTTGCCAAAGCAGATACGCTAGCTGGTAAAGCGCTGCATACAGAAAATAACTGCAGCGCCTGTCATCAACAGCGCACGGGTTTGAATGAAAAAGATTTTTATACCCGACCTGATCGTAAGGTAAAGACACAAGAAAAATTAATTTCGCAGATCGAGGTCTGTAATTCTCAGTTGAATTCGGGCTTTTTCCCGGAAGACGAACTCAATATTGCCGCTTTCTTGAATGCTGCTTACTACCATTTAAAATAGGCCGATCAAATTGGCATATGAGATATTGTTTGTGGGATAGCTTAATTTATTATTGAAACATAATTTTGTGTCTTGTTTGAAGCTAAAAAAAGCGCTTAGGGTCACCCCCAAGCGCTATTAACACATGGTACTGCGTATAAAACTAGTTGTTTATGGCGTGCACGTGACGCCTACAGCTGAAAACGCCGCTGTCACATCCGCTTTTACATAACCACGATTCACTGCCGCAGTTTCAACACCGCAGGCGCCTTGATTAAATGTACTAGAGGCGGTCCAATACAAACGATTCGCATCTGCCATCACTTGGAATGCTTTCTGTACATTCCAGCCGGTTTTTGTGGCCAACAAATAAAATGCTTTGTTATAGACGCCGCTGGAGTAATGCACGTCCAAAGTACTCGTGAAGTTAGCAGCGTTATCGATAGAGCGGCCATCTTGCGGCGGATTGTTCATATAACGCAAAGCGCCGGCCGCTTTGTAGATCTCTGCACCAACTTTAAAGTCATTTGAACCCTTCATAAAGAATTCGGCAGCTTCACCGGCCATATCTGAGAAAGCTTCATTCATACCGCCGGACATCCCGGAGTATACCAATCCAGAATTTTGCTCAGTGAAACCATGGCTCACTTCGTGTGAAGTTACATCTAATGAGACCAATGGGTGGAATGTTGTTGCGCCATCACCAAAATACATTGCAGTGCCATCCCAGAACGCATTTTCATAAGCACGTTTGTAATGCACTTTCATTAATAATTTTTGACTAATAGGGCGTACGCCTAGCCAAGTTTGGTACATATTAAATACCACGCCGCCAAAATAGTGAGCGTCGTTCATAGGAGCAAACGCACCATTGATCGCTTTGACTGTATTTCTTGGGCAGGTGAAACTGTGTGGTGTCCTTGGCGTCTTTGTCATCGAATTCATGTTGTACGTCGCGACATTGGTATTGTCCAAAGTACAGGTTGAACCAACTTGGGTTACATTGAGATTGCCATAATTGACGCCGTACTCATATTGACCTGTTTTTGTATTGCCGCCAGGTCCTGTGCCATTCGCATTAGTGATGCCTTCCCATTGCTGCACCACGACGCCAGTATTGGCATCAAGCATAAAGAATGGACGACGCGCTTCTTCAGTATTGGTCGCATTGAAAGACACGACATATACGAGGTGTGGGTTGCCACTTTCGTTCATTTTCACGTACAGCGTCGCCTGATCATTTTCTGTTTCGAAAATTTGGGCTTTTGTTTTAGCTTGAATTAAAGCATCTGCTGCTGAAAAAATCGGTTTTACACTAGGTAAATTTTGATGCAAGTTGCGCATTACGGCACCGCGTAAGGAACGTTTGCCATTTTTTTCGACGTGTTCGATAACTGCTTCGTTCCAGACTGGAACACCTTTGTGCATTTGCACGTGACGTACAACCGTTAGGCCGTTGTCGTATTTCATGCTGCGCTCTGCTTTTAATTCCGAAGCGTTCAGGCCTGCTTGTAAGTGAGCAGCCGAATTGCCTGGCGCAGTTCCAAGGACTTCACGATTTCCAGCTTGTGCGTTAAAAGCACTGGCAATTAATAAGGCCATTAAAGCTGGACGCAACATTTGCTTATGATTCACTACCATTTACTGTCTCCCATTATTGAAAAGTTATGAGCAGCGGGGGAGTCAACAACAGTGGAGTTTAAAATTGCTCCAGCATCGTATTAAACTTAAAGTAGAATTTTCTTTTTGTTTAATTCTTCGGCTTGTGACCGTCGATTTTTCCCATCGCTCTCGCTGTGTCCCAATTCATTCATTTCTATTTGGGCTTCAAATTGTCATTGAAGTGTAACAAAGTGTAGATAAGTGTAGCTAAAAAATATTTCTTAAAAAAATCATATTTAATTCGCTAAATCATTGAATTTCAAATGAATTTTCGGAATTTTATTTGGTTTTCTGAATATCTACGTGTGGTGAGATAAATACGAAAACAAATATTTTCCATTTTTCAATTCAAATGTGAGTCAAGAAATGCAATTTAATTGATGGCAGTGAACTCAAGCTGTGAGAGTCATCCGATTTTATTGCCGTGCTGACTAAGTACAAATCGCGTGTCGTTGTATTGAAGCGAAAAAGGCTGTGATTTTTGAAAGTGAGAGATCGAGACTGACAATTGCTGGCTCATTACAAATTGCTTTTTCTGGAGATTTCGGGGGGGCTTCGATTGAGTTTGAATTAAACATTGAATTAAACGCCAAGCAGGATTTCATAAATATTTTCGCATAATTTATATTATGTCAAATTGAATCAAGCATCTATGCCAATTCTGGTAACTTTAAATGGCCAACCGTGCACCACGCCTGACATCATCTCAAAAAAAATAGATTTGACGCAAATCTATTTCGAAGTCGCTGCAGGTCGATTCCACCTCGCCCATTCGCTCATTGAATCAAGTTTCGAGTTGAAACCGAAGATACACAGAATATTTAAAATGAATGATCACGTTTGATCGCCAACGCTGCTATTTCGAAAACATTTTGCCTAAGAGTCCTATTTCAACCACAGATCGAAAAATAGTTTCTAGATTCTGCTGCGCGAATTGCGTAAATTGCGCTGCGTAGGCTACTATTTTGCACACACTTTGTATGATTTTTTCTTTTCTAGTTTCGTCTCGTTTGTAGTTAAAAACCTTCCTCTGTTTTTTCCGTTAACACTCAATTCTTTTTGCTCTTGCGGCTCTGTAAATACCCGACCGAATTTAGATTTCTTTTAACTCAGGAGAAAATCATGCCAAAATCATATGACGACCCACTCTTCGTAACACAGTGGTACCTTTCGAACACTGGGCAGCGCGGTGGTAATTCAAGAATCGATATTAATATATTGTCTGCATGGGAAAAGTTCACAGGTAAGGGAGTCCTAATTTCGGTCAATGACGATGGCATGGATCTTACCCATCCAGCCTTATCGACTAACCTGCTTACTGATCTTACGTATGATGGCGTGCGGCTCACCGTAGGGATGGGATTCGAAAAAGCTGATAGCGCACACGGCACCGTGGTCGGTTCCATCATAGGCATGGCGGCGAACGACGGTATCGGAGGCATCGGAGTCGCCTATGATGCCAAGATAATTCCTGGCTTAGCGGTTGCTGATGGAGTTGACACAGCCAAGCTTTTTCTTGCCAACCTTGCCGCCGGTGCCAGTGTCAGTGTTAATTCCTGGGGCAAGGATCCAGCATTTGCAGAGAATTTTGGTGTTTCTGGAAGTGCGGAAGATATCGCCTGGGGCGCCGCCCTGATTAGAGCCGCAAATGAAGCACGTAACGGTCTAGGTATGATTATTGAGGTGTCGGGGGGCAATGAGAGGGCCAATAAAGCGGATGTTGGTTTATCTAATTTCACTAACAACAAACTTACTATTGCTGTCGGTGCGATCGATGAAAATGGGAAGCCAACGCCATACTCGACACCAGGAGCTAGCCTACTTGTGAGCGCGCCGGGAGGCGTTGCAACTCAAGAGCAGCCGATCAATATTGGATATGGCATTATGTCCGCTGACATACAAGGTAGTGGGGGTTACAACACGACAGCAGGCGCCGAGGGTGACTACGCGTTTCAGAACCAAGGTACTTCGTATTCGGGGCCTATGGTCGGTGGTGCTGCAGCACTGATACTTCAAGCGAATCCCGGTTTAGGTTTTCGAGACGTTTCCACCATCTTGGCAATGACTGCGCGCAAGGTCGACGAGGATAATCCAAGTTGGGTGAAAACTGAGGGGGGGTATTGGAATTTCGGCGGCATGCATTTTTCGCGAGACTTTGGTTATGGATTAATTGACGTCTCTGCAGCTACGCGTCTTGCCGAGTCTTGGGGACAAGCTGCTGGCACTTATGAGAATTGGAAAGTCGCAGAAGGTGTTTCAGCTAACGCCACCAGTGCGATACCAGATGATAGTTCGTCTGGGTTAATGGTGTCAGCGACCTTAAGTAGTAACATCAAAATCGAACGTATGGAATTTGATCTCAATCTCACCGCTGACAACCCTAGCCAATTAAAAGCCACTATTACGTCTCCCTCTGGCACCACGATTACACTATTCGATCAACCTCTTACCAGAGGCTTAGTAGATGGCGCGCCCGATATGAAAAATCCAGAATCGGCTTGGCCAAATACATTCACGATAGGTTCGACCGCTTTTCTAGGTGAAACCAGCGCAGGAACATGGACTCTGACTTTGACCGATATGGTCACTGGATCTGTCGCCAACTACAACAGCTTGACAATTCGAGCTTGGGGATCAGCTATATCACTCGATTCACAATACATTCTGACGAATGAGTTTAATTCAATCGACTTTATTTTGACCGACGATACTGGTATCGACACAATTAACGCATCTGCCACAGAATCTTCGGTGAACATCAATCTTCAGGCTGGAGGCGCGTCATCAGTCGGTACTGGCAGTTTTGCGATAAGTGCGAATACCACGATCGAAAATGCAATTGGTGGTTTGGGCGACGATCGCCTGCTCGGAAATGCAGCGAATAATATCTTGCGTGGCAATGCTGGCAATGACCAGCTAAATGGCGGCGCAGGTACCGATACCGCTTTCTATTCGGGTACAAGGAAGGATTACAATATACTTAAACAAGGCGCGATTTTCACGGTGAGCGATAAACTTAGTACCGACGGAACAGATCAACTTAGTAATATGGAGATCATGCAGTTTTCCGACATGCTGATTAATTTGAAAATCGGCGAAAATGCAAAAACGATAGATAGCGTTTCACTTAACACAATTATTGAGTTGTATATTGCTTATTTTAATCGTGTACCGGATGCCGATGGTATGAGTTATTGGATTGACCAAAATCGCAAAGGTACATCAATCGAAGAAATAGGAAAGTCATTTTATTCCGCGGCCATTAGCCCGACATTTTCTGCACTAACCGGGTATTCCAGCTCAATGGACAATGTCGACTTCGTCAAGATAATTTATTCAAACGTTTTGGGAAGAACCGAAGTCGACGCTGAAGGACTCAATTACTGGTCCACGTCGCTGGTCGACGGTACGCAAACTCGTGGCACTTTGATCAAAACAATCCTCAATTCAGCCCATAGTTTTAAAGGAAAAACGGACTATGGCTGGGTTGCAGACCTATTAGATAATAAGGTTAAAGTCGGTATTTATTGTGCGATTGAACAGGGAATCAACTACAACTCACCTGAGGAAATGTATTCCAAAGGCGTTGCAATCGCGAAATTGATTACGCCTACCGACACCAGTGCAGCCATCGCTTTGGTTGGCATCAATGACCAAGGATTTACATTGGCTTAAAAAAACTTGGAAACCAGAGAAGTATAGGCGCCACCTCGGAATAGACATGGCGGCGAACGACCGTATCGCGCAGAGCCTGCTGTTCTTAAATAAAATAGAAGGCTTTCGTGAGACCAGCGTGTCGCAGAGAGTAGATGTTACGTAACCGAACCAACACAACCACTCGCATTGGTTTGTGGATAGTGCAATTGAGGATGCACACCCTACTTCCACTATTGAAATATGCAGGGAGTATCTCTACGCAAATAAGCTTGAGCGACCAAGCTCAAGAGCTTGTGTTCGCCCAAAACCTATCTCCAATACCCCAAGATACTTACTGGTAATTCACATTAATTCGATAATTGCTGCTGACACCGAGTGGGCTCTTCATTTGCAGGAAGATGTGGCCGGTACCTGTAGTGCAATTGGGTGTCGGCGTCAGGGTTAGGGTGTGTCTGGTGCCTTGTCTGGTCGGTAAAAATGGTGCGATCACAAAGGGCGCCAGAACACTAGGTTCAAATATAGAACCGGTCACGCCTATGGGATCCTGCAAACTTAAGATGGTGCCTGGTGGCATGGTATACCCGTTCCTGTCAGTCACGGTCAAATCGAAAGTTTGTGGCACGCAGTTTGCGGCTGAGAAGTTAACGATGGACGGCACATCAGAAATATTGCCGCTTGAAGCACTATTGATAAAACTGACCGAACTACTTAGAGTGGCGCTGCCATCTGTGGTGCTTGCTACTACAGTGACGACAGGTTTAGCTGGCGCCTGGCTGCGCCAGACTACTTGGCACTGACCATTTTGCGTCAGGCATCGGGCATTATCTGCGCTGCCATTATCACCAATAATCGCACCACTATCCGTGGTAAAAACGACAGGTGTGCCATTCGCTACCACGCCGCCATTTGCGTCTGCCAACATGACAGAAATGACATTACGAGTGCCGCCAAAGTCAAAGCCCTCGACGACATAGTTTTCCATATACATACCAAAATTCCTTTGCGTCGGCAGGCCGGTGGTCACGGTTACGGTATCAGATATGGCACTAATTGGCATGCCATCCACGGTGCCGACTACCCGTAATGTCGTTGGTTTGCTGCCTGAGTGCACAACAGCCGTCACCATACCCGCGCCGTCCGTGATGCCCGAGGTGGCGACCAGGCTCACTGCCTCTGTGCTTTGCACTGAGAAATTTAGCTTAGTATTGGCGATGCCAATATTTGAGCTATCAACTACTTGAAACTTCAATAAGGCAATTTCAGTACGACCATTGCCCCCCGCGCCTTGAATCACGATAGAGTTGGTCGACGGTGTGGCCGCCACAAAGTTGACTGCTGCTGGCGTTGCAGCTGCCTGCGCCCCTACCTGAAAATTGGCCTTAGCGCTGATAACTTGAGAACCAACTATAGTCGCGGCGGCAGTGATAGAACCCGCCCCACTACCTACACCCGGTTTTAAACTAATCGTTGCCACGCCATTCGCATCGGTGAGCGCAGTTCCTGATGTGGGAAACAAACTGGCAATGCCGGAATCGAGGGTATAAGTCACCACTACGTTCGCAGCAGGTACACCTAATTGATTCACCAAGCTGGCACGAGCAGTTAAACTATTTGCTGCAGAAATTGAATTGGAGGGAGCGCCGTTCAAATCAAGTAAAGTGAGCTGAATTTTCCCTTCCGGTGGATTGTTATTCGTATTTGGACTGACCGCAAATGTGGCTTTTGTGCTGATCGATGCGTTGCCAGTTACGTTTGCTGTTGCCGTCAAGGTGCCGGCGCCAGAGCCAGTTCCTATCGTCAAATTAACGATGGCTATTCCATCTGCATTGGTCAAGGCAGTGGCACTGGCCGGCTGTATGCTTGCAATCGCGGTATCAATACTAAAACTAACTACCACGTTGGACGCGGGCAAGCCTTTGTTATTTAATACTGATGCACGCACAACTAAAGTATTCGTGCCAGATAAGACATTCGTCTTGATTCCATTATTATCGCTTAGAGCCAACTGAATTTGACCATCGCTTAACACCACGCCGGTACCGGCTGTCACGGCAAATGGTACTTCCGCCTTCACGGACTCAGCCGCACCGGCAGGCTTGGCCTGCACCGCCAAGGTGGTTGCACCAGCCTGACTTCCGGCGGTAAGTGCAATTTGTGCCTGACCTTTAGCATCGGTCAATGCTGTACCGCTGACCGGATTAAGTACGGCCAGCGCATTTTGCAAAGTAAAGCTCACGACCACGTTAGCAGCCGGTTTACCGTCAGTCCCCGTAACTAATACTTTGGCTGCAAAATTTTTGCCCGCCTCAAAACTATTTCCACTACTACCATCTGCATTCACTAAAGCCAGGCTAATAGCGCCATTTGGAAGTTGTGTTCCTGCATTTTGAGCGCCAGGAGCACCGACCCCACCACCTCCACAGGCCACCAGCAGGATTAATTGTAAGAGTAAACATAAACGACGAATAATTTGACTCACACGTATTTCCTTTTGATTTAATTGGCAAAGCCCTTGCACGACACTAGATGTTTCTGCTCTGTTATGACTGCTGGATTATCTTGAAATCGTTATCATCGATAAGAGTGATGCTTTCCATACACAAAGTATCACACAGGCAAGGCGGTTTAATCAACTATTCGCGGATTAGCAACTGGTCGCAAGGGGCAACACTAGGCCACTACTCAAGCTAGTCGGCTCTGGTGTCCTTCTGCGATACGCAACAGCTAGAGTTCGGTGTGTAAAAATAATAACTAGGCGTTCATTTCTATTGCCACATTTCCCTTCTTAAATCCCTGTAGAACATAAGAAAAAGCAGCAGCGATAGTTTGCAACTTATATGATTTATCAAGTACAGGGGTGAACCGGCCTTCTTCTATTTGTGTTCGGATGAATGGAAGGCTTACTCGCGGTGGGCAAGGGAAAGGAAAGATGACACTTTGCCGACTAAACAGTTGTGTGTTTAATTTTCTGCTCAGTTTGCTTATCAAAGGGAGGTAGAGATTTTGGGCATAGGCACCCAGTTCAGAGGAAACATAGACACCCTCTTTTTGCAGGATTTTACGGCATTGAAAGTAGGAACTCTTTCCAACGGCATCGAAGATAAAATCGTATCGAGTAACTTCTTGGGTAAAGTCATCGGTAGCGTAATCGATCAGTCTCGCCGCACCTAAAGACATCAAACAATCCTTGTGGGTGCTTGCGCTGACAACCACAACTTCTGCGCCAAGTGCCACACAAAATTGCAGTAAGGCCGAGCCGATCGCACCGCTGGCACCATTAATCAGTATCTTACTTCCTGGTTTTATGCTGACTTTGTTGAGGTAGTTGTAGGCATAATGCGCGCCTTCCAAACTAACCGCTGCTTGTGTAAAAGAGAGTCGTTGCGGGATGCTGGCGATGGCCTCGGTTTCTTTGATGACTAAGTATTCAGCATGAGCGCTCAAGCCAAGATCATTAAAACCAAAGATGCGCTCACCAGCTTTGAAGGATAGAATCTCACTACCGACTTCCATCACTTCACCTGAAAATTCCGTTCCCAGTATAGGATTGCGCGGCTTAAACAAGCCTAAGAAAAAACGCATAATAAATGGACTGCCTTTCAACATGGCGCAGTCGGTTCGATTGACGGAAGTAGCCATGACTCGCACCAATAATTCCCTTACGCCTGGCTTCGGCGCGGGAATCTCCTCGATAGTCAGTACCGATGGTGGGCCATATTTTTTGTAGATGCTTGCTTTCATGTCGTCGTCATTCCTTTTTTAGCCATGCAGCTATAAATCTAAAAATAGGCATGATAAACTTACGCTGTAAGTTTTATTGCGTGACAAATGCCCTATTTGATTTTCAAAACCTTTAAAATCCTATGCTATTTCTGACTCTCAAATTCATGCATATCTGTGCATTGATGTTTCTTTTTTCTGCGAGTCTATTTAAGAATATCCGACTCTCACAATCGCCGCTCACTAAGATTCAGCTACAGCAAGTCAATCTGGCCGATAAAGTATCCGGCACCGCTGCCGCGCTCATGTTGATTTCTGGATTGATGATGATTTTCTCGACACAAAATGAAAATCTCTTTCGACTACAACAGGTGACGTTCTGGCTAAAAATGGGCGTATTTGTGTCCGCAAGTTTACTGATCATCTACACCAAAGTCTATCTACGAAAAGCCGCGTCCAGAATTATTTCTGAGAACATCAAGGTACCTCGCGCCGTATTGTTTATCCTGCGCATGGATTTAGTGGGTATTTTGTTACTCGTATTTTTGGCCATTTGCATGGTGCGTGGCTACTAGTTCATTTCAATTTTCGCAGCAGTTTTTCGATATCAACAGCATAAAAATGTTGCGGTGCTTCGTAGCTTGAGTGACACGCTACCTCTACCGGGTCGGCATTTGCCACCTGCAAATTGGCACGGTGTTTTGTCTTACATGCGGCGGTTAATGCCGGCAGCGCCTGACGATTACCAAACAATGAGTAGCCCTCGACACCGGTAATTTTCATGCCTTTTTTGAGCGTACGGCAAGTCTTAATGTCATCAATAATTAAACCATCGCTGGCTTCGAAAACACTGCTTTCGCCACAATCATCTTTCATCAACAGCGAAAATGCTTTCTTGAGCATCAAATTTACTTGGGTTTGATTGGGCGCGATTTGTTTAGTTAGTTGGGATTTTTGAAAAAAATCTTGCCACACGCTTTGTACGTTCTTTTGCCCAGAAAATAGTTGAGACAACCATGTCGGATGACAGTCAATCGCCTGCCCACATTCGATTGCATCATAAAAATCAGGACGCTCACCTTGCTGTATGTGTTCGTAAAAATCGCCAAAATTTGCGATTGCGCTTGCGTGATTTTGTCGTGTTGCAAGGCCATATACATAGGCAGCCAAACCACAGCGATACGCTAATTGTCTGGTGCCTATAAATTGGGAGGATAAAGACTGCCAGGAACGACCATCCGTATCTAGCAAACAACGACTTAGGGCATCATCCAGATCTTGTGCGGCTTCTTGATGATTGAACCAGCCCATTTGTATCGAAGTAAACCAACGTAAGAATTCACCACCGCCTTCATGAATCACTCGGCTGATGGGATAGATATCGACTTCATCACGTTTTTGAAAACGATGACTAAATTCATGTGCGACAAAATTGGTAAGCGTAGTTTTGGCATATGGGGTTAATTCTTCGGGCCAGTTAAATAGGCTCAAGCGTAAAACATTGCCAGCGTCGCCATCAAAACCCATATCGCCAGGATGCTTCACATTCGCAGTCGCGATGATGGGCATCATAAATTGTGCCTTGGGCATAACGGACTTTAAATAGTCTATGGTTTTCTCAGACACGTCTTTAATTCGCGCCTGACTAGCGCTGGCAATAGATGGATCAAAGTAGCTAATTACGCCCTGTTCTACCGTCAACGCGGATGGTGATAGTAGCGCTGGAAAAGTATAATCTCCAGCGATAGTGGTACGCGCTTGCGTCTTGACCAAGTGTCCTTCGTAAGCGACGTAGGGCGCTACGAACTCATAGCTGATTGCACCACAGCGATCATCAACCTGGTAGTTGCTGGTATGTAGGTAAATTGCATCGCCCATAGGTGCAGCAGCCGGATAGCCTGTCACTTTGTTGACACTAGCTGGCACAGTAAATTCTGCGACGCTGCAACTTGAATTAGTTGATCGTAAAAAGTCACCATCGATTTGAAGGCAGCTATCGTCTCCCTTCCAGGCACGGCGAATTAAAGCCGCTCCCGGCCCGTCTTTTTCAAAGCGCAGTACCGGGCAATTAGGGGGCAAACTATATTGCACCCTCAATCCTTGATCGGGCACTAAACTTAGTTTGATGTTGACTTGTGCACTGGCGTGAAAAGGCATTAAAACGAGAGCAATGAGCGCTGTGGTGAAGATTAACTGTTGAAGATTTTTGGGCATCGTAGTTGGATTGATTTATAGTTCGGGTATGCTACCCAGAGAATTATCTTACTTACACTGTAAGTATGTCAAGGAGATTGATTTTGCTTGTAAAGAAGAATGTTGAATCTGAACGTATTCGCCTGTCGCGCGATGCCGTTATTCAAGCGGCGATTGAGCTAGTTGGACGAATTGGTATTGACGCCCTGTCTATGCGTAAGTTGGCAGAAACCTTGGGCGTAGAGGCCATGTCTTTGTACAACCACGTCAAAAATAAAGAAGACTTGCTCGATGCCATGGTCGATACCGTGGTGGGAGAAATGTATCTGCCAAGTACCAAGGCACCATGGCGACGGGAAATCCGTAAGGCCGCGCTCTCCTCGCACAGAGTCTTAATCAAGCATTCGTGGGCCAGTCTATTACTCGTTTCACGTCCATCCATCGGCGTTTCAAAATTAAAACATTTTGATGCGACGCAAGGCTGTTTTTGTCATGCTGGCTTCAGTCCCCAAATGGCTGATCAGGTGCGCAATGTCATTGACGGACACTTATACGGCTTTACGCTACAAAAGCTACTTTACCCTACGGCCGAAGGCGATTATGCACAAGCGGCAGCACAGTTTCTGCCTATGTTGCCGCAAGACTTGTATCCCCATTCGCGCGCATTGGTGCAGCAAGTCGCCGATGGCAACTACGATGGACAGCATTATTTCGAATTCGGTCTCGATTTGCTTTTAGATAGCATTGAGAATATCTTGAACCTGCAATTGAAGAAGAAGCCCAGCAAAACCTCACGCCCTCGTTCTGAGTGACAAGCGCTTAAAACAAACCACAAATTAGTTCGCTTTAAGTGTCACGTCTATGTAGACGGCGTGCCTGAGTGCATTTTTTTAACTGAACTTGTGCCCTATCTCTTTATTCGATTCAGTCGCTGGTAAATAATGTCACACAAAACTTACAGTGTAAGTGTAAAATGCTGGTCAAAACTTCTTAAGCAATCAAACCTCAAGGCGTCCATGAAAAAAATATTTATCCTTCTCGCTGTGCTGTACTCACTTATCACGACTGATGCGCAGGCGCAAAATGTCGACTACGAGATTAAGAAAGTCAATTATAAAAATCTGGTTGCCAAACTCTATTTACCGAAAACGGAGGGAAAAGTACCGGCGGTTATTGCCTTCGGCGGTTCAGATCCGACATGGGCGCATGCAGATGCCAATGGCGCCATGATGGCCTCACATGGCATTGCGGTAATTGGCGTCGTGTATTTCAAAATGGATCCATCGCTGCCGGCGAGTTTGGATCAAATTCCTATGGAATATTTCATCGACGCTATCGACTACGCAGCAACAGAACCACGGATTGATGCGAACCGACTTGGCGTGGTCAGTGGCTCGCGTGGTTCGGAAGCTGGATTTCTGCTTGCGATTTTAGATCAAAGAATAAAGTCAGTTGTCATCACAACACCAAGTAAAGTCGCCTGGTCAGGAATGACTAGCGGAAAATCGGCTTGGACTTATCGCGGACAAGATATCCCTTCATTAAGCCTGCCAGATTTAGAAAATGCGACTCAGATTGAGCGCTTTCAAAAAGCCTTAGCCAATGAAAAGCTGGTCAAACAGGCGATGTTTGCCTTCGAAAAAATTAATGGCCCTATCTTGCTTGTGTCGGCCAGCAATGATCAAATTTGGCCTGGCACGTCTATGACGAATGATATCGTCGATTATCTAAAACAGAAGAATTTCAAATTTGAAGTCATCCACAAATCCTATCCCACCGGACATGGATTTAGTCGTGAAACCGCACCTGAAATTAAGCAAATGATCATAGACCATTTTGTCCGGACTTTAAAAAACTAGGGCTTAAATTCAAATTTGGTTTCAGGCGGGTAGACGACTTACTCTAAAAAAACCAGTGTGTGACTTTTTCTCGGTCTTTGACCTTATTTCACAAATAAATCAAGATTGAGTAAGGCATTTGTGCTGGCCATCACAAAAAATATTCTTCGCCCAAATTAAGATACGCCTATCACTCTTAATCACCGCAATAAAAAAGGAATATTGACATGTTGGCCGCAATCAAAGATTACAAAGAATGGCGTAGTTACAAAGTTCCAGTTGGACAAGCAATTCGTCTGACTTGGAAAAGTAAAATGGCTATTCTTGTAAAATAAATCCCTTAAAGCTGGCCGGTATTAAGTACAGATACGCCTGTGTTTTCTGTACTTAATATGCTTTTCATGTAGGCTCTTTTCTGCACTCCGCATCAGCACACAAGCAAGGCACTAGCAGTCTGAATTTGCGCAAATTCCTGACTAAAATCTCAGCTCAATGAGTACCAAACAAAGCACCTAATTAAGCACCGATTTAAGCACCTATCCCTAATAGTTTCTGCAGTGCCTGCGTATCAACTGCACTCGCCGCAAAATCATCAAAAGCGCGCTCTGATGTTGGAATAATATGGCGCTTGATAAACTCGGCACCTTCGCGCGCGCCGATCTCACTCTCTTTCAGGCAGCATTCCCACTCCAGCACTGCCCAGCCGCTGTAATCGTATTGCGCCAATTTACTAAAGATGGCCGTGAAATCGACCTGACCATCACCTACGCTACGAAAGCGCCCCGCCCTTTCAAGCCAAGGCGCGTAGCCGCCGTAGACACCGCATTTACCCGTGGGATTAAATTCGGCATCCTTGACGTGGAACATACGAATGCGTTCGTGGTAGATGTCGATGAAGTCGAGGTAATTGAGTTGCTGCAAAACGAAATGACTAGGGTCATACAGCATGTGGCAGCGCTGGTGCTGACCAACCGCATCCAAAAAACGTTCGAAACTCAGACCATCATGTAAATCTTCGCCGGGGTGAATCTCATAGCAGAGATCAATGCCATTTTCCTCATAAACGTCCAGTACAGGCTGCCAGCGTTTTGCCAATTCGGCAAAGGCCAGCTCGACCAAGCCATTAGGACGTTGCGGCCATGGATAGATATACGGCCAGGCTAAGGCGCCAGAAAATGTGACGCTGGCATTTAAATTTAAACGACGTGAAGCTTGGGCCGCGAGTTTCAGTTGTTCACTCGCCCACAGCGTCCTGGCAGCTGAATTACCATGCACTTGCTTGGGCGCGAAACTGTCAAATAGGCTGTCGTAAGCAGGATGTACCGCAAGACATTGCCCTTGTAAATGCGTCGATAATTCGCTGATCACGAGACCGTGTTCAGCGAGTTTGCCAGCGACTTCATCGCAATACGTTTGGCTCATAGCTGCTTGCTCTAGATCGAAAATATGGCTGATATTGCTAGGCATTTGTACGCCGACAAATCCTTTATCTGCGGCCCATTTGGCCAAACCTTCTAGCGTATTAAATGGTGCTTCGCCTCGAATAAACTGCGCAAGAAAAACCGCTGGGCCTTTGATGGTTTTCATAAAGTGACTCTCAATTTTGTGTAGTTCGGCTGTCGTCTTAAGAACGCAATTCTGTCCACGCCGAATCTTGGCTAGATGAACGGATACACGCTTCGATGAAGCAAAGATCTAGATAAGCAGGCATAGCATTATGTTCAACATTGAACTTGGAAGAAGTTGTGAGCGATTGCGCAAATTCTTTATATAAAACCGCAAATGCCTCTAAATAGCCCTCAGGATGCCCCGCTGGAATCAGGCTGACATCGCGACTGGCCTGGCTAATTTGATGCCGTGCGCGACTCAATATTTGGCTTGCACCGTCTAAACTGGAAAAACTCAGTTGATTTGGTTGTTCCTGACACCAGTCAAGTGCGCCCTTATCGCCAAAAATTTGTAGCCGCAAATGATTTTCTTTGCCAACAGCCACCTGACTACTCAATAAGCTACCGCGCGCACCATTGGCATAACGCATAAACACTTGGGCATGGTCATCCAAAACTCTACCCTGAACAAACGAATGTAAGTCTGCCGCAATTTTGCTTGGTGTCATTCCAGTGACAAAATGCGCCAGATTAAAGGCATGCACACCGATGTCACCGAGACAGCCTGCTGCGCCGGCTTGTTTGGGATCGGTGCGCCAACTTGCTTGCTTTTGGCCGGATTGTTCGATTGCTGTGGCTAACCAATCCTGGCTGTACTCGACTTGAATAATGCGGATTTCGCCCAGATCGCCGCGTCGTACACGCTCACGTGCTTCCCGTATCATCGGATAGCCAGTGTAATTATAGGTCACGAACAAATGCTTGCCTGTGCGCTGGCTGATCGCAATCAGTTCGCTGGTTTCCGCGCTGGTCATAGTCAAGGGTTTGTCGCAAATGACGTGTATGCCCAGCTCCAGAAAACATTTTGCAATCGGAAAATGCAAGTGATTGGGAGTCACGATGACTACTGCCGTTATGCCATCCTGACGCGCCGATTCAGCCTGTGCCATTGTCAAATAATCAGGATAACTGCGCGCGGCGGGAACCCCAATTTCTTCGGCGCTGGCCTTAGCACGCTGAGGATCTGAAGAGAAACAAGCTGCTTGCAGCGAATAGCCATCACAGATACGCATCGCGATTCTATGTACATTGCCGATGAAGGCCCCTTGCCCACCACCGACCATGCCGATACGGATTTTTTGTTTAGTGTTGTCCATACTAATTGCTAGAGTTGGCTTTGAGTTTACACATCACACAATAAAATAGCGCGCTTCAAGGAACTGGCTTTTTCTTCCGGCGTGTTACCTGAGGGAGAAAATTCTTGTGCGACATAACCTTGAAAACCTGTGGCATGTATGGCCTTCATAATGGCGCGATAGTTCAGCTCCTGATTCTCAGTAATCTCACCTCGTCCCGGTACACCGCCCGTGTGGTAGTGACCGATATACGGCGCGCACTTACGCAAGCGCCGGATGATATCGCCTTCATTGATTTGTACATGATAGATATCGAATAGCATCTTCATATTGGGTGAATCTATCTGTTTGCATAACTCCAAAGCCCAATCACTACTGTCGGCCATATAGTCGATATGATCCACCCGGCTATTGAGAATTTCCATATGTAAGATCACGCCGTGCTTTTCCGCATGAGACATGATTTTTTTGAGCCCATCGACACAATTCTTTAGGCCAATTTCATTGTCCATGCCGCGCCGGTTGCCGGTGAAACAGATCAGGTTTTTATAGCCCGCTTTGGCGACCAGTTCTATATGCTCGAGGTAATTTTTAATCAAGGTGGGATGGTATTGAGGATCATTCCAGCCATTCTTCAAATTAATTTCAGCACCATTGCACATAGACGAATCTATGCCGTGCGCCTTCAAGATCGGCCATTCCTTCGGGCCAATTAAGTCCACGGCAGAAAAACCCATACCTTTTACCAAACCACAAAGTTCGGGCAAGCTCAGGTGAGAAAAAGTCCAGCGACACACAGAATGATGGATATTGCCTTTCAAAGATCCTGAAGTTTGTGCCATCGCCAGATTGATGGCGTTTGGTGCGAGCATTGCGATAGCGCCCAATGAGAGTTGCTTTAGCATACTGCGACGATCTAGTGCATACATAGCGTTCCTTTTTTTATTCAAAGCAAATAGGACAATCAAGTAAATTGTAGGGCGGGTGAAACCCGCGCTGCTCAGATGTTCAATTGGGTGGCGGCGCGGGTTTCACCCGCCCTGCTGAATTATCCCCAAGCACGTTGCCCTTTGATATAAGGTACATTGCCGTCATAACGCCCAGGTACCGCCACATAACGCAAGGTTTTTGTTGCACCGGTTTCCGAGGTAAAGAAACCTAGTAAGGTCAATTGTTTTACCATGGTATAAAAATGCTTAGGCAGGCTTTCAAATTCTTTTTGCAGCGCGAAATTATTATCTTTGTTCTCGGTCTCTAAGGCGTGACGCCGTTCTTTGTCGCGCTCAGATTGTCCCGCATTAAAGCTTTTCGCTTCCTTTTCCAGGCTCACTAACAGTGCATGCCTTTGTTTGGCATTCATACCGAAAAAAGTTTTCTGATACTGAGCCAAACATAGGGCGGGAAAATGCTTTAAGCCTTCGAGAAAAGCCGCTTGCTGCGCCGAGGTATAGCAATCACGCACCATGATTTCCATGAAGCTGCCGACTTTGGCGGCTTTGGCTCCTGGCGTATCCGTCTTAGGGATAATCGTTTCCGCAATTTCATCGAGCAAATTGATATCGCGCGCGGAAAAAACTAAACCATCATGTGTCGCCGTATTGGTAGCAGATAAACCTGTTTCTGCGTGCAAGGCGAATGCTTCACCACCGATCACTGCCATACCTGTCATGCTGGCGACCATTTGTAAGAGTTCTCTTCGATTCATTTTTTTCCTCTTAGCTTGTTATAAGTTTCCGCGTTTTAATTCATTCACAGCAAAATCGGCGGCACGCGCAGTCAATGCCATATAAGTCAAGGATGGATTAACACATGAACTTGAGGTCATGCAAGCACCATCCGTAACAAAGACATTGGGTGCATCCCAAACTTGGTTATTCGCATTCAAAACGGAAGACTTAGGATCACGTCCCATGCGAGCGGTGCCCATTTCGTGTATGCCTGCGCCGACGGCATAACCGCTGTCATAGGTATAGACGTTTTTTAAACCCGCAGCCGTCAGCATTTCTTTAGCGTCATTTACCATATCGATGCGCATACGTTTTTCATTCTCTTTCAGCTCAACGTCCATCGCCAATACCGGTAAACCCCACTTGTCTTTCTTCGTACGATCCAGGCTGATCTTGTTAGAATGATCTGGCAACATTTCGCCAAACGCAGTCATGTTAAAACCCCAGTTTTCAGACGGAACACTCATCGCTTCTTTAAGCTCTTTACCTATCGTAAATTCGGCAATCTCCACACCACGACCGCGTCCTGCTCCCCCTTGATAGCCAAAGCCACGCAAATAATCACGTTTGTCGTTATAGACATTGCGGAAGCGTGGCACATAGATACCCGTCGGACGTCGACCGAAATCGTACTTATCGCTGAATCCTTCTACCGTACCACCCGCACCTAATTTGAAATGGTGATCCATGACATTGTGTCCCAGCTCGCCACTACTACTACCCAAACCGCCTTCCCACACATCAGTGGCAGAATTCATCAACACCCAGGTTGAGTTAAATGAAGATGCGCAGACAAAGACAATTTTCGATTTAAATTCATAGGTTTGATTGGTCTCAGCATCCAGGACTTCGACGCCGCGTGCGCGCTTGGTGTTTTTGTCATAGAGAATTTGCGTGACTATAGAAAATGGACGCAAAGTCAGACGCTTGGTCGCCATCGCCGCGGGCAAGGTCGAAGATTGCGTACTGAAATAGCCACCAAACGGACAACCACGCCAACATTTATTACGGTACTGACAGTTCACCCTGTCTTGCAGCGGTTCAGTAATATTGGCGGAACGACCTATGATCAAATGACGCTGACCTTGATAGATTTCTTCCAGGCGTTTCTTGACGTGTTTTTCAGCACAATTTAATTCCATTGCCGGCATAAAATGACCGTCAGGTAAAACATCCAAGCCATCTTTGCTGCCTTGAATACCAGCGAATTTCTCTACATAGCTATACCAAGGCGCGATATCTTCATAACGAATCGGCCAATCTACAGCTACACCTTCCTTCGCATTCGCTTCAAAATCCCAGCGGTTAAAACGGTAACTTTGACGCCCCCACATCAACGAACGACCGCCGACGTGATAGCCACGGAACCAGTCGAATCGCTTTACTTCGGTGTAAGGGCTTTCGCTGTCCTTCGCCCACAAATCAAGTACGGTTTCGTTGAGCGGATAGTCTCGTTTTAAAACAGGATAATCTTCTATCATCTTTTGGGTGCGACCACCGCGATGAGGAAATTCCCAGTTCTCTTTCATGGCGTTGACATAACCTTTGACATGTTCAATATCGCGTCCACGCTCTAGCAATAAAACCCTTAAACCTTTTTCAGTCAATTCTTTAGCAGCCCAGCCACCGCTTATGCCTGAGCCGATTACGATTGCGTCATAAAAATTGTCGTCCATATTTTTCTTCTTAAAAATTGTGTTTAAATTTTATTTGTGACAGGATTAAAGCGAGCGAATTTTGATGTTTCTAAAACTGACTGCATCGCCGTGATCCTGCAAACCTATGCGCCCTTTCTTCGTTTCACCAAAACCAGGCATATTGCCGAATTTACTTTGCTTAACTAAATCTTTCCAGGCATCCGTCCAAAGCCGCGTATTCACGACATGCCGCCCATTTAAGTAAAAATTCAGTTCACCATGATCACTCACAATATCGACCAGATTCCATAGGCCCGGCGCTAATGCTGCAGCTTGCGTCGCAGCAATCAAGTCATATAAGTCGCCGGCACGATGTTTGAAAATTTTTCCGTCGGCGTGACCATCATTGTCTAAGACTTGCATTTCCAATCCTGTGTTCCAGGCGTAAGGGTATTGTTTCGCATCTTCATTTACATATAAAAAAATGCCGCTATTGCCGTTCTTTTGCAGCTTCCATTCCAATTGCAGATGAAAATTATCGAATTGCTCGTCAGTGACTATGTCGCCACCGCCCGAGGTTTGCCAGCCGTCTTTTTTACTGACATCTAATTGCAATTCGCCCTGATAAATCTTCCACGCGCTACCTATCGTGGCTTTGCCATAGGCGTGCCAACCTTGGGTGCTTTTACCGTCGAACAGAAGTTTCCAGCCATTCGCTTGTTCGCTTGGTGTTAAGGCATTGAGAGGCCTGCCCGTGCCGGCTTTTCTGACGGCGATGACTGCTTGCAAGCCACGCAGAGATTGCTCCACGCTTTGCATAGGACTTAATCCGTTTGGATATTCTTCTTGTTCAACCACGATCCACTCTGTTCCACCCACTTGTACATTCGCCTGATACAAAGCATCCCAGTCAATATTGTCTTGACCTATGATGGTGGTATAGGATTTGCCACTGTCAGTGTTGATGGGTTTTAGCGCTAATTTGCTTTTGTAGTGTGTCGTCAAAGTACGACCCGGATAGCGCTTAACCAACAACACAGGATCTTTGCCTGCATAGCTAGTCCATCCCACGTCCTGCTGCAAAATTACTTCATGCGGCGTGTTTTGCGCGATTGCATCCCAATAGGTCTTACCTTCGAAAGCATTCATTTCTACACTATGATTGTGAAAGCCAATTTGCATGCCGAAGGGTTTTAATTGTCGAGAGAGTGAACTTAAATCCTGTGCCAGCATTTTCACCCCAACAGGATCTCCCGCACGCGAGTCGCTAGGTACAATTAATTTATTACATCCTATATCTTGATAAAACTTGACAACTTTGGCGAAGTTGTCCGGGTTGAGCTGCGCTATGGCGACATGGGCGCCCGACGCTTTCAAACCCGTCTTGTCCAAGAATCGTTTCAAAGCTGGCGCGTCATCTTTGTAAGGGCCGAAGTTGCCAGCAAACTCGACACCTTGAAAACCCATTGCTGCAAGTTTTTTTAAAGTACCTTCAAAGTCTTTACTAAGATCATCTTTGACTGACCACAATTGCACACTCAATTGCGGGTATTGGTTTGATTGCGTTGCTGCAGGATTGCTTACCGGACTACTTAATTGCCGGGCTTGCGCTGCGCTAGGACCCAGCAGGCTTAAACTCAACAACATACCGACTCCCAAGTAAGCACATTTACAAAACGAATTTTTCAATTTTTTGTCTCCAACTGAGGTTGATCCACATTTTTATGATTTAGATTCTTTAACTGGCTTTAGCTTGTTCTGCCACTAAAGAAAATTGACGTGGCGTCATGCCGATCACGGTGCGAAACTCTTTAGTAAAATAACTTTGATCACAAAATCCAGTTTCAGAAAAAGCCTTTTTAATGCCATAGCCGGTCGCCAACAATTTGCAGGCCTGATGTATGCGTAAGTGTTTGAGGTACTGCATAGGCGTTTGCGAAAAATGTTTTTTGAATTTTCGTTCAAAGGTGCTCAAAGACATACAAGCCAGCTCCGCCAGATCAGCGATATTGACGTCATTCATGTACTCACGCTGCATATACTCGATACTCGACTTGAATACTTGAAATGGCTCTATGATGTTTTGCGAACGCTCTGCGTCACGACTAAAGCCTTCAACGCCAACAATAACGCCCTTACGATTTCTGATCGGAGTTTTGGTGGTAAACAACCAAAACAATTTTCCATTCACGCCAACCACCACTTCAAACTTATCTTTCACCACCAACTGCCCCGACATGACCGCCAGATCATCGTCCCGTATCCGGCTTGCTACATCGTGACTTAGGAAATCGAAGTCAGTCTTGCCAATCACCTCTTCTGCACTCTCCAAATTAAATTTTTCTTGCAAGAGTTTATTTGCGCAGACAAATTGTCCATCGCAATTTTTTGCAAAATAAAACGTATCCGATAAGAGATCAAAGATGGCATACGGCGAAGAAATGCCATGCTTGGTATAGAAGTTTTTAACGTCCCTGGCAGTCATTGCGTATCTCTACCTGTGATCAATTATTTGCTGCTCTGACGACGATCATGCCACCAGATCGCTGCAAATATAGGCAATAAAAGCAGCGGCACCATCGCAATCGCTTGAAAGGATTCACGGGAGGCAATTTGAATTACTTGGACTGATTGCTCGGCTGATAAGGTCGCCAATTTGTCCGCCCCGCCTGCTGCAAGATTTTTAGCATCATCAAAAATTTTACCAAGCACAGGCAATAAAAATTGTATCGCCATACCACCTGTAAAACCCATAAGCCCCATCGCTAGCGCTCCGCCACGTACAAAACGTTCAGAGACCACAGCCAGCATGGTTGGCCACATGAAGCAAACACCCGCGCCCCAAATCGTCGCCGCCAACACGGCTGTCACCGGGCTATTCGCACGACTGAGCGCAAACAAACCTATCGCTGCCAGCAAGCTGCTGACCCACAATAAACCTATGCTCGATAAACGGTGGGCAATAGGTCCAGCAAAATGACGCATCACAAACATCAAGGTACTGACATAAATTAAAATGAAGATGCCGCTCATACCTACGGTGTGACTGAGAGTGAGATCGACCCATTGACCCGGCGCCAGTTCACTCGAGGTCGTCAGCCACATGCAGCACAAGAAAATTAAGAATTGAGGACGACGATATAATTCACGGCACATATCAGCGTAGGAAACCCCTTGCGCAACACGTTCCGTGACAGGGAAGATTTGACCACGCACCAGCATAATGATGGCGACGGCAGGCAGACACAGCACCACCAAATTCGTTTGCCAAGGTAATCCTAAGGTCTTAACGGCAATGCTAAACAAGCCGCCGAAAACGATACCGGCGGGCCACCATGCATGCAAAATATTCAGGCGTTTGATTTTGTTTTCAGGATCGATACTGACCACCAAAGGATTGACCGCGCCTTCAACACCGCCCCATCCCAAACCGGTCAACATTAAACCTATCAGCACTATGGTAAAGCTCGTTGAATCAACGGGACGCACTGATGCCCACAGTACCAACAAACTACCGAGCAAGTTACTCAAAGCGGAGAAGACTAAAATACGCTTAGAACCTAAGATATCGACTAATGAGCTGCCGATTAAAAGTGTGAAGGCAAAACCGAGAAAGGTCATGCCCAAGGCTTGCCCCACCATGGTGGCAGATTGCGCGGCGTCAATCACGCTAAAAATCTTGACCCGCAAATCATCGGCAATCGCAGCACGAACTGCAAAGCCCAGACCTATCGTAAAAATCGCCAAATTTGAAGTAAACAACAAACGTGCGTTGAAACTATTCTTTGTCTCCATCTGCTTTCCTTTTTTTGATGTATTGGAAATGCTTTATTTTTTGCATCGCGCCAAAATATTCCGAGAAAAATTGATTTTAAATGAGACTTAATTTAACAGCTTCAGTTCATTCAACGCCGATTTTGCAACAGCACATTTTTGTCACGATGTCGCAAGCATAGTAACAAGCAATAATGGTAAGCACTATGGAAAAATCCGCAAAAAATATAATAAATTCGGCAAAGCCTAATTTTTAGTCACGCCAACTGTGTCACACAAGCCAATATTTGCTCCAAGTTTGCTTTGAGTTCAATCGTCTTTCATCGGCGACTTAACTAAACACTGATTCTGCTCGCTAAACAAAACTATTTTTTTGTGTGCTGCAGTAATTGTCATTGCAAATGAAATGTTCCAGTTCTAACTAAAGCTTACTTTTCACGTACCATTTAGAGCTAATAGCGAAATCTATTTCGGTCGATAGCAACGCGGCGCGCGGCACGCCCTACTTGCGAAGTCCAATTACGCAATTTAATTTGCGGATATTTGCATCATACTTTCACGTCCATCACCCTGCCATTCTTGCGACTACTCTCGGCCATAAATCCCATGATGTGACTTTCGATCGATTCATCAATCGTCGAAGTTAATAGTGCCGGATTTTGTTGTGAAACAGCTTGAACGAAATCTTTGACTAATAACCAATCACCGCCACCATGTCCACTATTTTTGTATCCAGCGACATCTTCAGCGTCTGGCACAAATTTAGTCTCTTTCTTAGTCCTAAAATCATGGACGATCAATTCATTCATGTCGCCAACCATGTCGCCCATAGATCCCATGACACGCGTGCGGCGTCCATGGTAGGCAGTGAAGGCTTCCATAGAAAAACTGGCCGTGACGTTATCGCTGAACTGTATGCTCGATACATAGTGATCAGGCTGATCATTATCCATACGATAAACACAGCGGCCATAATCACTGGTCTTGAGTTTTTCACGCGCAGCAAGCTTGCGATCTGGCACATTGTCCGGAATATCTAAAACATGGGATCTACCCACGACATCGACGTATTCTTTGATTGCGGAGTAAGGGCAAGAGCGTTCTACTGGGCATCCGTCAGTACAGCGTGCCGTGCTTCCTTGCGGTGCGTTTTCGCGACGGAACCATTTCAGGTTACCCATCGCGACGATTTTTTCAGCTTTTTTATTGATGACCCATTTCATGATGTCGAGATCGTGACAGGACTTCGCCAAAATAATAGGTGTGGTTTGCTTAGAATTGTGCCAGTTCCCGCGCACATAGGAGTGAGCCATGTGTGTGTGTTCGATAGGTTCGAGGTGCTGCATACTGATCACCTCACCGATCGCGCCTTTGGCAATCAGTTCTTTCATCTTAACGAAATAAGGCGCATATCTTAAAACGTGGCACACCGCGACGATGCGTCCGGTTTTCTTAGCTAGGGCAAGAATGTTTCTACATTCTCTTTCGGTTGGTGCGATTGGTTTTTCCAGTAGAACATCGTAACCGAGACGCAGCGCTTGCATGCACGGTTCGTAATGGAGATTGTCTGGCATTGAGATGATCACTGCATCAGCCATCTTTGGCTTTTTGAAGACGTCTTCCCAGGTATTGAAGCGATTTTCTGCTTCAATACTATGTTTCTTCGCATACTTTTCATTACGAAAAACAACCGGCTCTGCGACGCCAACTACCTTAAGTTGTTCTGGAAATTGCGTTGCGTAATCGCCGTACACATTACCCCTACTCCCTGCGCCGCAGGTTACAACCGTCACAGGTTTTGACAAAGGCTGATGCGTCGTATTTTCTCCAATGCGATAACTATAAGAATTCTCTCCCACGCGACCCAATACATCGGTAGTGACGATACCAGCACCCAAGCTCAAGCTTATGGTTTTGAGTAGATTTCGACGATTCATTTTATAGTTCCTTGTACTTGATTCTTTGTCTGGAGCGAATGGACCCGATTACAATTTACCTGACGACACTCGCTGCAATTCATCATCGATTAAATATACTGGAGAAATATTTAATCGGATTGTAGGATACTAGCATTAAGTTTTCAGTATTTTTTATCTAAAAATCCGCAAAATTTATAAGGGAATCGGCGGCTTTCAAACTAGCCTACGATGACTGATCACGAACAAAATTCGCGGCTATTTTCAGTGTCTTAAATTCGCTATTTTTGCAGACTTTAAGCTATAAGCTCCTCAATTTTTTGTACACGTCACAGCAAAAATATGTCGCTGGCAACCACATTTGTCTCTCTCTAGAATCAAACATTGAAATAATTGTTCAAAAAGACAAACCTGCACAGAAAAGGGACTTTTTTCTTCAACAACAATTATTTCTCACTTGGCAAAGTCAATTTAATGTTGTCTTTGTAAATTCAAACCTAGGGGAGAGAGACATGAGAGTAAAACAAAAGATAGGCTTCATGATGATAATTGCTAGCCTGTTTGGCCTGCTAGCGGCGTGCGGTGGTCAAACTGGCGCTAACAATGTCACAGGTAGTAGTCCAGAGACACCACCCACTGCGACTGTCTACAACGCAACCGTCAATCTAGGCGGCAATGCCTTTATTACCAGCGCCAGCAGCTCCGCATCGGAAATCATTAACGATAGCGGTCTAGCCAATTGGACCAATGCATCGACCGTGACCAGTGTGTATTTTCGACTGGCACAGACGGGTCAATTAAAACTGGGCTTGGTTGCACGACTAGCAGGTTCCACCGCAAGCACTGTCAAAGTGACGATTAACGGCACAGCTTTCAACGTGAATTTGAGCGGCGCCTCTTCAAAAACTTATGATGTCGGCACGGTCAATATCGCTGCGGCCGGCTACGTCAAAGTTGATATTCAAGGCGTCAGTAAAAATGGCAGTTATTTTGGCGATGTATCCGCAGTCAAGATCGCAGGTACTGCAGCAACCACTGGCATGAATTACGCCAATGATGCCGCCAATTACTATTGGTCGCGCCGTGGCCCTTCTGTGAATATTGGTTATGTAACCCCAACCAATACCGAGTATTTTTACAACGAACTCACCGTCCCTGCGGGTGAAGACAAAATCGGTTCCTATTTCATGGCAAACGGTTTTGGTCAGGGCTATTTCGGAATGCAAGTCAAATCAACGACTGAACGCTGGATGCTATTTTCAGTATGGGACGCGGACAATGGCGCAAAAACCACCTTGGTCAGAAAAGGACCGAATGTGGTGGACAATACTTTTGGTGGTGAAGGTACAGGCGGTCAAGCTTACTTGGTCTACAACTGGCTAGCCGGCAATACCTACAAGTTCATCACAAAGGCAACGCCTGACGGTGCTGGCAGCACGATATACTCTGCATGGTTTTACGCGCCAGAAACAGCTGCTTGGCGCTTTATGGCAAGTTGGAAACGTCCAAATATTTCAACCTATTTAACCGGATCACATTCTTTCCTCGAGAATTTTATCGACACCAATGGCTATCTCGGACGCAAAGTATTGTTAAGCAATCAGTGGGCACGCAATACCGCGGGTGCATGGTCAGAAGTCACCCAGATGTCATTTCATGGCGATGCGACTGCCGCCAATAAACAACGCATGGATTTTGCTGGTGGTTTAGAAAACGGCAAATTCTATATGCGCAACGGCGGCTTTTTTGCCAACTATGTGCCTCTGGGACAAAGCTTTACGCGCCCTGCTTTAGGCACTGCACCTAATGTGAATGTCGCTACTTTGCCTTAGCTAGATGATTAAATTTTCGGTTAAGAACCTGACTGTTATTTTGATGACAGCCAGGTTTTTTGGGGGACTTGGCTTGACCAAGTTAGAGATAGACGAACGATTAACAATCGATGTGGTGACGCAACCAATTCAGATAAGCCATAAGTCGCTGACAAAAAACATCTAATCTCATTTATCCAGGCGCTCAATTCCCAGCATTTTCAGAACATATTTTTCGTAAATAGGCTCGGAGTTTCCCGTCTTCATTTTACGGATAAAGTACTTTTCGAAAGCGATTTTGGCGTAATGCACCCACTTTCCTTTTTTAAACCAGTTGACATTGCGTGGTGGGATTTGGGGTAAAGCGACAAAGGCCGCACCTGTGTCACCCATGTCAGCCAAACAAATGGCGTTCCAACTGCCTTTGGCTGTGGCGGGTTTACCGCTTAGTTCAGATTCAATATTGTGTACGATGGCCGTCACCATGGTCTCTATCATATAGCCTGTTTTCGGCGCGCCGGTCGGTACCGGTGTGACTTCGACAGGCGGAATCGCAATACACACCCCCGCAGAGAAAATATTGGCAAATTTCTTACTGCGCTGATGATCATCTACCAATACGAATCCACGCGGATTACACAATCCATCAACCGCGGCGATAGGATCAACACCACGGAAGGACGGTAACATCATGCTGAATTTGAAGGGTAACTCATGTTCTTTCTTCAAATTACCGAGATCATCCATTTCACTGACGTACATCTTGCCATCTTCAACCCGCGTCGTTTTTGCATTGCAAATCCATTTGATATCGTGATTTCGAAACTCACTCTCGAGCATCGACTTTGAGTCACCGACACCGCCTAAACCTAAGTGACCTACATAGGGTTCACTAGTAACATAAGTGATGGGTACCTTATTGCGTAACTTGCGGCGTTTCAGGTCAGTGTTAAAGATGAATGCAAATTCATAAGCTGGACCAAAACACGAGGCTGACGGCATTGCGCCAATAATTGCTGGGCCTGGATCATTGAGGAATCTTTGGTAAGCCTCATACGCGTGTTCGGCGTGATCAATTGAGCAGATAGAATGTGTGAAACCGTTCGCAGGCCCAGCGCCTGGGACTTCATCGAACGCCAGCTTAGGGCCTGTAGTGATTACCAAATAATCATATTGCTGCATGCTACCATCAGCTAACGTTAGAGAATTATCTTGTGGTTGTAGGCTAATCACCGCCTGAGCTATGAAATTGATACCTTTCTTTTCCAGATAAGGACGAATCTCAAAAGTAATCGCTTCACGTTGCCTCCAACCTATGGCAACCCAAGGATTGGAAGGAACAAATTGAAAGTAATCGACTGCATTGATTACTGTGATGGTGTGCGTTTTGTCGAGCTTTTCGCGTAATTCATAAGCAGCTGGCATACCACCAGTACCCGCGCCGAGAACAATAATATGTGCCATGTCTTCTCCAATAGAATCAATTAAGTCGTTGAGCGATGTGTTATGGGGTGGCTCATGTCGTCATTGCAAATAATTGCGCGCCCAGGCCAGAATTTGCGCCGCTGGCATAACCCCGCTTTGTCTTGCAATCTCTATGCCGTTTTTCATTAGTAATAAAGTAGGTATGCTACGGATACCAAATCGTTGGCTTGCTAAAGGGGCGGCATCGCTGTCAACTTTAACGAAACGAATCTCGGGCGCCATTTTTGCGGCTTGTTCAAATTGTGGTGCCATCGCCTGACAAGGCCCACACCATGCAGCCCAAAAATCGATCAAAACAGGTAAGTCTGTGTTGGAAAGAAATTTGGGCAATTGCTGTTCCGTCAGTTTGACTGATTCAATGGCCATCAGTGCATGCGCACATTTTCCACAAACTGGTTGATCTGACAGGCGTTCATCAGGAATACGATTGGTCGCATTGCAAGCAGGGCAAACAAGTTGCATGGTGTTACCTCATTTAAAACGTAACTAGGACGGATTGGGTAAGTATCTAAGTGCTTAGAAAAATATATCAATTGCCAGACTTAAAACCCAATTTACGCATGATGATTTCCATTAAGCACCATTTCGTGAGTCCACTTTGTAAGATATTTGCTCCCACAAAAGCAGTAAATGCCAGCCACCATTGATTCATAAATAGAGGACTAGCGGGAGCGCCTAAAGCCAAGCTCAATAAAATAAAAGTACCCGCTATAACTCGTACCATTTGCCATGAAGTCATGATCTTTCTCCTGAAAATAAAAAGCTAAAAAAAACTACACACTTCAAGCTATCGCATCATATTTTTTGCGATAGGCCATGAAGTACAACAAGGGAATAACTATCAGTGTCAACAAGGTGGAGACAAAAATACCGAAAATCAAAGAGATCGCTAATCCGTTGAAGATAGGATCATCGAGAATAAAGAATGCACCCATCATGGCCGCTAAGCCGGTTAAAGCAATCGGCTGAGCGCGGGTAATCGCTGAGCTGACCACCGCGTCTTTAAAAGCCATTCCTGCCGCCACTTGTACGTGAATGAAGTCCACCAGCAATATAGAGTTACGCACAATAATCCCAGCCAAAGCGATCATGCCTATCATGCTGGTCGCCGTATATTGCGCGCCAAGCAAGGCATGTCCTGGCATCACGCCTATGATAGTCAGAGGTATCGGTGCCATGATAATTAGCGGCGTCAGATAAGACCCAAATTGTGCAACCACTAATAGATAGATCAAGATCAAACCCACCGCATAGGCGGCACCCATGTCGCGGAAAGTCTCATAAGTCACCTGCCATTCGCCGTCCCACTTCAAACTAAAGCCACGGTAGGGATCTTGTGGTGCATTTATAAAAAACTCGTCTAATTTACCACCACCCGGCGTGACGATTTTGGCGATGTCGCTGCGCATCGCGAACATGCCGTACAGAGGACTATCGACCTTGCCTGCCATGTCAGCCACGACATAGTTCACGGGCAAGCCATCTTTGTGATACAGCGGTTGTTCACGTAAGGTATCGGTGACGGTCACCAATTCACGAATAGGCACAATGCCACCTTGCGCATTCTTGACGCCGAGAGACAGCAAAGTATCGAGATTGCCTTGTTCTGACACGGGTAATCTTAAGTTGGCGGACACCGGATATTTACTCTCATCATGTAAATAAGTGGCTACGTCTCCGGCCAAACCAGTTCGTAAAGTCATCACTATGCTGGCTTGGGAAATACCCAGCTGTGCGGCTTTGCGTCGGTCAATAATCAATAATTTACGCGGTGCAAAAATGATGCTGCTGTCGTCTACGTCAACTATGCCTTCTGATTTTTCGAACACGGCGCGCACTTGTTTCGCAACTTGACGACGTTCCAAATCACCGGGTCCGTAGACCTCTGCCACGATAGGCGCTAACACAGGCGGACCAGGCGGTACTTCGACGACTTTGACATTAGCTTCTGGATCGATTTTCTTTGCCAAGGCCTGCAATTGCGGACGGACACGGCTTGCAATCGTATGACTCTTGTCTGAGCGATGATGTTTATCGACCAGATTGACCTGAATGTCACCTACTTCACCGCCAGCACGTAAATAGTATTGACGCACCAGGCCATTAAAATTAATTGGTGCAGCAGTTCCCGCATAGGCTTGGTAGTCAGTGACCTCTGGTACGGCTTGCAAATAATTGCCAAGTTCATGCAAGACCGCCGCCGTTTTCTCGACCGGTGTTCCTGCAGGCATATCGACGATCACTTGAAACTCTGACTTATTATCGAAAGGCAGCATTTTTAATTGCACTAAACCGAGTACCGGCAATGCCACAGATAAAGCGATCAAAGCGGCGACACCCAGACCCAGTTTTTTGCGGTCTTTGCTGCCTGATTTATCATCTAAAAATGGCCTAAAGATGGCTTGAAAGTACGGCGCTAATTTAGCAGCCGTGCCATCGCCCGCATGATGCCCTTCTTTCATCCAGATGCGCGCCAACCAAGGCGTCACCACAAAGGCAATCGCCAATGATAGCAACATTCCCATGCTGGCATTGATGGGGATAGGACTCATATAAGGCCCCATGAGACCGCTAACAAAAGCCATAGGCAGCAATGCAGCAATCACAGTAAAAGTAGCGAGTATTGTCGGGCCGCCCACTTCATCGACCGCACCAGGGATAATTTCCGCCAGGCTTTTATGTGGAAATAGCGCTTGGTGACGATGGATATTTTCCACCACCACGATCGCGTCATCAACCAAAATGCCGATAGAGAATATCAACGCAAATAGCGAGACGCGATTGAGCGTAAAACCCCAGGCCCATGAAGCGAATAAAGTAACGGTTAAGGTTAGGATCACTGCGGTACCGACTATCGCTGCTTCGCGCCGTCCGAGTGCGATGAAGACCAGCGCCACTACCGACATCGTGGCAAACAAAAGTTTTTGTATGAGTTTCTTCGCCTTATCATCGGCAGTCTGGCCGTAGTTGCGCGAGATACTGACCTCGACCTCGGCCGGGATTACAGCATTCTTCAATAACTCAACTCTCGCAATGACAGCATCGGCGACATCAACCGCATTTTGCCCCGGCTTTTTGGTTACCGCGATAGTGACGGCAGGATATTCAGCTGCGGCTTTACCTGCCGTGCCATGCCAAACATATTGGCTCGCTTGCAGCGCCGCATCTTCTATCGTCGCTACCTCTTGTAAAAAAATCGGGCGTTTGTTTTTAACTGCAACAACGAGTTCACCAACACTACGCGCATCGTTCAAAAAGGGGCCTGCCTCGATAGCGATGTTGCGATTACCTGCGCTCAATTCGCCCGCAGGCTGACTGAGATTTGCGGCCTGCAATGTTGCTTGCAAATCCATCACGGTCAGGCCGTTAGCTGCTAATTTGGTCGGGTCTAAAGCGATATTAATTGCCCTGCCCGGCCCACCTATGGTCGTGATTTCACGGCTACCTTTTACCCTTTTCAGATCTGCTTCTATACTATGGGCAACGGTCTCCAATGCAGCGGCAGCTGTTTCTGGATTCTTGCTCCACAGCGTCAAAGAAACGATAGGGACATCATCAATTCCTTTGGGTTTGATCAAAGGCTCTAGTACACCTAAATTCGCCGGCAACCAATCACGGTGACTGTGCACCGTGTCATATAGTCTGACCAAAGCTTCCGTGCGAGGCACACCGACTTCAAATTGAACTGTGATAATCGCCAAACCCGGACGCGCCACCGACATCACATGTTCTACATTGGCAATTTGTCCCAAGACTTGTTCGGCTGGAATCAGCACTGATTGTTCAACCTCTTTCACCGAGGCGCCGGGGAAAGGAATCAGGACATTTGCCATCGTCACATTGATCTGCGGCTCTTCTTCGCGAGGCGTCACCATGACGGCGAACAAGCCGAGTAAAAAGGCTACTAGTGCGATTAAAGGCGTCAATTGCGCCGATTGAAAGAATCTGGCGATTCGACCCGAAACGCCCATTTTTTGTGTATCCGTGGACATTTGCGCTCCTTATTTTGTGGTCGACAAACTTGCCGCCAAAGGATCAACCGCAACCATCTCACCTTTGCTGACGCCACTTAGAATCTCTTGCTCGCTCCCTGAGATCGGCCCAGGTTTAACCTGCCTTAAGACTGCTTTGCCCTGCGCATTGACCACGTACACCGCATACAACTCAGAGCGGCGAAATACGGCGGAAGCTGGCACATAGAGCCGACCATGATCATTTGCTTTGCTGTCAGACTTGGATCTATTTAAAGTGTTTGTGTCCAAACTCAAATTAATTCTTGCAAACATGCCGGGCTGTACCGCCTTGACGCCCGCAGGCAAATCTAAGCGCAGTTGAACCGTGTGAGTAGATGCATCGGAGAGCGGCAATACCGTAACTGACTTCGGTGTGATAAAGCGCAATTCGGGCGCTAAGGAAGGAATCTCTATGGTCAAGCCTTGCGCCAGTTTTAATGCCGCGACTTTGGCCTGCGGCACCGTAAAGATGACACGCAAGGCAGTTGGATCATACACCGTCATAATGGGACGTCCCGGCATTGCCATATCACCGATTGCTGAGGGCATGTCCGACACGATGCCATTATAGGGCGCCGAGATAGCATAAAAACCCGACTGCGTTTGTACCGCGCCAGTCTGGGCGATCTGTGCATTTGCTTGAGCTGCAGCGGACTTAAATTGCGCCTGAGCGCGATCTAACTGCGCTTGGCTGATGTAGTTTTTTTCAAAAAGAAGTTTTTGACGTTCATAATCTTTTTCTGCTACCGCCAAATTAGCTCGCGCAGCATCGACCTGCGCTTTGCTGGCAGTGACATCCTGCTGCGCTGCGCGGGCGTCGAGCCGCACTAACAACTGCCCCGCCTTGATGGTGTCACCAGCCTGAACTGGAAGCTGCACAATGGCGCCAGATACTTGCGGTGAAATGACGGTATTGCGCACAGCTTCCACCACACCGTCAGCGCTAATGAAAGCATCGGCATTCGCCATCCTGACAGGCGCGGTGCTTATGGTCGATGGCTTTTGAGCCCAGACCACTCCAACACTAGGCAAACTTGTCAGGAAGATCGCTACTGCCAACAATTTAAGAGGAAGTTTCGGCATAATCAATGCTCCGTTAGGCAAAAATGAAGATGAAATAAATGAGTTTGCTTTTGCATAGATTGAATAATATACCTATTTGCGTAATAATGCAAATATGGGGCAAAAGACACTAAGACGTCGACCGCAGGAATTTTATTATTGAATTTCCACCAAAGTAGTGCGTTATGTCAAGCAGAGTCCTAATCACATAAACCATGTTTTTGGCGCCTGCTCCACTAAACACTAAGCTTGACGCAATCAAGGAATAACTAGCAAAATCAAGCTACTCCCTCCACTTGCGTACCTACCATGAAAACTACTCAATTACTGTTAGCGTTTTGGCTCGCTTTTTTTACCAACTCAGGAATTGCGCAAGACAAGCAAATGTTGCAGTCGCGGTCCTATCAAGCACACATAGGTGCGGCAAGTCATGCGATTCGCCTGCACGAAACAGCTGACGCGACTCATTGGTTACAACAAGCGCCAAAAGCACTTCGTGGATGGGAATGGGACTACCTTCAACAGCAAGTGATGCAAGCGCAGGCTGGGTTCGGCGCTGCCACGGGAAGCGTCAAGGTCTTGAGTATAAGTCCCAATGGATTATGGCTAGCCACCGCGGACAAGGACAAAAAAGTCAGGGTAATCGAACTCAGTAGCGGTAAGGAACTATGGTCGTTTTTTGATAAAAATTTGACGCCGCAATCCTTGGCTTTTCATCCCGCCCTACCCTTATTGAGCGCGGGTTTTTCCAAACATTTGGTAAAGACTTGGGAAGTCTCTACAGGAAAAGAGCGACAACACTTGCAAGGTGCTGGTCGTGGCATCACAGCGATCGCATTTAGCCCCGACGGTAAAGACTTAGCAGCAGCTTCTTGGAACCATAATAAAGAGCGTGGCGTTTGGGGTATCGTCGAGATTTGGGATCATCAGACCGGAGCGCCAGTACAAAAACTTGACTACGGCACCAAGCCTTTGCTGAGTATTGCCTACAGTCCGGACGGGCAATATCTGGCGGTGGGTTCATGGGAGGTACAAAAAACCATCGCTTTCTGGAATACCAAGTCTTGGGGAGATGCAGAGCTACTTACATCGGAAGAGAACGATCAATACAAGGCAGTACAAAGCATACAGTTCAGTCCAGACAGCCGATTATTAGCAGCCGGCGGCAAAGACGGCAAAATACGGATATGGAATATGCAGTCACGTCAACGCCTTCATACTTTAGGCGATCAAGGTCGGGGTCATACAAAGTGGGTAAATAGCATCGCTTTTAGCCCAGATAGCAAGACTCTGGTATCAGCCTCCACTGACCAGACGATACGAACCTGGGACGTAATTAAGGGTGCGGAAACAGGAATTTTGCACGCCCACATCAAGGGTGTGCAGTCGGTTGTTTATGCGCCAGGTGGGACCTATTTCTTGAGTGCTGGCGCACCAGAAATCAAGCGCTGGAATAGCGACCAACTATCAGGCGTCGGACGCTACGCCAGTGCCTGGAAACATCCCGCCAGTGTGTATGGTATTCATTTCTCTTCCGATGGTACATATGCATATACCGCAGCCTGGCAAGGCGGTTTAAGAATCTGGAATACCCAAAATTCTGAGATGCTTGCTGAATGGCATGGGCATCAGTCCTCGGCGAATGCTGTCAGTAGTAACAAGGATCAGAGTCGCCTTGCGAGCGTGGGTAACGATGGTCTTATCAAGATTTGGGATAAAGTATCGCCTGTCATGCCTTATCAACTGAGCAGCACGCTTGATGAAGTGAAAGGCAATCAACTCGTGGCAGTCCAATTATATGCCGATGGCAAGCAGGTATTTGCAGCGTCCAGTGCGGGTACCGCCAAGGTATGGAATATCGCTGAGAAGAAAATCATATTGACGTTGCAGCACGAAAAAAACATCAGCACGACGGCGATGAGTGCAGATCAAAAATTTTTAGCGACAGGTGCCCAGGACGGTAGTGTCAAAGTGTGGGATGCGCAAAGTGGAAAGGAGATTTATAGTTTTACGCACCACAAAGCTCAGATTCATGCGCTAAGTTTTAATCCGCAATCAACTTACTTAGCGATTGCTTCTGGCGATGCCAGTTTAAGTCAGGTCGAGCTCAAGAGAAATGGACGGGTACAGCAGATTGAAGCGCATGACGAAACCGTCTATAGCGTCGCTTACCATCCAGATGGAAAACGCTTAGTGAGTGCCTCAGCCGACCAAACAGTCAAGCTGTGGGACACGCAGCATCTCCAGCATTTGCTCAGCATCTACTATGAATCACCTGTGTATCAAGCGCAATTTTCACCAGATGGAAAGACGCTTTATACCTTACCGATGGACGCTTCTGTGAGAGTACTAAAGAGTCATCAGGCTTCCCCATAACGAGAAACTGTAATGACTAGCAATTAGCGACATTTTGCTGCAGATATCCGGCTAACACGAGCAAGGGAATTGGGAACATATCTTAAAAAGTAGTATTGCCTATTGACCTAATATATGCGCTTGCAAGCTGCGAAAAAAGCTGACCGAAAAAATGAAAAAAGCTAGTAAGGCAAACCAATGCCGTGCTAGCTTTTTTACTGACCACCCTAATTTACTTTACACGCATATCATTTTTTACCGAGTTGACACCGCGTACATTGCGCGCCACTGAGACGGCTTTGTCTATGCTTGAAGCGTTACTGACGAAACCGCTTAACTGCACAACACCTTTGAAGGTTTCGACATTGATTTCGGCTGATTTTAAGGTGGGCTCGTTCAATATCTCTGCTTTTACTTTGGTGGTAATCCAAGAGTCATCAATATACTCGCCTGTGCTTTCTTGTTGCTTGGTTGCAGCACAACCCGCTAAACCAACTAAAGAACAAGCGAACAGGATAGCCAACAATTTTTGTGAGATTTTCATAAATACTTTCTAAGAGATGCGGGATTTAACTACATAAAAGTGATTTGCCATCGATATGGCGAGGACTCAATTTAATACTTAACTGATACTGCTACTGCTGTTGTTACTACGAGCTTCATTTACCAAACTTCTTTTTAGCGCTGGTAACACAAGTGTCTTTCGCTACGCCGCTTAAGGCATCGCATTTTTCAATGGCGACTTTGTATTCTGCATTCTTTTTATCTGCAGCTTCGTCGCTGCGTGCTTCAATCACTTTCTTGTCTGCTTTGGCGGTAGCAACGGCAGCTACTTTGGTCGATTTTGCTTTCTTGATACAGACATCTTTGTCATTGCCTATCATCGCCAGGCATTTCGCTTTATCGACTTCATAATCGGCATCGGCAATCTTCTTAATTGCACTGGTGCGTGCATTCAAATTGTTATGAAAATTGGCTTGCGCGTTTTCTTCGGTATGGATACGTGCAGCCTTAGCTTCTGCGGTGCAGACATCCTTAGCGTTATCCTTCAGCGAGGTACACTTTGCCGACGCGATTTTGTAGTCCGCTTCGGCTTTTATTTTTGCGTCTTTAAAGATAGTCGCGGCATCAGGATCCGCAGCAAAAGCGCTCGTACTCATAGATACCGCACAAATCAAAGAAGCTAGTAGGATTTTTTTCATTTGTTACTTTCGTTAGTAGGGATTAGTGAGCCGGAACAAGTGAATCAAAAAAAGCCTGCCATTTGTGCCGTTTGGCCTGTCAGAGTGAATCGACTGTGTTGTTATACGTGGCCATAAACAATAGTTCTGTTCGTTGTCGAACATAGGCTTGGCAAGCTTGGAAAAGAATTCTTGTATTCTCAAAAAAAAGAACTCCTGAGCGTGCGTCAACGAACAGAGACTTTCTTTTTGATTTTTTATGATGAAGCTCTTACTAAGGAGCCCTCATGAAAAATATTATCCCCACCACTTTGTTGGTTTGTATTGCAGCCCTAAGTGGCTGTGCTAGTAACGCCCCCTATCAAACTTCAACGCCCTATAACAATACTTACGCACAGCGCAGTTCACTCGGTACGGTTGACTCAATACAGTGGGTCGGTAATGAGCGACCAAGTAGCGGTGCTGGCGCCGTAGTTGGCGGCATTATTGGCGCGATTGTCGGTAATCAGATTGGTGGCGGCACCGGACGCACCGTTGCGACAGTTGCAGGTGGCATAGGCGGTGCCGTGATCGGTAATAACGTAGAAAAAAATCGCCAAGACAATTACTACCGTATCAGTATCCGCATGGATGATGGCGGATATCAAGTTGTACATCAAACTGATATCGGCAATCTACGCAACGGCGACAGAATACGCGTTGCCGATGGTCATGCATATAGAAATTAAGCTTAGTCCCAATTTTCAATACTAGGTTTTCACGCTGGCAATTTTGTAAGCTTCCACATTTTAATTTCAATAAATTTGGTGAAATAAAGTGTGTTTGCTCTTAACTTATTTTTTAAAAAAAAAGGAAATTTTATGTTGTATACCCTAGGTGTCGTTCTGATTGTGCTTTGGTTATTAGGTTTTGTTAGTGCCTATACCCTGGGCGGTTTTATTCACATCTTGCTGGTCATTGCGGTGATCATGTTGTTGATAGGATTCATTAGTGGTCGACGTCGATTCTAGATGACGAGCTAAAGTCCCACGCTGTCTGAAAAGTACATTCATCAGTAACAAGCAAATTGATAGGAAAACATATGCAATCCAGAACTGTCTATATTGAAAAAATCAAACATGAACTCGATGAGCTCAATGTCAAATTAACTGAACTTGAATTTTCCGCTGCGAATATCCAAGATAACACGCGTGAACGCTATCATGCAGAGATAGAAAAGGTCAGAGTACAGTCTGATTTGGCGAAAGAGAAAATGACAAAACTACGAGAGAGCAGCGAAGAATCATGGCATGCGATGGTGGCGGATATCGATAAAATCCGCGACGCTTTCGTCAATTCATTTCACTACTTCAAATCGCAAATTTAAGTGCGCAGAAATAAATTGGCGCAAATTCAAACCTGATTAAACTCAAACATTTAAGGTGTGCGAGTCTACAAATCCCATTGTTATTAAGACGACGGTGCTGACAGCAACGTCATTTACTAGAAAGTAACTCATGAACAAAGATCAAGCAAACGGCGCACTTAAGAATATTGGTGGCAAAGTGCAACAGAACATCGGTAAGCTTACTGGCAGCAAGCAACAGCAAGTAGCGGGCTTAAAGAATCAGGCCATAGGTAAAGCACAGGAAGCTGTCGGTGACACTAAGGCGGCGATTAAAGACATACAAAAAACGGTCAGTAAAGCATTCAAAAAATAGTCAGCATTAATTTCACTGTCGCAACTGAAAGTGGTCGTTTTTTACGACCACTTTTTTTTGTACTCGATTTGTATGCGGTATAAAAAACACCGCAACAAACATCGTCGCGGTGCAAACATCAGACATCAAATTTGAATTTGTGTCCTCTGGGGAGAATTTAGATCGCTTTTGGATGGTAGTAGTTATTCACACTATCTGTCCATTCTTGATCTGCCATGTCAGGCCAATGATCTGAGTTAAAGCCAGGCGCATTTTCAAAGCGTTCCTTCATGATGTTCATGGTAAAGCGTTTATTCGTGGTATCTAAGTGCAGTGCTTCCCACGGGACCGCAAATAGCTTTTGACCTATCGTAAATACACCACCAAATGACATTACCGCGTAAGCAATTCTGCCATTCGATACATTCAACATAATTTCTTTAATATCGCCTAAATGCTCATCTTGCAAATTGTAGACGGCGTCACCAATCAAGGTGTCGGCGCCCATTAAACGCGGGCCAGGTCCATATTCTGCATCTCTTTTGTACATGCCATACAAGTCACGATTTTCATAGTTCATGGTGTCATCCTTAAGTTATTTCAGCGGGAGTGCTGCACTAGTCTCGCCCAAAATCGCTTTAGTATCAGTACGTTCACGTACATTAGTTCTACCATTTAAGACGTGGACCAGGCCAATATTTGCTGTCGTGGTAAAGCTTCAGTATTGCTCTGATGTGTATCAAGTCACTCGATTCTGAATTGCCGGTTTGTCTGTTGCAGGTAATCGCGAACTGCTGTACCAAGCACAGAATGAAAATCCGAAATCTATATCGATCAAGGCGTCGGCCAGCGACACAGCACAGGGATGATCACCGATAAGCGGTCATGCACGTAAAACCGCAAGACCCAAACTTAATGCAGACGATTGAAGTAGGTAGATGCAGTGAATTTTTCTGGAAAAATCATACAAAGAAATCTTAGTCCGTTTCAATGCCTTGCCCCAGATTTCACACGCTTGTCTTAACTGACATAAAACAATGTGTGTTAGCGCACCGTAGGATAGTTTTTTTTCTCTTATCCTGTACTCATCGTTCTTGCTCATTGAGCTAAGAGCTAATAAGCGCATTGAGAAGATTCTCAATGTTGAGAATCTAAATTCTAAGTACAGGAATCATTATGAAATTCATCCCTCCAGGCATTTTGTCCAGCAGTTTGACTTTTTCGGTGTTGTTGTTAAGCATAAGCTCGGTCCATGCGAGTGCGACGTCACAAAATCCCGTCCCCAATTACGCTAATCGAAAAATCGAGCCGCAAATTCAAGCCTTTTACGTAGATGAAGTTAGACGAATTGCACCCGGTGTGGAATTAAATTTCAGTGTTTATGGCACGCCGGGTGGACAAGCCAGCTTGCGTATTGCTGGTGCGACGCGTAATTTGAATCTGATCGAAATCGATGCCGGCGAATATGAAGGTACTTACACCATTAGTGCCAGAGATCGCATTGCTGCACGTAGCCAAGTCACGGCGAATTTACGTTTTGGTAATCAAGTCACCAGCGAAGTATTGAATGAGTCCTTACAAGTCGGTGTCGGATATCACCCAAAAGTTGACAGCGCCCATAATCTGGCGATTCAAAACTTTAGACTCGATGCGCCTGACGAATTAAGCGCCGGCAACTCTCTCAATTTTCGACTACTAGGTAATTCAGGTGCCAGAGTGGAACTGACTATCGCTGGTGTACGTGGCAAAGTGTTATTAGCGGAAAACAATAATGGCGAATATGAGGGAAACTACATTATCCGTGGTCGCGATCGTATTACGCCGAATAGTGAAGTCATCGCCTACCTGAGCATGCGCGATCGTACTATCAGTCAACGTCTGACTGGGAGCTTGATCGATAGAAATGCCGATCGCAATAACGCATACCAAACCAACAATGGAACGCCTATCAAAAAAGTAGCTTGCTATAACTGTGGCCAGGTAGAAGCGATCAATGTGATAGAAACACGCGGTGAAGGTGGCTACCTAGGTACGATAGGCGGCGGCGTCGTTGGTGCACTGCTTGGTAGTCAAGTTGGGAATGGCAATGGTCGTACTGCTGCACAGATAGCCGGTGCAGTGGGCGGTGCTTATGCTGGACGCGCAATTGAAGGCAATAGCCGCAAAACCAGTCATTTCGAAGTGATAGTACGGTTGCAAAATGGTGCAACACAAACTTTGGCTTTTGCAAATAACCCGGGTTTGCAAGTCGGCGATCAGGTCAAGATTAATAATGGCCAATTAGTCCGAAACTAAGAATCTGAATTAGAGGATGCAACATTCAGCATCCTCTCAAAAGGCTTTCCCGTGAGATTTATGAATTTCACGTCTCCTACTACTTCCATGCATTAATTAACTCACTCACCAAGAAAGTCAGCCATGATGTCATCGATTAATATTCCGTCCCGCATCGTCTTCGGTCAGGTAAATCAAGGGTCGAATGAGTTATGGTCCAATATGCAGGAAGTCTGTGAGTTACTTAAAATAACCGCGCCTCAAAATGTTGATAAAGATAGCACTCAGTTTCAGCATCGCCGGTATAAGGCGGGTCAGATTTTACACTTTCCCAATGATGTCTTGGATAACCTATATCTAGTCAATTGCGGCTTCCTTAAATCATCAATGACCGATGATAATGGCAATGAACTGGTATTGAGTTTTCCTATGAAAGGCGACTTGATTGGCGTTGATAGCATCCATAGACAACATCATCAATCCTCTACCATCACTTTATCGGATTGCGACATCATCCTGATTCCCTACGCAGCCTTAGTAGCCCTGACAGAAAAATATGTGTCACTCGGGCACGCATTACTGCACATCATGAGCCGTGAGTTGGCGCGAGAACGATATATTTTAGGCGCACAACGAACCTTGAGCGCGGAAGCCAAGGTGGGTCGTTTTCTCTGTATGATGGGTGAACGTTATGCTCAACTTGGTTATTCCTCACGACGATTTAATCTGCGTATGTCGCGCAACGAAATTGCTAATTATCTTGGTCTGGCGATAGAAACCGTCAGTCGTGTCTTATGTGTGTTTCACCGCCTTGGTGTGATCACGGTGAATCAACGTGAAGTGGTCATTATTGATGCCGACTTTCTGCGCGGTCTATTAAAATTAGCCCCGAATAGAAATAAGCCTGCGATCGACGCAGACAAAAAAACTTTAAAATTTGAAGCACCTGCATCGGATTTTTCTATTGCCCACTTGGCGGGACGACGTGTTATCCCTAAAGCAAGCAAAGTACATTTAATGCAAAGTGCATAGCGCTTTGAAATAGAATAGTCGTGCAGTCATATATATCTGCCTGTTCTAATCTTTGGCTCATATTTAGGATATACATGATGGACAATGAGGATAACACTCAACGAGTGCCGATTTTGGGAGGGTCGTGCATTCGCTCAGTTTTGAAAAGCAGGCTATGCCAACTAGGCAAATACGTCTTATTAAGTGCATGTTGTTCGTGCGCTAGTTTGACACCAATGACAATTAAGCCCCTGCCTGACGCAGGCACCAAAGCTGGTGATCCCTACGATTCTAACTCTGCGGCTAACTCGTCGCAAATCAGCGCGCAGACGATGACCGCAGATGCACAAGTGCCGCAAATAGTCGCTAAGGATCCTGCAACGCCAGGCAAATTGACACCCCTTGTTATTGTCACGGATGCTCAAGGCAAATTGACGCAAAAAACCAGCGCTGCCTTACTTAAGAAGCGCTGGCGCAAAGCCTATCAAGATTTAAATATGCTTGCCAATCTGGAACAAGCCGTGACGGGCAATCCTTTAATTGATGGCAATCAAATCAGCTTATTGCATGACGGTCCGCAAACCATGGAAGCGATGATTGCAGCCATTCAAGCGGCGAAGCATCATATCCATTTAGAAACCTATATTTTTGATCACGATCCTCTGGGAATCGCCTTTGCCGAACTATTAATTGAGCGTCAAAAAGCCGGTGTCCAAGTGCGTATCATTTACGATAGTGTAGGTACAGTCGGCACACCTAATGCATTTTTCGAGCGCTTACGCGAAGCGGGCATTGAGTTGCTGGAGTTTCATCCAGTTAATCCATTGAATACCATCAGCCAGGGACGTACCTGGTCCCCCAATCAACGCGATCACCGCAAGCTTCTGGTCGTCGATGGCAATATCGCTTTCGCTGGCGGTATTAACATTAGCAATAATTATGCGAATAGCTCTTTGTTTCGCTCAAAAAAATCTAGCAATAATGCTTCAATAGGATGGCGTGATACCCATCTACAAATCATTGGACCGGCCGTGGCTGCCTTACAATGGGTATTCTTGGACACCTGGCTGGAAGAGAAAGAACTCAGCTTTGAACAATTGCCAGACGCTGCATATTTTCCTATCTTAAACAATTCGGGCAAGCATTTGGTAAGGGTACTTGCGAGTGCACCAGATGATAATCAAAACATCTATCAAGCCTATTTGTCCGCACTGTCTCAAGCCAAACGCAGCATACATATTACCTGCGCTTACTTTGTCCCCGACCCTGCGATTTTGACTGCGCTAAACGCAGCGGCGCAGCGTGGTGTGGAAGTAAAATTAATACTGCCTGGTGTCAACGACAATGATCTGGTGTCACAGGCTTCGAAGTCTTATTTTGAAGAAATGCTGGACTCAGGTGTGCAATTATTTCAATTGAAAGTGGCGGTATTACATGCGAAAACCGCCGTCATAGACAGTCAATGGTCGACCGTAGGCTCGACCAATATTGATACCCGAAGTTTTCTTCATAATCGTGAAATCAATGTCATGGTGTTTAGCCCAGAATTTGGACAGGACATGGAAAATGCATTTACTGAAGATCTCAAATCTTCTACGCCAGTTAGCAAAGAAGCCTGGGCCCATCGTCCGGTATTAGATCGCTTAAAGCAATGGCTGGCGCGGCGTCTGGCGTATTGGCTTTAAGTTATATCCGAATGGACTTTGTGGCATTGGTCGAAAATGAGAACCCCTCAACGCCGAGACGCAGAGGCGCCGAGGAGCGCAGAGAAAAGCGAAGATTTTACTGGGTACCTCTGCGTATCTCCGCGCCTCTGCGTCTCGGCGTTGAGGGGTTTTGACGCAGACCTAAGCACCTTGTTCGATTAACTGAACGGCATTAAGGATTGATCTGAGCTTTTCTTACGGTACTTACGTAATACTTACCTCATACTTCGCGATAAAAAAACTTCGCCGCAGAGGCGCAGAGGGCGCAGAGAAAGACTTGTTGCTGTTTTTTCTCTGCGCCCTTTGAAACTCTTCGGCTCGTGTTTTCGACATTCATTCAATTCACACTACCGTCATGCGATTGCTCTGCCATTCGTCGTTATTAACTTACTTCTTCACTGTCATGTGATTAACGACGTTGACGACACCGTCCACTCGCTTGGCAACTTCGCTGGCATGAGTGATTTGCGTTTCGCTGTCGACAAATCCGCTCAATTGCACTTCGCCTTTGACCGTCACGACTGAGACTTCGCGGCTTTTCATAATAGGGTCGGCCAACATGGCGGTTTTGACGCCAGCTGTGATTACCGTGTCATCAATCTTATTACCCACGGTCTGCGTACCGACCTTGATACTCAGTTTATTTTCGACATTTTTTACACCGAGGACGGCTTTTGCGACTTCGACGCTTCTGTCCATTTGGGCTTGCGTATCGACGAATCCGCTAAGCATGACATCGGCTTTAAATGTTTCCACTTTGATGTCCAGACTCTTAACATATTCATCCGCCATCATTGCGGACTTGACTTTGGTTGTGAGCACAGCGTCATCGATCTCGGTGCCTATGGTGACCGAAGCTGCGGGTACCGCTTTATCAGGCGATTTATTACATGCCGATAAGGCGCTGACGGCTAAACCGACGGCGAACAAACTGACTAGCAATTTGCTGGCAGCAGGTTTAATTTTATTTGTTTGGGATGAAGTAACGGTCATGATGTGTCCTAAAAAGTTTTATAAATAGAAAGGTGTTTTTGCGTTGTGCTTAATTTTTTATCGACGGCGACCGACAATCAGACCTATAACTAAACCGACTCCTGCCGCAGCGCCCAGGGAGCGCCACGGGTTTTCTTTGACATACACTTCTGTACAGTCACTTGCTTCTTTTGCCGAAGTAATTACGCTGTTTTGTGCTTCATGGACTTTTTTACTTGCGATATCTAAAAGTTCCATCCCGCGCTTGATTGCTTCGTTTGCTTTTTCACCGGTAAGTGTTGTTGCTTCTTCAAATAACATGCGTGCATCATTTACGAGCTGGTTGAAGTCTTGTGAGACAGCTTGATAGCTGTCATTAAATTTTTTGTTTGCCATTTTGTTCTTTCATCTGTGGGTTTGATTTAACGTGCGACAATCTTGCCGCTATCGTCCGAGAGAATGATTTCTACACGACGGTTTAAACGGCGATCATCGGCACTTTGGTTGCCAGCAATGGGAAATGCTTCACCATAGCCACGAATATTGATACGGTCCCGACTGATGCCCATGCCTTGCAAGGCGCTACGCACCGCTTCGCTACGACGCTCAGATAAAGCTTGATTGTGTTGATCGGATCCTGTGCTATCAGTGAAACCTTCCGCCAATACCATGCGTTTTGGATTTTGTTGCAGAACGTCTGCTAGCTTTTGTGCAATACGCATGCCGGCAGGCGATAAACGCGCCTGGTTCGTATCAAACAACACATCACCAAACGTAATGACGATACCGCGTTCGGTTTTCTTGGCAGCTAACTCAGCAAGTTGAGCCTCTAATTTGGCGTTTTTTGCTTGTGCTTCTTGCGCCAATCGTTGTGCTTCCATGGTTTCATTTTGTGCCACCTGCGTCGCTTGTTTCGCGTTCTCTGCACTCTGCTTTGCTTGGTCTGCACTTAATTTGGCTTGCTCGGCCACGAGATTGGCCTGATCAGCCGCGACTCTTGCTTGATTCGCCTCTTGGGTTCTTTGGTCCAGACGTAGCTGATCGCGCTGCTTATTGCTATTTTGCACGTCGGCTTCTGCGGATTTTTGTTTGGCCACTTCTTGTGTGGTGGCGATTTTTTGTTTCGCTAAATAGGCCAGAGAATCTATCCTTTGTTCACTGTCTTTATTGAGTGCAGCTTCATTGGCGACCGCCAAGGCTTCGCCGGCTTGCTTCATTTCTAAAGGCGCATAAATACCAACGGCAGGATTGTTTTGCGCCATCATAAAGTCGCTACGGGTTTGATCCAATAAGGCAGTTGTTTTTGGCGCTGTGCTGCAGGCGACTAAGAGCAGACTAATCGCGATGGCGATCGGTGTCATGGCACGATGAAGAGATGATTTCATGGAAATTCCTTTGATTAATAAATGAGTGAATGCTTGGATTTGCGTAGATTGATTTGAGCTCGTGCGCGCTATTTGCGTAAGGCATTCGCACGATTAAATTCTTCACGCATGACACGGATATCTTCTTGCAAAGCATCGGCAGCAGCTTGTGCTTTTGCTGAATTGGCTTTGCTCTGGGCTAGTTTGGCATCGACTTGCGCCTGGTTCGCCAGCTCCATCGCTAAGGGATAATCTTTAGCGGCCATTGCTGCATTGGCCAGACGCATTTTTTCGCGTGCCGCATTCATTTCCACTGGCGCGAATTCGGCGCCACCTGCTCCCACCGCACTATCCACGGCGGCTTTAGACACTGCCACATCCGCTGTTGCCGGGGTTTTCATGCTGCTGCAGCCTGCGATAGCAAGCAATAGAACAGCAAACAGTGGACTGACTATCTTGTGTAATTTTTTGTTCATAGTAATTCTCCGATTAACGATAAGGACAGAAGCGAGGTGCTGTACCGTTATAGAGAAAAACAAAGTGAACTTCTGTTCGCTAACGAACCTAGTCAATTTTTAAGTGTACTTGCCGCCTCAAAAAAGGCGACGGCCGATCACATGAATTAATCCAAACCATCAAAAACCGAGATCGATTCATTAATAGTAATCAGTGCCATGACGTTCCATTCATTTTTTATCGGACAGCTATACCAACGGATAGTGACCGGGAACAAATCACCCTCTTTATTGCGTAGCAGGCTATGTTCCTGGTAATGACTGAGTGCAGAACTCATGCCGAAAAATTGTTCACGACGGCTTTGCAGATCAACAAAGCCGAGATAACTTAAATCGACATTGTCTAGGTCGCTATAGGCGAGATCAAATAAGGAACAGGCGCTTTGATTGGCATCAATCAGGCGCGCCGTATCCCTATCAAAAATAAGAATGGCTTGTTCTATACAGTCGAACGCACTGCGCAATCGTATCAGTTCGGTATCGGCACGGTGCCGCTCATTGAGCTCCATGCCTATACCTCGATATCCCATGAAACGGCCGCCTTCATCAAAAATAGGCTCGCCACTGACTTGTAAATACTGACGACTGCCGTCCGCTTTCATCAGGCTATAAACATAATTGAGGAATGGTGTTCTATCATCAATCTTTGCCCGCAACTGCGCGTACTCGATTTGATTTTGTTCCGCCAAGTTCGAGGCTAAAGCGCCGCCCTGGTTTGGCTCTGCCATGCCCAACATATCGAAGACCGGACCCGATACACTGACATAATTGCCTGCTGCATCTTGTTCCCAGTACCAATCTGAGGATAAGGAAGTAAAACTCCGGAAACGGGCTTCGCTTTCTTTTAATTGTTGAGTGCGTTCCGCTACAGTCTTCTCTAATATCTGATTGTAGTCCGCTAATTTTTTGTGGAGTAGTCGCACTTCCAGCATGTTTGCAATACGCGTTTGCAACTCGACTAACTCAAAGGGCTTGCTGACAAAGTCCTTAGCACCTGCTTGCAGAGCCCGCAATTTTTCAGAAGGCTGAGCGGTAATCACCAAGACCGGGGTATAAGAATCGGGTTCTACATCTTTGAGTGCTGCCATGACTTGAAAACCGTCCATCACTGGCATTTGCAAATCGAGCAGAATTAAATCGAAATGATGTTCACGATGCAGTTCACAAACGACAGTGGGATCGAGCGTTGAGATCACATGTTGATAGCCGATATTGGCGAGAATTTTTTCCAGCAAACTGACATTGGCGACCTGATCGTCGACAATCAGGATTTTTGCTTGAAGTACTTTGATGGGCGTTAACATAATTTCTCTCGATGACTACTATTTTCTTAAAGACTTTTTGTTGTTGAAGCACTTAGCGTTTCAGAAATCACACTGGCATGTTCAAGCGCCTGTTGTAAGGCGCTCATAAATTCATCAACCCGTATCGGCTTAGTCAGGTAACGATAAAATCCCGCATGCATACCATTCTCTATATCTCGTGGCATGGCGTTGGCAGATAAGGCGACGATAGGAATATGTGCCGTCAACACATCGTTTTGCAGGACTTTTAAAGCGCCGAAGCCACTAATACCTGGCAAATTAATATCCATTAAGATGACATCAGGTTGATAAGCGCGTGCCATTCTGATTCCCATATAGCCATCTACCGCCGAGATCAAACGTAAGTTACTGCAACGTGCAACCAATTGTTCCACCAGAGCCAAATTCGCGGGGTTATCTTCTACATACAGCAAAGTACGGGTCACCATGTCGGTCTGGTCTTGCATTGTCAGCTCACTATTTTTTTCAGACAAGGCACTTTCAAATTGGTCTAGTTTAGGCACCACAGAGGCATTGAACTCTATCCAAAAAACACTGCCGACCCCGACTTGGCTTTCGACACCGATTTCGCCTCCCATGAGTTCGACCAATTGTTTAGTAACCACCAGGCCAATACCGGTTCCTTCTTCACTGCTACTCTCCTGCCCCAGTCGATTAAAGGGTTGGAATAATTGTTGTAACTGTTTTGCGCTTAAGCCCATTCCAGTATCGGTCACATTCACACGTATTTTGTGTTGACTGGCACGACGGCATTCAATCAAAACCCTGCCATTGTCACGGTTGTATTTAATCGCGTTCGATAAGAGGTTGATGATCACCTGCTTGACGCGCATTCTGTCCGCATGCACATAAAATAAATCTTCTAAATCAGGAAAATGCACATCAATATTTCGCTTCAAAGCCTGCGGAGATATCATAGCCTGACACTCTTGCAGCACATCGGTTAAAGACATCGCTTCTTGCGAAATGCTGACTTTGCCCGACTCAATGAGGGCCAAGTCAAGGATTTCATTGATGAGTTTTAAGAGATACCAGCCCGCTTGCAAAATCTGATCTATTGATTGTTTTTGGGAGAGATTAGGTGGTGGCGATTCGGATGCCATGAGTTGAGCAAAACCAAGAATCGCGTTGAGTGGCGTACGCAATTCATGGCTCATGCTGGACAAAAATTCTGACTTCGCCAAATTGGCTTTCTCAGCAGTAGCAATCGCCACGTTTAATTCGAGATTCGTGTGCTGTAAAGCGCGTTCTGCAATTATGCGTTCTGTCACGTCACGAGCGGCTGCCACAACGCCTTGCAAATTACGTTCGCGATCATAGAAGGTTGTAGCATTGTAGGAAACGACCGTCTCTTTGCCATCTTTATCGTGGGCGGTAAGTTCAAAATCGGTGACTTTACCTTCTTGCATAACGCGTGTGATTGCAGTCTGTGCGCGTTCAGGTTCGGTGAAATAGTCTTTGCAAGGAGTGCCTATTAATTCTTCACGTGTTCTGCCGGTCAATCTTTCCATCTGCTGATTCACATCACTGATCAATCCCACGGGATCAGTGGTCATCAGTGCATCGATGTTAGATTCGATTAAAGAACGTGTGTAAAACTGCAGATCACGCAAGCGTTGATCTGTGATAGCCTGCGTTGCCTCGACTTGTTTGCGAGCGCTATTATCAATTCCAATTAAGAGGTAGCCGATAATAGTCTGATCTGCATCGCGCAAGGCGGTGACTGAGACATTGGCAGGAAAACGACTCCCATCTTTACGCACATAAGTCAGGTCATAAATATCTTCTATGCCGCGCGATGCCTTGTAGACTAAGGCCTCAAAGCCCGGGGCAATTGCAGCGTTCATCTCTACGCTCAAAGCTGCTGCCCGCTCTATGACCTCTTGTGGATCTGAGATCGCCGCTGGACTAATCTGATCGACGACATCACTGGCTTGGTAACCTAACATGCGCTCCGCACCTGCATTGAAAATTTGAATCACACCATGCACATCGGTCGCAATGCTAGAAAAATTGCGACTATTAAAAATGGCGTCCTGCAATGCACCTTTACTCAAAAGCGGCTGTTGCTGTTCATGTTGTGTAAACTCATCTCGTAAGCGCTGACGTATGTTTCCTTGCAGCCAAATCGAAATGAGCGCAATTAGCACTAAGAGAAAAGTGATGAGCAGCCCAATTTGCTTTAAACGAGCCAACTCATCGCTCTGCTGTTGCTGTATCTTTCTCTGTAGTTGACGCTCCACATCGGCAATGCCTTGGCGTATATCAGCGACCAATTTCATACCGTGACTAGCACTCAATTCTGCGGCTGCGCCACCGGATTGAACAAAGACTTGCTCGCTTTCAGTCAAAGCTTCCATCCGCTGTGCGACGACGGCATCTATCTTCATGACATTACTACGCTGCTCAAGGTCATGTTCAGTCAGACTAAACAGATCGGCCCGTTTCATGGCGATTTCTGCCAAGAGTAAATCGCGATCAGTCTTCCAATCTTCGCCTCTTTGTGCATCATCTGAAGTCAGTGATGCTGATTCGGCGTGTAAGAAAAAGCGAAGTTGACGCTGCTCTATCTTGTCCAAGCTATCACTTAATCCATCAAATGCTAAACTGAGCGCATGACTTTGTTCGATACTGACGATAGACGCTGTTGACAATCGCATCGTATTCCAGGCGATCAAGCCGGTTAGCACAAGTAATGCCATACCTAAACCGAAAGCGAATAAGCTACGCTTCTTGAAATTCGTGCTTATTGCCGTTTTGAGTATTTCGGTCATACATTTACCTCATAGATAGCATTTGGAATTAGCGCTGATGAACATCGCACAATAATCGTTTTACTTCTGTGCGCACCACCGCATAGCACTCACAAACCTGACGTTCCAGACCAGTCCTGTTCAAAACGGTAATATGGCCGCGCCGATAACTGATAATTCCCTGTTGTTGCAATTTTCCTGCGGCTTCCGTGACACCTTCGCGCCTTACACCTAACATCCCCGCAATTAACTCTTGGGTCATGGTCAGTTCATTACCGGCAGAACGATCCAGCGTTAACAACAACCAACGACATAACTGCTGATCGACGCTGTGGTGGCGATTGCAAACCGCGGTTTGTGCCATTTGGGTGATCAAAGCCTGGGTGTAGCGCAACATCAGGCGCATTACTGAACCGGCCAGTTGAAATTCATCCATAAGAATTTGCGCGTTCAGTCGATAGCCAAATCCTGCCGTCTGTACCACTGCCCTGCTGGGTGTCGTGTTCCCGCCCATGAGCAGATTGACGCCGAGTACGCCCTCATTCCCTATCCCAGCGATTTCTGATGAGCCACCATTTTCTAACAGGTAATGCATAGAAATAATCGCCGTCGTCGGGAAATACGCATATAACAATTTCCCTCCGGATTCATGCAATACCTCACCCAGGCGCAGGTTGACCAACTCTAAGTTGGGTAAGAGCCGATCAAATTCTATGAGTGGCAATGCGGCCAGTAAGTGGTTTTGATTGTGCTGATGAGCGCTAGGCGTACTTGCAACTGAATTACGATTGTTAGACGCGGCTGACGAGTTGTGAGCGCTGCTCACATTCGGACTGGACATAGTTATTTCTCTTTCCAGTCTAGGTAGGTAAATTGGATTGATGGATCAAGTGAACTTCAGCGATGAAAGCGGCTGATTAAGTGTTCAAGCAATGTGAGTTGAGAAGTCATTTGGCATAGACATTATCGCTCTCAATCGCGAAAAAAATATAAAACCAAACCAGGCTGTCAAAGTAACACACTCTCCTGCTTTGAACGCACTTTAATTGAGTTATGCCTATTCGTATGTGGGCTGGCACACATAGACGCGACATCTTGAATTCCCGACTTGTATTGCGGTGCAGTGGTTTTTTAGCACAGTCAATCCTTATGTCGGCTAACGAACAGACGCTCTAGGTGTGCGTAGGCAAAACTGCGTTTGGATTTAAAAAAGGGAAGCAAATCCATCCAACTTATCGCCGAATTTTAATCAGGCGCTAAGCCTGATCACGCCCTATGTTTATTACTGCAATTCTAAATTCACCCACCTAAGTTAAAAAATCAAAGAGGACAAAAAATGACTATCCAATCGTATTTATCCAAGCCATATGCATGGTTTTCATCATGGCTTTCCATATTACTAATGGCTGCCATCAGTACCGCCTGTGGCGGTGGTAGCGGCGGCGGTGATCAAGGACGCGATCCGATATTAGGATTGCCGGCAGCCTCATTAGTTGCACTGAACATCTCACCTCTCACTAGCTCGGTACAAATCGGCGGCCTGCAACAATATGTGGCAACTGCTTCGTACGCCGATGGCAGCTCGCGTGTCGTCAGCACAGAAAGTACATGGTCCTCGAGCGCTGTTGCAACCGCGAAAATTTCCACAATCGGTGCGGCTCAAGGACTTGTTGCAGGCAGCGCCGTCATTACCGCCAAATTCTCTGACAAGACTGCCAGCGCAAATCTGATCGTACTGCCAGCGACGCTCAGCTCAATGGCAATCACGCCGCTCAATCCTAGTGTTCCAAAAGGCAATCAGCAAATTTTTAGAGCCATAGGGACTTATTCCGATGGCAGCAGCAACGACATCACTGCCATTAGTACATTCTCTGTATCGAACACGGCTATCGCCAGTGTCTCTGCGACTGGCGTTGCCACCGCACTCGTAGTGGGGACTACGCCTGTCGTAGCCAGCTCCGGTGGTTTAAGTGCCACAACCAACTTAACGGTGACGCCTGCTGTCCTAGTTCAGCTTGCCATCTCACCTATTAATCCAACTTTACCTATAGGCGCTACACAAGCCCTGACTGTCATGGCAAGTTACAGCGATGGTAGTTCGATTAATGTGAGTAATACCAGTGCATATACGTCCGGCACGCCGGCGGTCGCCACTGTAAACGCTACTTCAGGCATGGTCACAGCGATGACTACCGGTACCAGCGTAATGACAGCCGTGTTTAATGGCATGACCGTGAGCACCACCGTAACTGTCGCACCGGCACAGTTAGTGTCGATTGCCGTGACACCTGCAAATGCCAATATCTTCGTAGCAGGAACGCAAAGCTTTGTCGCGACGGGCACTTATACAGATGGAAGCACAGCCAATATTAGCAACGCCGTAGTCTGGACGTCGAGTGATCTGACTAAAGCAACGATACTGCCTACTGGTGTTGCCACAGGCTTAGCCGTCGGCTCCAGTGTCATGACTGCGACACTTAATGCTAAATCGGGTAGCGCTACACTGACTGTTTCTTTGCCTATCACTTTAGCCTCTATTGATGTCACACCCAATACCGCTAGCATCATGTCCAACGCGACGCAAAGCTTTATTGCGACGGGGCTCTATAGCAATGGTAGCACCGCCAATATCACCAATCTGGTCAGTTGGACTTCCAGTGACACCACGATCGCAACGATCCTGCCTACGGGTGTCGCAACTGGTTTCAATGCAGGCACGACCAATATCATTGCAAACTACCAGGGAAAAACTGATAGTAGTCCACTCACAGTGTCTATCCTTCCTACCTTGGTTTCAATTGCTGTCGCTCCCTCACCTGCTAGCGTAGCTCAAGGCAGTAGCATTAATTTCTCGGCTACCGGAACTTACTCTGACAATTCGACGGCCAACATCACCAATCTGGTTAACTGGAGTTCTAGCTTGGTCACCTTCGCCACGGTTAACTCAAGTGGTGTAGCGAATGGCATTAATCCTGGTGTTACAGTGATTACTGCGCTTCTCAGCGGTAAATCAGGCACTGCAAATTTAACCGTGACTGCGTCTCTGGGCTTGGTTTCAATTGCGGTCACCCCGATTAATGCAAGTGCGGCTATTGGTGATAACAAACAATTTACTGCAACCGCAACCTACAGCGATTTAAGCACTGCCAATATCAGTAATGACGTCGTCTGGAGTTCTTCTAATCCTGTGACTGCGACCATTAGCAATACCGCACCAAAAGGCTTAGCACCGGCGCTCACTGCTGGTATCACTACGATTACTGCGACGCAAGGATTGATCAGCGGTAGTACGGATTTTTCAGTAACGGCGCCACCGATTGCTGGTATTAACCTCGGTGTGGCTGATAGCTTTGCTGTGTTGGCGGGAAATTCCATTACGAATAATGCGGGTGGATTAACACTCGTTACGGGCGATGTGGGTTCACCTTCTCAAACGATAGATCCGGTACAGGTCGCTGGTTATACCAACTATAAATCAGGCGCAATTCTGGCTAATGCCCTGGCCGATCTGCAAGTGGCCATCGCGGATGCGAATTCACGCGCATGTAATGTGACTTCTGCATCGGGAATTGATCTGGGCGGTTTAACTTTACCTCCTGGTATTTACTGCTATGCAGGTGCGATCAATATCACGGGCACTTTCACTATGAATGGTCCGGGTTTGTATATTTTCCGCACCAGCTCCACCTTAAATTCAACGGCAAATTCGATTGTTGCACTGACTGCTGGCGCTTCTGCCGGTGAAATATTTTGGGTTCCGACAGCATCAAGTACTTTAGGCGCAAATAGTGTGTTCAAAGGCAGTATTTTGGCCAATTCTGCTGCAATCACCATGGGTGATATGGCCACTTTACAAAACGGTCGAGTGCTTTCAGCGAGTGCTGTGACGCTCAGAAATAACGTGATTTCACGTTAATCCTCAGCCATCAAAATTCAACAAAAAACACTCAATTAAATTGGAGAACTACATGAAACATACTAAGACACTGAGTCTGCTCGGACTCATAAGCTGCGCTTTCTTATTCAATGCTCAGGCCCATGCACAGAATGACTGGCGCACCAGCGAGTGGGCAAAATCGGCCTGGTTTATCGGTGCAGGCATAGGGCAATCGCGCACCAATATTGATGAACAACGTTTGGTTCGCAGCCTCTTGGAAAACGGCGCCAATTCTGTGTTATTCACGAAGGACGAGCGAGATCTGGGCTACAAACTGTATCTTGGCAAACAACTCAATGAAAACTTCGCGATTGAAGGTGGCTATTTTAATTTAGGTAAATCTGGTTTCACTGCAACTGGCAATCCGGGTCAACTAAATGGCGAAGTGGGATTTCAAGGTGTGAATCTTGACCTGTTGGCACAATTACCTGTCACTGACCGCTTTTCCGTCTACGCACGTTTTGGCGTCCATTACACCGAAGCAAAAGCACACTTCACTGGCAATCGCTTGTTTGCGGTAACGAATCCTAATCCAAGTGAAAGCAAGGCAAACGGCAAAGTCGGTCTCGGCATGGAGTATAAACTCAGCGAAGCCTTGGCATTGCGGGGTGAAGTAGAACGCTATCGGGTTAATGATGGCGTACAAAATCGCGGCGACGTTGATTTCTATTCGCTCAATCTAGTGTACAAAATGGGACGCCCAGCGCCTGTGATGCGTCGTGCTCCACCACCAGAACCTACCCCCGTAGCGCCAACACCACTCGTCATCACAGAAACGATGCCAACCCCACCTCCTGTTGTCGTCAAGCCTGTACCGGTCTCAGAGAAGATTAATTTTTCTGCGGAAGCCTTATTTGATTTTGATAAATCCGTCGTAAAACCTGAGGGCAAGATCGCTTTGGATCAAATGCTCAATTCATTACAAAACATGGATACCGAAGTGATGGTCACGGTGGGTCATACTGATTCCATCGGTAGTGATACTTACAACCAGGCTTTATCAATACGCCGTGCAGAAGCGGTCAAGGCTTACTTGGTTACCCGTGGCATTGCCAGCGAACGTGTGTATACCGAAGGTCAGGGCGAACGTCAGGCCATTGCCGACAATACTACCAGTGAAGGACGTGCTAAGAATCGCCGCGTTATCGTTGAAGTAGTTGGTACACGCCGTTAATCCTGTTCTTTTCGAGGAGATATCATGTTGAAGAAAATCGTAGTTGTCGCTTGTTGCTCGCTGACTTTCGGCGCGCTGGCAAGTAGTTACAGCAGCAATGTCTCAGCACAAAACCTGGGAGTGGTGATTCGTTATGGACCACCCGAGCCGCGTGTTGAGTACCGCCCACAAGCCAGACAGGGTTACACCTGGGCCGATGGACATTGGGAAGCGCGTGGACGTCGTCATACCTGGGTCAAAGGCTATTGGTTACGTAATCAACGTGGCTATGACTATGAACAGCCGCGCTGGGAACAAAACGGCAATCAATGGACCATGCACAGAGGCAAATGGAAACGGGGTCAATCTGATCATGATCGCGATGGCGTCAGAGATAGAAATGATAGACAGCCCCACAATCCAAGACGACATTAGACTAAGTCGGTAGTTCATTATCTGCTAGTCAAGTGTAAATAACATCACCTGCCCTCTTTATTCGATGACAGGTGATTTTTTTTGCGTCATCGCTTTTTATCTCGCATAAAATAAGCCTACTCTTGCAATGAAATAGGACTTTACGCTCATGACAGTCAGCTCAACATTTTCTTACGCCGACATCGAACTGGCGCACCAACGTATTTCGGCTTTCGTGCGAAAAACGCCAGTGTTAACTTCAACTACAGCGAACCAATTAACCGGTGCTCAACTGTTTTTTAAATGTGAAAATTTTCAGTCTAGCGGTGCCTTCAAATTTCGTGGTGCCTGCAATGCGCTATTGCAATTTACGCCGGAACAAAAAATTCGTGGCGTAGTGACTTTTTCTTCTGGCAATCACGCACAGGCAATCGCCAAAGCGGCACAACAATTTGGCATGCGTGCCGTGATTGTGATGCCTAAAGATGCCCCAGCAATCAAAGTCGCAGCCACGCGCGGCTATGGTGGCGAAGTCGTTCTCTATGATCGTTACACCGAAGACAGAGAAGCAATCGGTCGGCAATTAGCCGAACAGCAAGGCTTAACTCTAATCCCTCCTTACGATCATCCTCATGTGATGGCGGGTCAAGGGACCTGTGCCAAAGAGCTGATTGAAGAAGCAGGATCAGCTGCTAATCCTTTCGATTATTTATTGGTATGCTTGGGCGGCGGCGGCTTGCTCTCCGGCTGCGCGACTGCCGCCAAAGCATTAAATCCTCATTGCAAGGTAATTGGTGTGGAGCCTGAAGCAGGAAATGATGGGCAACGCAGTCTGCATAGTGGCAAAATTGTGCACATCGACACACCCAACACGATCGCAGACGGTGCGCAAACACAGCATTTGGGACAACATACTTTTCCCGTGATCCAGCAGCACGTTGATGACATTTTGACCGTCAGCGATACTCAATTAGTTGACACCATGAAGTTCTTTGCCAGCAGGATGAAACTCATGGTCGAGCCAACTGGCTGTCTGGCTGCGGCATTAGCGATGAGTGGCGCGCTTGACCTCAAAGACAAACGCGTTGGTGTCATCATCTCGGGTGGCAATATTGATTTAAGTCGTTTTGCAAAATTCGTCCAGGAAGAAAGCTAGGCCTCATCATGGCTTTTTTTCAACAAAGTAAATTAGTGAAGTTTTTCGTGATTTCTTAATTTATCGTACTATTATTAATCAGTTCAAGTTTTCAAAAAAAGCGCCCCTCCTTCACCGTATTTCAATCAGGACATTGCTATGTTAAAACTAAATGTAAACACCAAAGAAAGTACGCTCGATCTGGCACCTGACACACCAGTCCTTTGGGCGCTACGTGATGGTTTAGGTTTAAGCGGTACCAAGTATGGTTGCGGTGTGGCTCAATGCGGTGCGTGTACAGTACACGTCGATGGTCAGGCGATTCGTTCTTGCATAACCCCGATTTCTACGGTCACGGGTCGTAAGATCACAACGATAGAAGCCATCGCCAACGATAAAGTCGGCAAAGCGGTACAGGCGGCATGGATCGCCCACGATGTGGCGCAATGTGGTTACTGTCAAAGTGGGCAAATTATGAGTGCGACGGCCTTATTGAAATCCAATAAAAAACCCAGCGATGCCGATATTGATGCGGCAATGTCAGGCAACATCTGCCGCTGTGGCACCTACCAACGGATACGCGGTGCAATCAAAGCGGCCGCCGCTGCTCTGGCATAGTCGAGTTCGCGTTCACTACAGTTTTCATCTACAAGGATACAGCCATGCACTTCTATTCAAAAAATAACATGATGAGTGATCTGAGCGAGCTCCCAAAAGGGATCGCGGCCATGATACAAAAGAGCAATACCAACAATGAGGCAGCATCATTCTCCCGTCGTAATTTCTTAAAAATCAGTGCCGCCAGCGGCTTCGCTTTAGGTATGTTCCCCGCAGTCGCGCAAACAGATAAACCAGCGGCCGGATTAAAACCGTTTCAACAACCGGCAGCCTTTGTTCAAATTGCCAAAGACGGCAAGATCACCGTCACGATTAATCGCTTAGAATTTGGTCAAGGCGTGCACACTGCCCTACCTATGATCTTGGCGGAAGAATTAGATGCGGATTGGAGCAAGGTCCAAGCCGTGCATGGCAGTGCTGATCCCGCCTATGTCGATCCAGCGTTTGGTATGCACCTGACAGGAGGTTCCGGTTCGATTAAACATTCCTATATGCAGTATCGTGAATTAGGCGCCCGCGCCCGCGCCATGTTAGTTGCCGCCGCAGCCGCACAATGGAAGCTCAATCCCGATGTGTTGCGCACTGATCGCAGCATGGTGATACGGGCTGATGGCAAGACCTTGAGCTATGGCGAATTGGCAGAAGCGGCAATGAAATTAGCCGTACCCGAAAAAATCAATTTAAAAGACCCTAAGGCTTTTAAAATTATAGGCAAACAAGTTGGTCGCTTAGACGCCGCTGACAAATCAAGTGGCAAACAAAATTTCGGTATCGACGTGCGACTGCCTGGCATGTTGACTGCGGTGATTGCTCATCCTCCTGTCTTTGGTGCAAAACTTAAGTCATACGACGATAGCGCTGCGAAACAAGTTAAAGGAGTACGTGCGATTCTCAAGATCGCTGTGGATCGCGGCGGTGAAGGCCTTGCCGTCATTGCCGATGGCTTCTGGCAAGCCAAGCAAGGTCGCGATGCGTTGAAACTCGACTGGGACGCGAGCGGTGTTGAAAAAGTGGATAGTGCTGCGCAATTAAAGCAATACCAAGAATTAGCTAAAACTCCGGGGAAACTGCATTTCAAAGCAGACCTCAGCAAACTTGCGTCCTCACCGAAAAAAATTACAGCGGAATTTACTTTCCCCTACTTAGCGCATGCGGCAATGGAGCCGCTGAACTGCACCGTACATTTGAGTGCGGATGGCAGTAAGGCTGAACTCTGGGTAGGTACGCAAATGCCAGGAGTGGAAAGTATGGCTGCAGCACAAGCCTTGGGTGTGCCACCACAAAATATTAATTTGCACGTGGAAATGGCAGGTGGTGGTTTTGGCCGTCGTGCTGTGCCCAGTTGTGATTACGTGGTCGAATCCTGCAATGTCGCCAAAGCAGCGCGCAGTGCAGGGATACAAGCGCCGATACGCACCATTTGGAGCCGCGAAGATGACATTAAAGGCGGCTACTATCGTCCTATGCATGTACATCGTGCGGAAATTGCTTACGACGAACAAGGTCAGGTACAAGCCTGGGATCATGTGATCGTGGGTCAATCCATCGTCGCAGGTACGCCGTTTGAAGGGTTCTTGATCAAAGATGGCATCGATGGCACCGCCATCGAAGGTATGCGCGATCCTTATCAAATACCGATGCGTCTGTCCGTACACCATCCAAAAGTGAACGTGCCTGTTTTATGGTGGCGCAGTGTCGGTTCTACCCATACCGCTTATGTGATGGAAACCTTGATCGATGAAATTGCCCGCAACGCGAAACAAGACCCGGTTGCCTATCGACTCAAACAATTCGGCGACAAACATCCACGCCATACAGCCGCTTTGAAATTAGCAGTAGAAAAATCCGGCTACAACAAGCGCCGGCTGCCAAAAGGTCAAGCTTGGGGTGTCGCCGTGCATGAGTCATTTGAAACCGTGGTCGCCTATGTTGTGACTGCTTCGATACAGGACGGTCAGGCCAAATTGCATACTGCCACGGCAGCTGTCCATTGCAATTTGGCGGTCAATCCAAAAACCATAGAAGCACAAGTGCAAGGTGCAGCCTTAATGGGATTGGGCATGTGCCTACAAAATGCGGCGATCACATTGAAGGATGGTGTGGTAGAGCAAAGTAATTTTGGCGATTACGCGGTAGCCAGAATGAACGATATGCCGCAAATGACCGTGCACGTAGTTCCAAGCGCTGATCCACCAACCGGCATGGGTGAGCCAGGCTTGCCACCACTGGCGCCAGCATTTGCAAATGCGATTGCAAAATTGACCGGAACGGCGCCTCGTAGTTTGCCGTTTAATTTGAAGGTATGAGGTGACTATTTAGCGTCTAAAAAACAAAGCTCTCAACGCCTGGACGCAGAGGCGCCGAGGAGCGCAGAGAAAAGCGAGGATTTGACTGGTTTTCTCCGCGTATCTCTGCGTATCTCGGCGCCTCGGCATTGAGGTTTTTTTATTTGCCAGTGCTCACGATCTACACAAATTTATTCACATTCTCGCCGCGCTCTTGGGTAACTGAAGTTAAGTAACGTTGTGCCTCTTCCCAACTAATCTCATTCTTCTTGACTCTGTCTCGCTCTATTGCCTGGACCATTTTCGCCTGATGTAATCTAGCGCTTTCTTGTTCTTGTAAGCGGCGCTGTTTTTCCACTAAGGCATGCAAGGCAAGTGAAGCCTGTTGCCGTCTTTGTTGCTCTAATTCCTTTCTTTGCTGCCTTTGTTTGGCACGTTGCTGTGCTGCTGCATCCAGTGCTGGCATTGCCGGAGCTTCACGCTGTTGTCTCGAGGCCTCCGTTACCTGCGCGCTTCTCATCAAGGCTTGTAGCAAGCTCAAGGCGCTGGCAGGTCTTTGTTCCGCTGACAAGGCAAAACCACTTTGTAAGACCTGCCACTGTGCATCACTTAATGCGGCTGGCTTGTTTACGGTTTGTTGATGGTGTCGATAGTCACCGAAAGGCAGAGCACCTTCCAGCATCTGATATATCATGATGGACATGGCATACACATCCAAAGCCGGCGTGTATTGCGCTGTTTGACTACCTGCTTCCGGTGCACGGTAACCTGCGGTACCGGCATGAGGCGAACGCGTGCTGGCAAATCCTGCCGTGCTGAGCCCGGCATCGGTTTGACTACGCAGGCGTGCTGAGATACCAAAATCGAGCAGTTTCACTTCACCTAGTTGTGTCAATAATAAATTACTCGGTTTCAGATCACGATGCACTAGTTTGTGTTTATCCCAGGCGTATTGCAAAGCATGGGCGACAGGCAACAAGATTTTCAAAACCTGTTTCCATTCACAGCGCTGATGCTTGCTGAGATAGGTGTCCAGATTTTGTCCGTCCAGATATTCCATCATAATGAAGTAACTATTGGTCGCAGGATCGCGCGCCCAGTCGTAGACTCTGACGATATTTTCATGCGCCAATTTGCGCACCAAGGACGCTTCTTCAATCAGCAAGCGCGTATGTAGCGCGCTTTGTGTGAATTGTGGCGGCAAAATCTTTAAAGCGAGTTTTTCGCTATGCCCTAATGCAGCTTGCGTTGCCAAGTCAGTGACTTGCCAGACTTGTCCCATACCGCCCTCACCCAACAAGCGCTCTAACTTAAACCGTTTTGCCTGCGCGCCTAGCTCCTGACCTGCGATAAAACCCAGATCAGTACCTTCATCCGTATCGTGGTGCTCATTAGAGGAGCTGAGCTTGCCATCAGGTCCAAAAGCATTGTCGAGGATGGCATTTTTTCTGAGCGTGAATTCTTGTTCGGTCAACAAACCTTCGTTGAGCAGATCACGCAATTCTCTGATTCTTTGTAATGGTTTTTGCATGATCTGGTTTGTCTTGCTGAGCGGGTTGCCTGCTTGCTGATATTAAAAATTCTGACTGAAAAATTATTTCTTTAACGGAAGGCCAGTGCAAACCGCACTGCGAATTATTGGCAAGGTTTTCATCGTTTAAATAGGCCTTCGCGCATCAATTCCCATCACGGCGTTTTTTAAAAATCCTGGCAGCGCGGATTTCACCCGCCCTAGACAAATTATTTATTGCACCCACTATGATTCATCTCAAACGATTTATCTGAGTTAAGGCTTTCAAGATCTTTACTTCCTGCCACTGGATGGTGAATGAACCCGATGTTGCCCCAAATTGTGCGCCATCGTTAAATCTATCTCATGTCGCCTTTGTAAATCAGCCTCTCTCTCCTCACGCTCTTCCCGCAGTCGTTCTTGTAGCATTCTCATCGCCTGCTCCAGGCTCATTCCCTGTTGAATCTGCGATAAGGCACTCATCGCCTGCGCCGCATGCATAGATTGTCCCGCTTGCGTCGCCAAAATCTGTTCCGCGCTCATGCTAGCCTGAGTTTGCAGTTTCATGACTTCGGCCAGAGCAGTCGCATTCGGCACTTCTGCGGTAGCGATTTTGCCGGTTTCACTGAAATTGGCGATCGCATTCAAGCGTTCGATTTCTATTTTGGCCTTGGCTATTTCCTGTTGCTGTTCTGCGGCCAGGTGCTGCTGCTGGCGCTGCCAGCGATTATTCTCTTCTTCCTGACTCATCTGCAGGCGACTTTTTTCTAGCTCTTGAGCCTGGACAGCTTTTTGCTGTTCTTGCTGTTGCTCTTGCAGTATCAAGCGCTGATGGGCTTCCAAGGTGCGCAATAATTTTGCGTGCTGCGTCTCCGAGCGAGTGTGTTCTGTATGAGTTTGCAGGCTATCAATATCGGTCTGAACTTGCGCTACTTTTAGTGCGGTATCGGTGTCTTTCAGTCTCTCTTCTCTGTGCAGATCACGTGTCCTTTGTTGATGCAGCTCTTCTTCCCAAGCTTGCATACGTTGGAACTCACGAGCTCGTACTTCGGTTTCGATACCGATGTTGATTAGGCGATTTTTTTGACGTTCATCTTCCAGCTCCTGCTCATGCTGCTCCAGCCGTGCTTGCTTTTCTTTTAGTCGTTGAATCTGATATTTTTGTTCATCACGATCGGCAATTAAACGACTTTGCGCAATCTCGTGCTCAAGCTGATTTCGCTTAATTTGTTGTTCGATTTGTTGCTGCAATAACTGTTCGGCCTGTTTGCAATGAAGTTGACTAATCTCAGATTCAGAACGCATTTTGATACGCGCTAAGCTACGTATGTGCAGCCATTGATCAGCTTCGTTCTGACGGGTTTCTGATTTTTCTTTCAGCCTATGTTCTAGCTCACGTATAGTGTCGGCGGTGCTTTTATTGGTGGCTTGTTTGCGGTTATGGGCGTCAGCAATTTGTCCATACAGCTCAATTTCACGTAGACGTATCGTTTGTAAGCGCTCTGCTTCATCTTGTTGTAGCTTGGCGCGCGACAGGCGTTTATTCGCCTTGTCGTGTTCGCCTTTCAGGTATAGCCAGCCTAAGTCTTTAGCAAATTGCTGGCGCATTTCTTCGTGACGGTAGCGCAATCGTACTTGTTCTTCTTGTTTGGTAATTTTTTGCCATTCACGTTCGCTGTACAAGGTATCCGCAGTTTTCGCATGATCCAATTGGCTACGCTGCGCATCGATTTGCAGGCCGGTGCTAATACTTTGTTCGCTGAGTTTTTCCCGGTCGCCAGATAATTTCTCATGACGCAGTTCTTGCACACTCGCTTGCGTTGCGGCAAAGCCATAGAGCGTCAGATGCGAATTCAGATTCGTCAACAAATGCGTATCGAATTGTGCTGCCAGTTCAGTTTGGTCTTGAATCTCGCGCAATGATTTCGTACTGAGCCAATTTTGCAGAGCATGGCGCACCGTCGCTTCGAATATTTCTTGTAACTGCAAAGTAGTAATACTGCCCGGTGCGCTCATAAAATGTTGAGCAAACAGGGCGACCTGCTCGATCTTGATACGCACCAAGCATCTCACTTGCATCGGTAAAAATTCCACCGTATGCAAGTCTTCAAAATGAAAATGCAAGGCAAAAGGCAATGAGCGGGTAATCAGAATTTCTAGGGGCAGATCTGCGGAAAAATGTCTGGTTTTGGCACGCAGGCCTGCACTATCGTAATCGCCGGCAAACAATTCGACGCTGCGTTGGTTCTGCAAAATAAAGGCCCGGGCGCGGGCAGGAATTTGTAAATTGTCTTTTGCAATTTTGTCGATAGATTGCACGGCAAAGAAGATTGCGACTTCATCATCGGCTGGCAGCCAACGTTGTTGACGCAGTACCGCATCATGCCTGGGGCTACTCAACATCAAGCCGCACCGCGCGCAGTAATCAGAATCTTGTCTATTTTCATGCTCACAACGAGCACAAGATATCTTCGGATAAGAAAAAAGCTTGCGCATACCAAACTCCCACCCAAGCATCTACTTGGGAACAAACAAAAAACGCAATATAAGAAATTGCACTGAGACAATTACAATAAGGAATAGGACTTACGCAAAATTGCGCTGGCTAGGCGTGGAGCCGAAGACAGTGCAATAGCACGGCGAGGCGAACACAACAACGCCAGTGTCTGTTTTGCGTAAGTCCTAAGGAAAAGAATAGCACTCAGCTGTTTATTGAGTGAGCTGAAAAGAAGGGGAAAAGTAGCTCAAATCGTGCATATCAATTTCCAACTTATCACGGCAAATCAGGATAGGCGTCAGCCCTATATTGATAGCGGTACAGGCGCGCATGACAGGCAGATAAGTCAGCTCCTGGTTCAAGGCGACGGTCTTGCAAGGACTCTGAATCGCGATGCCAAAACTGACCCTGATGATGAAAGAATAAGAAGAGGTGCGACGCGTTACAAGCCCCCTCCTCTGGCGCTAACTCAGGTGATATTAAATAAAGGAGTTCTGTGACATGGGCATCGACGATTCGGTGCAACAACACCGCATGCGGGAAAATCTGTACCACTCGCAATTGCACTATGCCTTTGAAGCTGGCACAAAAATCGATCTGCATACCTGCAAGTAGTTGCCGTGGCTGATTTTTTTCCAGTATCGATCCATCGACGATCACACCGTAGCGCGAAGTATCGATGATCTCCAGCTCACCATCATCATTGCGTCGCAGACTAGCATGCTTAGCGCTGATGCGTTTCGTGAGCGCTGCATCGCGGTGACACAGAAGAATATCAGCAAGCTGATTACGTAGGCGCTTACGCCCTAACACCCACGCCTCCAAAGCAAACAAGCGAATTGGGGGCAGATCTCTAGCCAATAAACTAGCGCTTTTAAGTTTGACCGCCTTAGCTAAAGGAAGCGCTGCAGCTCGCGCTTTACCCGTCAAATTCTGGAAGCTGGGCACGGCGACTTCGAGTAATTCCTCATCCCAGGCGATACTACTAAGTCCTATGTCAAACTTGCCACTCATGCCACTCTCATGAGACCTGGCACCAGTCATATCGAGCTGCGCAATGGCGGCATCCTTGGCATAAATCGCGATGTCCAGATTGCCATGCTGTGAATCCTGCGCCTGCTGCAGACCACTGAGTTTAGCGATCGCACCATCCTCCGCCAACACCCGTACATTTTTTTGTGTGGCCAAAAATACCTGATGAATTTCACTCAAACTTGCATCGGATCGAGGCAACAATAAAGTCGCGGTGCAAATCCAAAGATGAGGTTCACCAGCCGCATCCTTGTAATGCAGCTGGACTTCCAAAGGATATTGTCCATGTTCTTTATGTTTGCTTGAAAAACTCAGAATCAGCGGTGGCCACAAACCTGATGGTGTGCGCGACAAAACTTGCACAGTATTTGACGCCGTCAATAATTCTGAACGGAAGCGACAATCAATCTGCTGTATTGATGGCGCGAGTTCGCCACGAAATTCAAGTTTAAGCGTCTGACGCCCACCGGCTGCGCGCGGATCATAGCCACTAAAGCGTAAATGCATTATTGGCTTTGTGCCCGTGGTATTGCTTCCCAAGTTTTGAGGTAAAGGAATTTGGGTCGGATCTAGGCTTTGAATTCTGTTCATAGTGACTTCAGGTATGCAGCACTATTGCACTGTAATACCGGGCCACGATTTTGAGTCCTTGGAATAGAGGGCTGTTTATTCTTTATTTCTCGCTCGTAGGTAGAAACAGCAATTCACCGATCCAAACTCAACTTACGATGATGGGCTTTGAAAAAGCGGAAGAAAATCAAAGAAAACAAGGCACCCATCGCGACCAGCATCGTCATCAAAAAGTACACCACTGGTTTTTCCAGCGGCCATTCGCCCGGTTCGCGCTTTTTCACCACGGTACCACCCGGCAAAATCACATTGTCTGATGACATGACTTGCGGTGCGATCACAACTGCATTGATTGCCTGACCTGATTTCACAGGAAAATCAAGCGTCGCTGCTTTCATGCCTTTTTTCTCGCAGGGCTCGCTGGAGAAGATTTTTTTGCCTTGTTGATTTGTACAGACAAATGCATCGGCATAGGCCAACGACGACGTAGCCAACAAGACTAACCAGAGACTAAGAGAAACAAGAATTCGCATAGATGGAAGTGAAGTAAATTTCAAATTGAAGTGAAGCGCCGATGGTATCAGAGCTATGGGTCTTGAGGCAAAGGTATAAGACGAAATCTAGCGATGAATATGAAAAATTAAAAAAAATATTCCTTTTATGATATTTTCCTATGATGACTGACGAAATTCGATTAAATTAAGCAGTGATAGCTTGGCTTTAAGAGACTTGGCCATCCAAGATTACGATAGCTGCTAGTGTTGATTTTGATAATTTTCAGTCAATAGAAATAAGCCGGTAACAAGACGCTGCAATAATAAAAATCATTCTCTCAGGAAAAATTCTCATTTCGCGCTAAAATATTCCGAATTGAAAAAAGGCAGATGCTTCATGCAAATTATTATTTACGACAAAACCGATAAAGGCAGGGAAGAAATCGCCACTAGAAAGTGGCATCTGCCCTCACGCATGCGTTCTTTGTTGGTACTGATCGATGGCAAGCAAAGTGATGCGCAATTGGTCAAGAAAACGGGCGGATTAGGATTGACGGCGCAAAGCTTAGACGAACTGCAAGAGAATGGTTTTATTCAAAGGGTGTCAATCGAAGCGGAAGAGTCGCCTGTTATCGATGGCAATGATACTTTGGACCTAACAGCGCCCGCCACAATTACTAATATGGCAGACAATACCCTGGGTTCAATCGAAGAATCTCAAACGATCTTTGAAGCATCCGAAGAAGAAACTGCCGCTTGGCGAGCTGATTTGAATGCCTTATTACAAGCGAACGATAATGATGGCCCTAGAGAGAGTCGGGTCGATATGATGAAATCTTATCTGGCTGACCTGATTAAAGAAAATCTCGGCTTTAGAGGATTCTTCCTGCAAAGAAAACTCGCCAAGGCAAACACTTTGTACGATATTCACGCTTTCCGCCAAGCCTACGTGTCCGCTATCTTGCATGCGAAAGGTAAAGACAAAGCGATCGCATTGCGCGATGAATTTGACGAGCGCATGTATGTTAGTTTTTCTTTAGATGATCCTGAGTTTTTAGAAAATTAGATCGATAAAAAAAAGACCAGAGAATTTTCTGGTCTTTTTTTATGGTCACTTCTGGGTAATCTTACTCAATACCCTGACTAGTCAAATACTCTTCATAGGTACCACGGAAGTCGATAATCTTGCCATCTTTAACTTCTAACACGCGTGTAGCTAAAGACGAGACAAATTCACGATCATGTGAGACGAAAATGAGTGTGCCAGCATATTTTTCCAAAGCGATGTTCAAGGATTCAATCGATTCCATGTCCATGTGATTGGTTGGTTCATCCATCAACAAAACATTATGACGACCGAGCATTAATTTGCCGTAAGTCATGCGACCTTTTTCACCACCGGATAAGACTTTGACCGACTTCTTAACGTCATCACCACTGAACAATAAACGACCCAGTATAGAACGCACAGCCTGATCATCGTCGCCCTCTTGCGTGTACATGCCCATCCAGTCGGTCAGATTTTTGTCTGACGCAAAGTTCTCTGCAGGATCTTGTGGCATATAACCAGGATTAGCATTTTCTGCCCATTTCACTTCACCGCGATCAGCGCTTAAGCCGCACAGATCAGCACCACCTATGCAACGCAACAAAGTCGTCTTACCCGCACCGTTGGCACCAATGATCGCAATTTTTTCGCCCGCTTCCACCATAATGTCGAAACTGTCGAATAATTTCTGGTCGTAGGCTTTGGATAAGTGCTTAACTTCCACTGCCAAACGATGCAATTTTTTCTCGCCATCGAAACGGATAAACGGATTTTGACGGCTAGAAGGTTTAACGTCTTCGATCTTGATTTTTTCTATCTGTTTAGCACGTGATGTTGCCTGGCGCGCCTTCGATTTGTTCGCTGAGAAGCGACGCACAAAATCTTGTAACTCTAAGACTTTATCTTTCGCCTTAGCGTTATTCGCTAATTGCTGAGCACGTGCCTGAGAAGATGCCAGCATGTATTCATCGTAATTGCCTGGATAAATCTTCAAAGTACCGTAATCCATGTCGGCCATGTGAGTACAGACTTGATTCAAAAAGTGGCGATCATGGGAAATGATGATCATCGTAGAATTACGTTGATTCAGCACGTCTTCTAACCAGCGAATCGTATTGATGTCCAAGTTATTGGTTGGTTCATCGAGCAAGAGAATATCTGGATTCGAGAACAAAGCTTGTGCCAACAATACACGCAGTTTCCAGCCCGGTGCGACTGAGCTCATTAAACCTTGGTGCTGATCGGTAGGAATGCCTACGCCCAGTAACAATTCACCCGCTCGCGCTTCTGCAGTGTAGCCATCATATTCAGCAAACTTGGCTTCCAAATCAGCGGCCTTCATGTAATCGTCGTCAGTCGCTTCAGGATTGGCGTAAATCGCATCGCGTTCCGCCATCGCTGCCCACATTTCTGTATGCCCCATCATGACGACATCGAGTACACGCATGTCTTCAAACGCAAATTGATCCTGACGCAATTTACCCAAACGCTCATTTTGATCGAGCATGACAGTACCCGAAGATTGGTCCAGATCACCGCCCAAAATTTTCATGAAAGTCGATTTACCGCAGCCATTGGCGCCGATCAAACCATAGCGATTACCCTCGCCGAACTTAACTGAGATGTTTTCAAACAGTGGCTTAGGGCCAAACTGCATGGTGATATTTGCTGTTGCTAACACGTTGAGACCTTTTGCATGGAATTAAATTAACCGCGCATTATATCATCGTGCTTAGGCGCTAAGCGATTTTTTGCCGCTGAGCTGCACTAGTGCTAATTTGAGAAATAGAAAAAAACGTACACGAATCATCTTCGTTAAGTAACTGAGTACGGGAATGTGAATTAACAAGTCGTCAAGATGAGCTACGTCAACAATCCGAAGAATTTAAGATATGGTTAAGTTATTCCACTCCGCAACGCCGTCACGCAATTGGACAGCTTGTATCCCCTGAGCGCGTAATAGGCTCACTGCGTCGGACGACATAAAACAAAATGGTCCACGGCAGTAAGCAACGATGGGACGATCCTTAGGAAGCTCTGTCAATCGTTCTTTGAGTTCTGCTAAAGGTAGTGATCGCGCAAAAGGGATGTGGCCTGCGAGGTATTCGGATTCAGGTCTGACATCAATCACAATAATGTCGCCAGACTTCGCTTTACGCAAAAGTTCTTGTCGATTGTTTTCTTCCCATTCATGCGTATTCGAGCTGAGTTGCTTTACCGCGTCTTGCAATTCGAACAGTCTGTCTTCTGCCAAGAGTCGGATAGTGACCCAAAATCTGGCGACATCGTCATTGGCGATGCGGTAAATCATGTATTTACCTTGACGAACATTTTCGACTAAACGCGATGCTTTCAATTCTTTCAAATGCGCACTCACCAGCTTGACACTGATGTTTGCGTCTTGTGCCAGTGCTTCGACCGTTTTGGGCGACTGACAAAGCAGCTCTAATAATTCCAATCGCTTAGGACTAGCGACAGCTTTTCCAATACGGGCAACTTGCTCATAAAGAGCGTCTTTGATAAGGCGGTTTTTTGTCATTTGTTTTTTTCGGTGGAGAGTGCTTGCATTTTATCGTTTGTGGCGGTGATTTGTTTTGCAATCGCTTTAAATTTGATCGGATTTCCGCGCTTGTTCAGAGCACTCGGCCCATCTGAACGCCACGAGCTTAATAAATACCCGCGAATACCCGCGCAAATACATGAGCAAATACAGCTTGACACCATTTCGTCATATCAAGTACATTATATTCCAATGATCGTTGGAATGTTAGTTTAATTGTGGTAAAGGCCAAATATGAACATCCTATTTATTCTTAATGGTGCGCCTTATGGGAACGAAGCAAGCTATAACGCACTTCGTTTAGCGGGGGCACTTAGCAAACGCGATGGCAATGTGGTTCGGGTATATCTGATGGGCGATGCAGCAAGCACGGCAAAGAGCGGCCAAAAGCTGGCAGCGAATCACGGTAATCTTGAAGCGATGCTCCATGTCCTTGTACAAGCTGAGTCCAATAACATCGCGGCCTGCGGTTCTTGCCTAGATGCGCGCGGGTTAAAAGCTGAAGAACTGACGCACGGTGTGCATCGGGGTAGTTTGGAAGAGTTAGCTGACTGGACAGAATGGTCAGACAAAGTATTCGTATTTTAAGCACTGATTTTGATAGGACTTACGCAAAACCGCCCCAGCGTCGTTGCAGCCGACTCGCCGTGCTCAAGCACTGTTTTCATCGGCACGCCTAGCTGGGCCAATTTTGCGTAAGTCCTATTTGAATATGATTTTGAAAGTGAGCTATGTTCTTTAAACAAAGAGTCAACGATGATGCGTCCATTTCCTATTTTTTTGGTTGTGGTGGACAAGGTAAAGCTGTCGCGGTAGACGTACTTGCGGATGACGAAGCTTGGTATCTGGCGCAAGCACAGCTATTGAATGTGGCAATTACAACAGTCTTTGATACGCATATCCACGCTGATCATTTATCGGGTGGACGACAACTTGCGGCGCTATGTGGCGCTGATTATGCACTACATGAAAGCAATCTCGGAAAAACCACCTTTCCCTTCCTTGCTTTGACAGATCAACAAATCATCATGGCAGGTAATACGCGTATTCAAGTACTGCACACACCTGGACATACCGAAGACAGTATTTGCCTTTTAGTTTCCGACTATCGCCGTAGTGAAGCGCCGTGGTTCGTGATCACAGGTGATACTTTATTTGTGGGATCGGTTGGTCGTCCAGATCTGGCGGGACGTGAGCAGGAAATGGCAGCGCGCTTGTGGACTAGCTTGCATGCACAATTACTGAATCGCACGGATGACTTGGAGATTTTTCCGGGACATCAGGCAGGAAGTAGCTGCGGTGCGGATATCTCCGGCAAACCAACTTCCACCATCGGTTTTGAAAAGCGTTGGAATCAATTACTGGAATTGGATCAGCAAGCATTTGTCGATGCAGTGACTGCCAATATTCCGCCTAGACCTGTCGATATGGAACGTCTGATTGCCAGTAATTTGGGTATAGCATCTGAGGCGACATCGTAAGCACATGCCAAATACAGCAAGCTCAAGGAACACCATGACCACGGCAGCTATTTCAACACCCCAACTTGGATTACGTGCCAATCTTGCACAGTTTAGTTTGCTGGTGTTAGTTAATGCCTTTGTCGGTGCAATGGTCGGCATGGAACGCAGTATCTTGCCAGCCATTGCAGAGCAAGAATTTCATTTGGCAGCACGTAGCGCGATTCTGGCTTTTATCGTCATTTTCGGCGTATCCAAAGCCTTAACCAATTATTTTGCTGGACGCTTCTCGGATGTCTATGGGCGCAAGGTGATTCTCATTGCTGGCTGGGTGATCGCGATACCTGTACCATTTTTGTTGATGTGGGCACCATCTTGGAATTGGATATTACTGGCGAACCTATTTTTGGGTATTAGTCAGGGTCTCACTTGGTCAACCACGGTGATCATGAAAATTGATCTGGCCGGATCGCAGAATCGCGGTACGGCGATGGGCATTAATGAATTTGCTGGTTACTTTGCAGTGGGATTGGCTGCGTTAGCGACTGGCTGGATCGCCACTAACTACGGCTTACGACCACAAACGTTTTATTTGGGCGTAGTGTTTGTTGTTGCAGGTCTATTATTGTCAGTGCTAGTGGTGAAGGAAACCAAAGGACATGCAACGCAAGAAGCGACATTAAGTAGCCAGACACCACAAATATTGCCTTCGCAAAAAGACATCTTTTGGCAGACAACTTGGCGTAATCCCAATCTATCGGCAATCACCCAGGCAGGCTTAGTCAATAACCTTAACGATGGCATGGCGTGGGGATTATTCCCGCTAGTGTTCGCCACGGCCGGTATGAGCTTTACACAAATAGGAACCCTGGCTGCAATTTATCCCGGCGTTTGGGGTATCTGCCAGTTATTTACAGGTAGCTTATCTGACCGTATCGGGCGCAAGTGGCTGATCGTCGTGGGCATGTGGGTACAAGCCATGGCAATTGCATTCATCGTTCTCTTTGATACATTTGCATGGTTTATGTGCGCGGCGATTTTATTGGGTGTTGGAACAGCCATGGTATATCCGACACTTTTGGCAGCGATTGGCGACGTAGTTAATCCCACGTGGAGAGCATCAACGGTTGGCGTATATCGCTTCTGGCGTGATATGGGTTATGCATTTGGCGCTTTGCTCTCTGGTGTGATGGCGGATGCATTTGGGGTGGCTAGTGCAATATGGTTTGTAGAGGTTTTGACGTTTTTTTCGGGCGTATTTACTGCTATTCGTATGCGTAATAGTTACAACATCTAAATTAAATTCATTCTCCTAATGGGATTGGTTTATTAAAGGTGTAACTGGTAGAGCTTAACCACATAAGCTGCATTACTGCTTTTCTCGTGTACGTTTGTCGGAACTGACACCATGCCCGTTGACTTTGCCTTCCTCAACTTTAGGAAGTCGAGCGATGGAAACTAAGCGGTTATGCTCATCAAAGAATAATGAAATCTTGTGATCATGAATATTGTTCAGTTCACGATCAACCCGTTTCAGATCATAATCAATCTTAGTAAATAAGAATATGTTTTGACCGAAAAGTTGTGGCTTGTATCCTGAACTCTCTGCATTTGGCTTGCCTAAAATGTACTTAACGAACTGGAGAGTATCTCCGATCTTAATCTTTGTGAGTCCATTTTCAAGACTAAGCACATCCTCTTTGCTAGCTTCAAAAACATATCTGAGTGGAACTGATGAGGCTTTGCCTGTCGCCGCGGGTGCCATATTGGCTGCCACAACAAAAATCACTGCAAAATAACGCAATACTTCCATAATCATCTTTCCAAACTACAGGCTATCCAACTCATCTCTCGCAGGACAGCTGTTATTTACCAGTCCCTAGAGCGATTTGCCCACGCTGCCATCAATTTCCATATACTCGAATGCTCGCATCAGGGACACATTCTTCACATCTGGTGTCTGTCGCATGGTTTGTGACGGCTTTAACATTTAATGCGTTCAAATAAAATTCGCCATTATCCATAGTGAACTAGATCATATAAACAAGCTAAGGGCGTCAGTCTCAAACTACTGCGCCTTCCATTTCAAAAGTGTTTTCGTCAGTTCAAGCGGACTTGGGTTCATCTCTGGATCACAGTAACTTAATGAATCACAAAAACGGGAAACGGCCTGGTCTAAATTTTCTCGAATCCCCAGCCGCAATTGGCAACAAAGTATCAGTTCCGCTACTTTGGCATCGCGCCAAGCCTGGTCACTTTTGAGAAATTCATGCGTATCTAATTTCATAAACATTTCAAGTGCCTGAGCTAATTGTCCTTGATCGTACAGATGATGTCCGAGATAAAGTAGCGCCAATTTGTGACCGGGATTAATACGCAATGTGCTCTCCAAATAGAAATTCACATTCCTATTTCTGAGCTCTGTCGCAGCGGGACGCAAATACCATGCGTAGCCAGCCGCGTACTGAGATTCAGCCAATTGAGGTTCATTATTCCTGGAGAGAAAATCAATCACCTCCCCGAGAATCTTTTCCTGAACGACCGGATCGTTTGAACATTCAGCATCCGCGATTGCTAAAAATGGGTTATATGTGTTTGGATTCATAATCGCCGATCAATGAACAATACTTTTTTCCGACAAATACATAATATTAATTTGATCTAAACCCATTCATCCCTATGTCTTAATTTGTTCTGACCCCATTTATTTCCTGACCCCATTTATTTCTAGCAAATGGTAGAACCCGGCTTTCGTTCTTCGAGTTTGGTTGCATTCAGACATTTCTACTAGTCATACTGATGGCTTTAATAGTTATCGTGAGCATTACTTCACGAGGTATAATTCTTCGAGTAAATAGCGTATGTTTTTTCACACAAGAAATTCGGCGAGAGAACTCATATTGTCGAGGCCCTAAGTGAGCCTGGTTTTAGTCAGATAATTTGAGTTCTTTTTCAATAGCTATCATCGAAAGTATTCATGCAAAAGAACCTGATCAAGCTAATCGCGCTGATATCTTTGTTAAACGGATGTGCGGCCTCCCCAACACTGCCAACAATCCGAAAAAGTGACGTCATAGAAATCGTAATGGGGAGTCACTTACCAACGAACGAAACTATCGATATTCACAACGAGAGCTTCAATAACAATTTGAATACTGGCGCCAAATCCGGAGTATTGACAGGAAGCCTGTGGGGACTCACCTGCGGGCCTTTGGCTATACTGTGTGTTCCTCTCGGTGCGCTTATGGGTGGGGTCACAGGCACGGCGACTGGTGCGGTGATCGGGCTAACAGGGGCGCTATCAACTGAAAAAACCAGATTACTACGTGAACGCTTGTTACGCGTTCAAAAAAAACACGGCATGCTTGACGAGCTACAATCCAATGTGACTGAGCGTGCAAAAAAAAATTGGACTATCAATCCTAGTCAGTCAGTAGCCATTGTGAGTGTTGTCTTGCAGGAATTGCAACTTAATTCAACACGCGATGAGCAAATCAGTATGGTCATTCGAGTTCAAGTCGATGTGCGACCAAAGAACGGGCCGCAGATAGAAGCACCCACCCCAAAAATGTATTCTTATATTGGCCCTCCCAGCAGCCTGTCGATCTGGCTCGATGAGGGTAATGACTTTATCGATACTAATCTAACGAGTGCTAGCCAACAAATTGCGGCACAGATAATCGCTGATTTGACCGTAAGGTAAACACCGATACATCTTTTAGTGTCCCTCAAAATATGATATCCAACGTCACTGAAAAAAGCCGGCGACAGTTCAATACAGAGTAGAAAAGATAACTGGAGTCAGCTCGTGAAAGTTGACTTGAAACCTTTACAGATAATTTTTTTAATCGATCCCCAACTGATGAGTTGAACCTGAAAGGCTTGCTTCACGGTTAATACAAGTTCCCTTAGTTTAGGTCAAGAAACCCACTATTTTCGACAAGGTAACTATGGCTGTTTTAGTTTTTAGTATTTTTTACCATGTCGACACTACGTAATTTTTTACCCATTCGCCTTACCTTCACTAATAATAAAAAAGTGAAAACACCGCCTATCAGTATCGCAAAAAACAAAACTCCTTGACTGAGCACCTTCAAACTTAAGGGCTGCACCGACTGACCCGACGCTCTATAACTTACTTCGATACGAACACCTTCAGATGAGTGAGCCTCAATAAGCTGATATCCAGATTTTTCATTTATAACAGAGTACTCCCACGATTCATCGTTCGTAACTCCTTTGTCGAATGGCAGCTGCAAACTTGAGTTTGGATTTTTATTGATAAACTCATTTAAATCCGCCAACAAAACAGATTAAATTTTATTATCTGCAGGCAGTCTGACCAAAACATAGAACATCTTTGGAAATGAACTTCCCGAAGAAATGTCACGCTCACATTGATTTTGATTACAAATAATTTTCATTGTTGCAAAAATACTAGTCACGAAAATTACCGGAGTAAACCAGATCGAACCTAGCAATCCTATCGTCGTCAAGAGAATTTTCTTCATTTTTCAAGCATCCACAAGTCGCGATAGGAACCGCAAACTCTTCAAATCGTCCAGGTACCACCTCTATGCCCAAGTTGAAACTCGTGCAAAAGACTGTCGACTTTATCCCAGCCTAAGCTATCGGCATAGAACATAGGTCCACCACGATGCATCGGGAAACCATAGCCTTTTAAATACACGATATCAATATCCGAAGCGCGCGCCGCGATGCCGTCGCGTAGGATTTTTCTGCCTTCGTTCGCCAAGGACAAGACTAAGCGTTGAACGATTTCTTCATCGCTGATCTGTCTTTGTTTCACACCCAAGCTTTGTGCATGTTGCTTGATGATTTGATTGACTAATTCAGATGGATGCGCTGTTCTGTCGTTAAGCTGATAGTCATACCAACCCGCCTGAGTCTTTTGCCCAAACCGGCCTTGCTCACACAGCAAATCACCAAGCTTGGAGTAAATTGCCTTAGGATTTGCGGTAAGGCGGCGTTTGCGTATCGCCCAACTGATGTCATTACCTGCCAGATCGTTCATGCGAAACGGCCCCATCGCAAAGCCAAAGGCTTCTATGGCCTTATCGACTTGCTGCGGTGTACAGCCCTCTTCTAGTAAAAACGCCGCTTGTTTGGTGTATTGCTCTAACATGCGATTGCCGATGAAACCATCACAAACGCCCGCAACGACGGCGGTCTTTTTAATCTTCTTGGCTAATGCAGAACAAGTTGCCAACACATCCGCTGCCGTTTGTTCTCCGCGCACGATCTCCAATAATTCCATCACATTGGCGGGACTAAAGAAATGTAGGCCGATGACGTCTTGCGGACGCTTGGTGAAACGCGCGATCTGATTTAAATCCAAAGTCGAGGTATTCGACGCCAAAATCGCACCCGGCTTCATGACCTGATCAAGTTGTTCGAACACACTTTGTTTGACTTGCATCTCTTCGAACACCGCCTCTATCACCAGATCGGCCTGCGCTATCTCTGCATAATTATCGACACCGGCGATCAGTGCACAACGTTGCTCACATTGCGCCTGTGTGAGCTTGCCTTTCGTGACTGCGTTTTGATAATTGCTACGAATTCTTGCCAAGCCTTTTTCTAAGGAAGCAGCTTGCAGATCCAGAATTTGCACGGGTATGCCAACATTAGCGAAATTCATGGCAATACCCGCCCCCATCGTTCCGGCACCGATCACTGCCACGGTCTTAATATCACGCAAAGGCGTATTGGCATCCACACCAGCGATCTTTCCAGCTGCGCGTTCGGCCATAAAAATATGACGCAAGGCCAGTGACTCCGGGCTTTGCAATAGCTTCTGGAAAATCGCACGTTCGGTCTTAATGCCTTCATCAAAGGATTGTGTGAGGCAGGCTTCCAATGCATCGAGACAGCCAAATGGCGCAGGAATTTTTTTCTTTAGCGCGCTACGGCTTACCGAAAAAAAATCAGGGTTGACTGGCGCATTTGCAGACTTGTCACGCACGCGTGGAATTGGTCGCACCTCTGCAATACTATATGCAAAGACCTCCGCGCTAGTGATTAGTTTTTGTGGATCACTCTCATACAGATCAAACATGCCGCGCTGGGCCAATGTATCAGACAACATCATCTGCCCAGTCGTGATCATACTGGCGCAAGTCTCCATATCTAATAAGCGCGGCAAACGTTGGGTGCCACCTGCACCGGGCAATAGCCCTAACTTCACTTCAGGTAAAGCGATCTGCGCGCCACTACTCGCAACACGATAATGGCAAGCTAAGGCCAACTCCAATCCGCCGCCCATACAGACAGCGTTGATAACAGCCACGATGGGTTTGGTGTACGCATCCATTTGCTCAATCAACACCGGCAATGAAGGTTGAGCAAAAGTTTTTTCTGTACCGAACTCTTTGATGTCTGCACCACCCGAAAATGCTTTGCCGCTACCAGTGAGTAAAATAGCCTTCACTTCTGAATTGGTTTCGGCATTTTTCAGACATTCTGCGATGGCAGATCGGGTCGCGTGACCAAGGCCGTTCACTGGTGGATTATTAATCGTGATGATGGCTAAGCCGCCATTAATTTGCATAGATGCGCTCATATTTTGTCTCTATATTTGTCTCTATATTTTTATGTTTCTAATGTCATCGATAGCTTAACGAATTTACTATTTTCTCAAACTTCCAACCACTCTCGTCGTATCGAGTCATTCGCCAGCAATGCCTGTTGATCACCTTCAAATACCGCCTGCCCGTGTCCCATAATCAAAAAACGATCCGCCACTTCTAGGGCTAAATTGAGCTTTTGTTCAACCAACAAAATAGCAATGCCTCGTTGTTTGATCTTAATAAAAAAGTCGCGTAACAGTTCTATGACTTTAGGCGCTAAGCCTTCGGTTGGTTCATCGATCAATAATAAATCAGGATTACCTAACAAACCGCGCGACAGACTCAACATTTGTTGCTCACCGCCCGACAATACGCCTGCTTTGGTATGCCTGCGCTCGTTCAAGATGGGAAATAGCTCATACATCTCATCTAAATCCCAAGGTGCTTGATCTGTGATTCCAGGCTTTTGTCCTAAACGCAGATTCTGCTCTACGCTGAGTTCAGCGAAAATATCGCGATTTTCCGGTACGTAGCCTATGCCAAATTGTGCAATTTTAAAACTAGGCATGCCGAGTATCTCTTGTCCACGAAAACGAATATTACCCTCGGCACTGACCATGCCCATAATCGCTTTCAAGGTCGTTGAACGCCCAACGCCATTTCTACCTAAGAGCGCCAAAATTTCACCAGGCCGAATTTCAAAGTTCAGACCATGCAAAATATGGCTCTTATCGTAGTAAGCATGTAAATTTTTTACGCTTAGCAAGGCACTCATACGGTGCACTCCAAATGACCCAAATACGCTTCTTGCACTTTGGCGTGACGACGGATTTTTTCTGGCGTATCGCAAGCGATGATTTCACCATGTACCATCACAGCTATCCTGTCGGCCAATTCAAATACGACTTGCATATCATGCTCAACCATCAGCAGGCTTTTTCCTGTGCTCAACTGACGAATCAGCGCTATGGTTTTCTCTGTTTCTGAGCGGCTCATGCCCGCGGTGGGCTCATCCAATAAGAGGCAATGCGCACCACTGACAACTGTCATACCGATTTCTAAAGTGCGTTGTTCTGCATAACTTAGTTCACCAGCAATGTGATCGCCTTGAGCCGTTAATCCTATGGCATCCAATAATTGCAAGGCTTGCTCATGAATCTGCTTTTGCTGCGAAAATCGACGCCAAAATGTATAACGAAAACCCAGTCGCCACATGACAGCGCAACTGAGATTATCTATTACGCTGAGGTGGGTAAATACATTACTAACTTGAAAACTGCGCGCCAAACCTAGTCGCGCTATCTGGTGGGGTGGCAAGTCTGAAATTTTTTTATCATTCAAAAATATCTGGCCACTAATTGTTGCATTGTTCGAATTTCGACCTGAAATTAAATTGAATAAGCTAGACTTCCCTGCGCCATTTGGACCTATCAAAGCTAATCGCTCACCTGCCCGCAATTCCAAATCGACACCACGAAGTATCTTAGCGCTGCCAATGTCCAGCCGTACTTGCTGCAAACTCAGCACGCTCATAAGCGACCTCGCTGTTTCGCCTTTAGCACTGCGTTAGCAGCAATACTCGTACCCATCATGAGCGCTGCAATATTCCAAGCAAGCAGATGATGTGGATTCAACTCCACACCTATCATGCGCAATATTTGTTCATCGCCTGATTGAAAACGCAGACGATATAACATCTCTATAATTAGAATCATCCCGAAAGCAAACAGGCCAGCAAGGGTAATGTTTACACCACAACGCAAAGAAAATTGCCTCAATGTAGCTTGCATACGCGCACGCTGAAACGCCTTGAAAAAATCTCTTACCAAGCCGGTCAAACCTTGCGGCGCTTTCATCACAATCAAGATAAACAAAATCCCCATATAGAGCTGCCAGGCGGGTGTCAATTCAGATAAGTATACCGACATGAATACGCCAAGCACAGCACCAGCAACTGGCCCTAAGAAAAAACTGATACCACCGATATAGGTAAATAAGAGTACCGTACCAGAACGCACGGCGCTTACATTTTCTGCGCTCGCAATCTCAAAATTAATAGCCGATAAAGCCCCGGCGATGCCGGCAAAAAAACTCGACAAGACCAAGATTAAGAAGCGAATCCAACGTGGATCAAAGCCTATAAAAGCAACGCGTTCAGGATTATCTCGCACGGCTTGCGCCAATTTGCCTAGAGGTGTGTGCTTTATGAAGTACATGGCCAGCGTTGCGATGATAGTCCACAAAATAATCAAATAACTGACTTCAATTTGCGGCCCGAACGTGATGCCAAAGACAGGCTCACCCGAAACACGATTCGCGCTAATACCACCTTCCCCACCAAAAAAACCAGGAAACATCAAGGCACTGGCAAACACTAATTCCCCTATACCCAAACTAATCATAGAGAAAGTGATACCTGATTTCTTACTTGAAATCCATCCAAAAATGCTACCGAATAATGCACCCGCCAAACCACCTATGAGTGGAATCAAACTTAGTGGCATATGTAATCCGCCGTCGCTGATTTTATTCATGGCATGAATCGCGACAAATCCACCCAAGCCAGAATAAACCGCATGCCCAAAAGATAGCATGCCGGTCTGTCCTAACAACATATTAAAAGACAGCGCAAAAACAGAGGCAATGCAAACTTGAGATAGGAAACTTAAAGCCTTACCGGAAGAAAAAAAAGCAGGTAAAAATAAGATGAAGACAGTCAGCGACGCGATACCCAACATAGCTAGGAATGACCGAATGCCTGGCTGAAAACGCAACCGAGAATTACTAGGCATGGCGCGCCCCCATCAAGCCTTGTGGTCGCCACAACAGCATTAAGATCAAGGTCAAAAAAGGTAGGATAGGTGCAATCTGCGAGATATTTAAAGACAATAGAGTGTAAGCAAAATGGTCGGTTTGAATATCACCACCAAAGCCCTGAATGAGTTTGAGTAATGAAACATCCAAGGTGACCGCAAAGGTCTGGACACAGGCGATCAATAAGGAGGCCCAAAACGCGCCAACTAAAGATCCCATGCCACCCAACACCACGACCACAAAAATAATACTGCCTACACTGGCAGCCATACCAGGCTCGGTGACAAAGGCGTTACCGCCCACCGCCCCCGCCAAACCAGCCAATGCACACCCAGTGCCAAACACCCACATAAAAATGCGCGGCACGTTGTGGCCTAATGCTTCCACCATGGTCGGCTGTGTTAGCGCCGCTTGTATCACCAAACCAATACGGGTACGCGTAATCAGCATGTAAATGATAGCCAGCATTATCAAGGCGACGAGTGCCATAAATGCGCGATAAACTGAAAAGGTACTGCTAGAGATGGAGAATAGTGCGCCTTGCAGACTTTCAGGAATCGCATAGGGAACTGTCAGTCGCCCCCAAATTAATTGCACTAATTCGACAATCAAATAAGAAAGGCCAAAAGTAAAAAGAAGCTCAGCGAGTTGACCTTGTGCATGCAATCGTCTGAGCGCAAAACGCTCAACGACTACACCCAGCAAACCGGTGATCACAGGCGCTAGCAGTAAGCCGCTCCAAAATCCCCATAAGCCACTGAAGGTATAACCTAGGTAGGCACCCAGCATATAAAAACTGGCGTGCGCAAAATTGAGAACACCCATCATGCTAAAAATCAGCGTCAGTCCCGCTGAAAGCATGAAGAGCAAGAGGCCGTAACTCAGGCCGTTGAATAAGTTGATGAGGAAAAATTCCAAAGATTCGAACTTTCAGGCTAGTTCAACAACTAAGTTAAGGATAGAAAATCAAAGCCCTCAACGCCGAGGCGCGGTGGCGCTGAGGAGCGCGGAGAAAAGCTTGATACTCCCTTGCGTTCTCTCCTTTTGCTTTTTTCAACACCTCAGCGTCTAGACCTCGAAGGCTTTTCAGTCTTAACTTACTGCCAGTGCCCCTAGTCTCACTGAACGAGGGGCAAACAAGGTATTTGCGTCTATATAGAATCAGCGGCATACAAAAGATGGGCTGTTCGGACCGACATCCTAAACAACATCAAGGCCGCTTCATCTGGCAGGAGGTCGGTTGCGCAGCCACAAAGGCATCGATTTTTTGTAAAGTTTGCCAACCCATGCCGGTATTTTCCTGATCGAACTTAACATCTTTACCATTCAATTTGACCCAATTAGACAGATACAAAGTTTGTTGAATTTGATGGTCGCTCTTACGCATGGTGGCGGGATTGCCAAAGAAATCGATTTGTATGTCTTCTAGCGCAAAAGCAACTTTGACAGGATCTATCGTGCCCGCTTTTTTGACGGCTTTACTCAGGCTGGCAATCAGGGAATACGTTGAGACAGAAGACAGATCATCTTTGTATTTTTCTTTGAAACCCTTAGTCAATTGCGCCCCCAAGGTTGAGGCATTATTTGGGTGCCAGTAGCCTATCAGTTTTACTTTATCGATACCTGCAGAACCCATTGCGGTTGGCACACCTGTCGAGCTGGCGTAGTAGGTATAGAAATTAGCACTCAAACCTGCTTCTTTCGCCGCTTTAATCAATAGCGCCAGGTCGGTACCCCAGTTGCCAGTGATAACAGAGTCGGCACCTGAGGCTTTCATCTTACTGATGTAAGGCGCGAAATCTTTCACCGTCGCGAGTGGATGTAAGTCGTCACCGACGATTTGTATATCAGGTCGCTTACGCGCTAAATAAGCCTTCGCGGCACGCGCGACTTGTTGGCCGTGCGAATAATTTTGGCCTATCAGATAGACTTTTTTGATGTTTTTGTCCGCCGCCATAAAGCTGCTGAGCGCTTCCATTTTCATGTCGGAATTTGCATCAAAACGGAAATGCCAAAAGCTACATTTGCTATTGGTCATATCCGGATCTATAGAGCCGTGGTTCAGATAGATGATTTCTTTGCCCGGATTGCGTTGATTATGTTTATTGATGGCGTCGATCAAAGCCAATCCAACCGCCGACCCCGTGCCTTGAGCAACATAACGATAGCCCTTATCGATCACTGTTTGCAATAGGCTTAAGCTTTCTTGCACGCCAGCTTTATTGTCAAAAGCGTCGAACACGAGCTTATGTTCACCCGCCCATTTTTCGGCATTCGCGCGCTCTGCGAGATAACTAAAAGAATTAAAGCTATTGTGACCTATGGGCGCAAATGGCCCGGACATGGGATCGATGACCGCGATTTTCAGCGTATCGGCATGCGCAATATGAGTGCTTGCTGCCAGGCTCAACACGAATGCGAAAAAGATTTTTTGCATAAGGCTCTCCATGAGAAATATCAACAAGTTTGGCGCTGGCTTAGCGTAACTAAGGACAAGCGCCGTTTTGTACAGAATTAACGTGAACGCGTCTTCGATAGATTCGCAGGGCGTGCGATACGTTTTCCCTGACCTTTATCATGATTCACTTCACGGTTTACTTTGGCACCCGTAGCTGCATTAGAACCTGTGCCTCGGCTTGTACTAAGAGCCGCTTTTGTCCGTAAACTACCAACTTGCGGGCGAGCACCGCCTGCAATCGCAGAGCGTCCCTGACCTTGAATGCTGCGATCCACATTTGCTCGTACCGGACCTTTCATACGAACTGTTTCAGTTTCACCCGATTCAATTTCAAACTTCGCACTGACATCTTTACCCAAGACACGCACCAGGTAAGGCATCACTTCACGCAAAGTCGCTTCCAGCGTCCACGGTGGATTGATGATGAACATACCGCTGCTATGCAAACCAAAACCGTCAGGTGTCGGACCACTGATGCTCAAAGTTACATTCAACCAACCATTCGCCGGAATACGTTTTAGGCGCTCAGGCAATTGTTTGGATTCTATACGTGATAAGACCGGATACCAGACTGCATAAGTACCCGTTGGAAAGCGTACTAAAGCGTCTTCCAGACAAACCTTCACGCGACGATAATCGTCTTTGACTTCATACGGTGGATCAATCAAGACTAAGCCACGACGCGATGGCGGTGGCAGGATGGCTTTCAAACCTTCGAAACCGTCACCTGCGTTAATCATAATCCGTTTGCCGCGCACCGTTTGACGCTCGCCCTGCTCGGCTTTGTGGGCTTCTAATTTGCGGAAATTTTCGCTGAGGATTTTGATTTCGCTAGGATGCAATTCAAACAAACGCAAACGGTCTTGCGAGCGCATCACTTCATTCGCGCAGTAAGGCGAACCTGGATAATAACGCATCTTTCCGCTAGGATTCATGGCTTTGACCAAGTCCAGATAGACCTGTAAAGCAGCAGGAACATCATCTCTATCCCACAAAGGGGCGATACCGGTTTCATACTCGGCATTTTTCATCGCATAGCCGGTATCCAGAGAATACAATCCGGCGCCGGAATGGGTATCGACGTAAGTGTAAGCAGTATCTTTCTGGCCGAGATAATTCAGTAATTCGATTAAAACAAAGTGTTTGAGAACGTCAGCATGATTGCCAGCGTGAAAACCATGGCGATAGCTCAGCATAGTGGGGATTCCTAAAAAGAGAGATCTGGACGAGAGGTACAGCCATTTCCAAGATCAAAAAAATCATATAAGGCCGAATTTTACTCTGTTTATGCACTTAGACTCGAAATCATAGTCAATAATTGGGTATTCGATAATAATCGAATACCCAATTGCTTTATTTATGCCAGTTTTTACAAAATAAAACAGAATTACGCTCACAATTTATGGATCAACTGCAAGCCGATTGACCTTGGTGCCATAGGAAAATCATGAGGAATTGCCAGCCCCGGTGCCAGACTAGGTTCACGCACATCGGCGTTTAGCAGATTGCGTGCATTGAGAGACAATTCCCAGCCGCCAAACTTGCTACTCAGTGCCAAATCAAGCGTGGTGTAATCAGGAACAGGTGGGCGTGTGTCGCCAGCAGAACGTAGTCGTCCTGCGACGCGATTGACTTGTGGGCTAAGTAGAATACCCGGTGCCATTTGCCAACTCAGTTTAGCAAAGGTATGGTGGCGAGGAGCAAGGCTGGGGTCACTGCCATTCTGTGGATCTCGCGCTTTTTGCCAGGCATGTTGAAAGCTGCCACGCAGCTTGTCACTGAATTCCCAATTAAGTTCAAGTTCTGCACCGTGTCCATTGACTTGCCCCACATTTCGGTAACTTGCACCGGGCGCTGGTGCGGGATTTGCCACGCTACGGATAATCGAGGCCATGCGGTAGTCGAATAAATTCAGGTTGACGCCTAACTTATAATTAGCTTGCCAGTTCAAGACTAGTTCATGGGTGCTGATGGTTTCTGGTTGCAGTGAAGGGTTACCACTATTGACAGGATTAATACCGTATTGCTCATTAAAAGAGGGCGCACGGAATGCACGGCCTGTCAGAAATTTCGCTGTCACATCAACACTAGCATCCCAAACCAAAGCTAGGCGCGGATTGGTAGTGCCGCCAAAATCATCATAGCGATCATGCCTGACACCAGCGGTCATTACCCAGTCCGGTAATATTTGCCACTCATCTTGTAGGTATACATAATTGATGCGTCGGCGGTGCGGCAAGATATGCGGTTGTATCGCATTGTAGTCTTGTACCGCTCCCGTCGGTATGGGTAAACCAGTGGGACTGAGTAAAAAATTCTTAAAGGTTGTAGTGTGATATAAATTCAAATCATCATGACCTGCACCTATACGTATAGCATGACCAAGCCAGCCGTTATAGGCCGCAAAACCAGAGAGTCGCACCGTACGTTGCCATCTTCCCGGACCGCCTATCATCCCGTCAGGAAAATAACTGGGGCCAATGCGAGTACCTGGCGGAAATAATGCGATCCCTTGTGGTGTTTGCTCAGCGAGACGCAAGAAACTGAGCACTGCACCGAAGTTCCAGTCGTTAATCAACTGCGATGAGTTCCAACTTAAGTCGCTGGTAAAACGGCTGCTATCACTATGGTGAGTGGGATCAAGTGCACTATTAACGCCAGGACCAAAACCAATATCGTTACGGATTTTGTAGCTGCTACGCCAACGCCAATTGCTAGACGAAAGATCTAATTGAGCGTCTAAAGCTTTGTATTCAGTATTGACTGGGCCTGGCGCAAGACTGACTTTGGTACCAAAGCGTTTATCATTCAAGGTCTGCGCATCTTGATCAATGATACTGCGCTGACCATCCGTACGCCCTACTTGCAGATACGCAGCAACCGTAAGATCAGACAATTTACCACCGTGCTGTATCCAGGCATCAGCAGTGCGAAAAGAAGCAACACGTCCACCCAGAGTGGTGCCCGGTATTTCGGCGGCCGATTTGGTGATGATATTGATCACGCCAGCAAATGCATCTGCGCCATACAAAGCAGAACCTGGTCCGCGGATAATTTCAATACGCGAGACGTTGGTGAGCGGCATGCTTACCCAGTTATTCCCCTTATCACCATTGTAGACATCCGTCATCGGTATGCCGTTTTGCAATACCAGCACTTGCGGATTAATCACGCCATTGCCACCAATGCCGCGTATCGCATAGCTGGTCGCATAGGTCGGTGCGATACGGTTAACGTGGATACCAGTCACGGTTTCCAGTGCTTCGTTCAAGTCGGTGAGTCCCATGGCTGCGATATCTTCGGCCGTAATGACCGTAGCCACAGCAGGCGCGCGACGCAGCAATTGAGAATTCCCCGTGGCGACACTGATGCTGGCACGATCTCCAAAAACCAAAGCAAGATCTTCACCTGATTGCGCATTAGGACTGACAGACTGAGCTTGCGCCAGACAAGGTAGCAAAGGCAACGCCAACATCGCAATGAAACTTTTTTTCAGGCGCAGCGCATTAAAGTCCACATTGTTGAAGTTTGCTTTACTCATAAATAGACCTTGCAAGTAATTAAATGCGGGTTGTGTGAACGATATCGAGAATGTGGACAAACCAAAACGTGAGCAAACCAACTAAACGCAGCCCAAATGCTTACAATAGCGCTTACAAGAGTGCTGACAAGAATCATAGAGTTAAACGCTTTCGCCTACAAGTTGTGCTTGGGTTTCGGTAAATGAAATTCATCACCAGTGGGTTTTACCTACTTCCGCGACACACGCAAATTTTATTCATCGATACCGCTGCGTTCATTCTGACAAGACATTATGCGGCGCGGCACAGGGCAAGGTAATCGTGATACGCGTTCCTTTATCGGGCACACTCTCAACATTGATTTCTCCGCCCAATAATCCAGTCACCAAGTTGTAAACAATTTGCATACCTAGGCCTGAACCACCCTGTCCAAATTTCGTGGTAAAAAAGGCTTCAAAGATACGCAAACGTACGGCCTCGCTCATACCAACACCGTCATCGCTACAAATGATCTGTACATAGTCTTGATCATGAAGTCGGCTTTCTATACTCAAACAACCCTGATCGCGTCCCGCAAAACCATGCACTAGCGCATTTTGTATCAGATTACTGATGACCTGTCCGAGTGGACCGGGGTAACTGTCTATTTTCAAATCTGGCGCTAGTCGCGTTTCTATCTGAAAAGGCTTGTGCTTAAACATAGGTTGCGAAGCAAACAGAATTTCGGAAATAACACTATCAAGTTCAAAGACGCGACGCATCTCCGTGGTTTGATCCACCGCGAGCTGTTTGAATCCCTTGATAATTTCTGCGGCACGCTGCACATTCTGTGTGACCATTGCGCTGCCTTCTATACTTTGTGCGATAACTCGTTCGAACTCAGACTTGCGCAAACCACCGGTAGCCATAGCCTGAGCAATTGTTTGCATAATATCTTCCATCGTTGATGCCGCCATCAAGGCGTTACCCAATGGCGTATTTAATTCATGCGCGACACCGGCAACCAAGCGTCCTAAGGAAGCAAGCTTATCGGATTCAATCAATTGTCTTTTCGCTTCGCGCAGCGTATGCAGTGCTTGTTGCAACTCCGCATTACTGCTGCTGAGCGAGGCCGTGCGTTGCGCTACTTTCTCTTCTAATGTGGCAGCATGGTTGGCCAACTCGGCATTAGTTTCTTGCAATTCTTGCTCGCGTTGCTCGAGGCTCTGCATCATGCTATTAAATACTTGCGCCATGCTGGCAATGTCACTAGGCCCATCCGGTATCGCCCGTAAGCCCATTTGTCCTTGACCGGCTTGTGTCATCACCTTAGACAGCTCGCCTAGCGGTTGACTGAGTCTATGGGCCAGCAAACGTAACAACCATAACAACAGACAGGAAAGTATCAGGCCGACACCGAAATTAATGAAGGCTAATCTATTCACTAATTTTGATAAAGCAGCTTTACCCTGGGTGACGCGCACATAACCGAGTAATTCAGGCGTGGCGATAGCCGCCTCGAATGGCGAAGCCTCAGCTGGTTTGGTGTACACAGGTGCTACAAAGCGCCAGGCCAGATTAGTTTCTGTTTCAAGATAAGAACCCGCAATTTTTGTCTTAGGTTGGCCGGCACTCATTTCTGCCACCGTCCCCTGACTTATTAAACTGCGGCCATCGGCATACAGCAATTCAACCTGTAATACATCCGTAAATGACATAGCACGTTGAATCGGCTCGCGGGCATTATCTGCACTCTCTGTTAACAAGGCTAATTGACTTTGCTGCGCCACGCTATTGGCTAAACTTAAGCCTTGCTGCACCAAGGTTTCACGGACCTGCAGACTGCCCTGCCAAGATGAAAGCAAAGCGGTAACTGATCCTACGCTAAATACACCAATAGCCACCGCAATAATCAACTGCCGTCGAAAGGTGGCATGGCGCAATCGCGCAAGCCAATAGTTGAGGTGTAGCCAATTCATCGTTCTGGTAGTAGCAGTTGAAAACCGCTCTGGAATTGAGGCGTTAAATCTAGGCCTAAATGACTGGCGGTACGCGTATTAAGTGCCGCATGCACATCACGCAAAGGTAAGGCACCACGTGCTAACGGTGCACTGCTATTCAGTCTGGCCAAGGCAGACCGTGCCAGGCTACGACCCAGTTCGAGATTGTCAGGATAGAGCGAAAATAAAGCGCCACGTCGAACATGCGCCACATTACTGGAAAACAGCGGCAGGTTTTTATTCCAACTCTCCTGAAGCACCAGAGGTAACACGCTCGAATCATCAACCGCAAGAGGATCTTGCAGCAGCCAAAGCGCATCCTGTGAAGTCGCCTGGGTAAAAAAATCCTGATAGTAACGAAGTGCACCTCGTAAATCACTGACTTCTTGCATCCGCAAATCAAGACCAGACTGTTTGGCGGCGTCCTGTGCAAAACGCATTAACCATGCGCTATGCCGTGCAGAATAGGCGACGTTAACGCGTTTTACCGCCGGCAGCAAAGCTTTTAAACGTTGCATCAATAAGGAAGGATCGGGTGCTAAACACAATATGTTCGCTTCACGCGCTTCGTTTTCAGTCGGACTGATAATGCCACCCGCGACCACATCCACGCCGCGTTCCAAGGCACTAGCCAGACGCATACCAGCACGACCAAGGGCAATCACCACCTTCAGATCGGAACGCCGCAATTCAGCCACCATCGCGCTTAAATCTGTGTCGACGGGTACCGCCAGCTTATAGGTACGCGTCTGTAACTTATCGTCTATCCCTTCCAAAATCTTGGCAAAGATGGCGCGAAATGGTTCACCGATTTCCGGGTACAGTACGGCTAAATTTTCTTTGCGGGAGGTTTGCGCAAATACGGGCTGATGAATCGCGCAATTAATGCCATTGCCTAAAGCACCGCTAAATATTGCAGTCGTCAAGACTCTCAAACAATCTCGCCGCGCAGTATTATCGATATTGGGTCGCTGTCTCATAGAACCAACTGCCTTTCTACAGCAGATTGTTTGGCATGGATAAACCCATTGCAGAAAAATGAGCCCAACACTTCGAAGTCATCAACAGCCATTATGAAGCGAAGCATAAGGAAGTCATGAAAGAATCAATGAGGAATAAAAATTAATTGAGAACCAGCCATAAAGAAGTATAGGCGTTCGACTTGCCTGAGGTCAACGAAATAAACTAAGGTCAAAACAAGCATGATTGCCAAGCCACAAATACTTTGACACTATCATCGCTAAGCAACCCTTTTACCAAAAATAATCAAATCCCGTTCGATACCATCCAAATTCGCAACCTTAGGCATGTTCGCCCAAATCTCAAAATTAAACGAAGCAAACAAATTCATACTAGCTAGGTTGTGACCAAAAATAAAACCCAAAAGTGTATGTACTTTGATTTGTGGTGCGAAGGCAATGGCTTGTTCTAAGAAATAGCGACCTAAACCTTGACGCCGGCTTGATTCATGCAGATAGATCGATAATTCCGCGGTACCAGAATAAGCTGGACGGCCATAAAAATTGGAAAATGATAACCAGCCTATGATGTCGCCTTTGGCACCTTCAACCACCCACAATGGACGCCTCTCGGGCGTATGTTCGTGAAACCAATTCAGACGTGATTCAACCGAAATTTCCTCGGTATCGGCAGTGACCATACGTGAAGCCACAGTGGAATTGTAAATCGCGACTATCGCAGCCAGGTCGTCCAAACGCGCAATGCGATGTGAAAATTGTGGAGCGTTTGATACGGGTGTGGGGAATAAGGAAGAAGACGACATAATGAAAAGTGAGAGAATAAGGTAGAAAAAAATCGCGCAAAAAAGATGTACAAAAAAATACTGCGCTGGCCAAACTAGAATCAGTGGCAATCAGACGCAGTTATTTTCTGATAATTGAGTTGTGATTAAAGCGTATGCGTCGCTCGTGATGACCGGATGCTGGCACCCAATACTTCTTCTACCCTCAGCTTGACCCGGACACCGCTTTCATCATTCGGAAAATGCACGCCTATACCTTGCGATTTATTATTACCTGCACCAGCCGGCGTCACCCAAGCGACTTTGCCAGCAATAGGATATTTACTCGGGTCATCCAATAAAGTCAAAATCACGTAAATTTCTTCACCCAATTTATACGCTTTATTGGTCGGTACAAAAATGCCGCCATTTTTTAAAAAAGGCATATAGGCCGAAAACAAAGCGGACTTTTCTTTGATTGCCAAGGACAACACCGATGGCCGTGACGGCGACGGCATGTTCAGGGGAACACCAGGATCTTGTGGTAAATCAGCCATAACAAATTCCAGTAACAAGCTTTAATTGAATGGTTCTAGCCAAGAAACGATGTGGCGCAATACACTGCAAACGCTCAGTAGTCACTTAGCTGAAACTCGAAGAATATTCTAACAGCATATCCTCTAAAAATAACTTTCCAGACAAAGGATGAGTGGCGATGGCCTGTCTGTCTTGACTGCTTTTGATCAATTTCATCAAGATATCGTTGCTACTACGTGCCGCGAGTCGACTGATATCTGATTGATACTTGGGATAATACCGGATTTTACCGCTTTGCTTAAAAGAAAAAATATCATACAACCAACGCTGCAACCATGACACCGTTCTTGGCATATCCATTTTTTGCATTTTATCAGCGAGCTTCAAACTCACTTCGATATCGGGCTTGCTTAATCCTCGCAAAAACTCTTCCAGATCTTTAGTGTCGTCCGATTGCGCCATTTCCAAGGCCAAAAGTGGTGCGCCACCCTGCAGAGCTAACCAGGTTTCTGGGTCTTTCACCGCTTGCGCACTTAACCACGTTAGAGCTTGTGTTGTGGTCGGCATCGTCAAAGGCAATTTATGGCAACGAGATAATATCGTTGCCAAAAGTCTATCCACTTTATGCGAAACCAAAATAAACACAGTATTCGGATTAGGCTCTTCCAAGGATTTCAGCAAAGCATTTGCTGCCGGTGTGTTCAATGCCTCCGCCGGATACATCACAACCACGCGCGTTCCCTGTCTGTGGGTAGAAATATTCATGAAATTGGATAATGCGCGAACCTGATCAATCACGATTTCTTTGGAAGGCGCTTTGCTGGCTTTCGCGGATTTTTTTTCAGGCTCTTCAGCCCCCTCGCCTGCTTCGGATTCAGCCGCCTCTTCTTCATCCAATAAACCGGGACGTACGCGACGATAATCGGGATGGCTGTACTGATCAAACCAATTACAAGATAAACACCTAGCACAAGCGTGACCGTCGCTCGCAGGTGATTCACACAATAGCGACTTGGCTAGATGTTCAGCAAATTGCGCTTTCCCTATGCCCTCGGCGCCATATAACAAAAAGGCGTGCGGCATACGGCCGCGCATGGACATAATTTGCGACCAGGTATCGTGCTGCCAATCGAATAAAGCTTGGTTCATAGTTTAATTTCCATACTTATCAATGGAAGTTTGTTAGCTCGTCGCATGGGCGCACATCGCATCAATAATTCCTAATAATTCCTGCTGTATCGCTTCTATGCTACGGGTTGAATCTATCACTTTAAAACGTTGAGGAAACTCTGCCGCACGGCGCAAATACTCGTTGCGCGTGTCATTAAAGAAATCACTTTTTTCTTGTTCAAATTTATCCAATGTACGCGTAGCATCTAAGCGGGTACGCGCGACCTCGATCGGTACGTCAAATAGTAAGGTTAAATCAGGTTGCAAATGCGGATGCACCCATTGCTCTAAAGCGTTCAACTTATTCAAATCCAATTTACGTCCTCCGCCTTGATAGGCAAAAGTCGCATCAGTAAAACGATCTGAAATGACCCAAGTACCCGCATCGAGTGCAGGCTGTATCACTTGAGCGATATGTTCACGACGCGATGCAAACATCAATAAGGCTTCGGTTTCCAAATGCATTTTTTCTTTTAACAGCAAAGCGCGTAAGGCTTCACCCAATGGCGTGCCGCCAGGCTCTCTGGTGCTAATAACTTGGATGCCTCGCTGTGCTAATGCTGCTTGCACAAAACTGATATGGGTCGATTTACCCGCACCATCTATGCCTTCAAAACTAATAAATAGTCCGGAGTGATGCTCTTTATTCGTCATGCTTTTTTCTCGTTCTTATAGGTATAAAAATACTTAACGCTGATACTTATTAACCGCTTTATTGTGATCGTTTAAATTTTCCGAAAAGTGACTGGTGCCATTTCCACGCGCCACAAAGTAATAAGCATTGCTAGGCTCGGGGTTGAGCGCTGCTTTCAAGGCATCGAATCCCGGCAGAGCTATCGGTGTTGGCGGCAAGCCCGCACGTGTGTAGGTATTGTAAGGGGTATCCGTGGTCAAATCGCGTTTGCGAATATTGCCTTGAAATTGATCGCCCATGCCGTAGATGACGGTCGGATCGGTTTGCAATAACATGCCGGAGCGTAACCGGTTTACAAAAACCGATGCGATCATGCCGCGCTCGCTAGCCTGCCCTGTTTCTTTTTCTATGATCGATGCCATGATTAAAGCCTGATAAGGATCTTTATACGGCAAATTCTGTGCGCGCTTATTCCAGGCTTCGTCTAATTTTGCCAGCATGGCTTGATGTGCTTGTTGAAACACTTGAACGTCGCTGCTATTTTTTGCAAACAAATACGTATCAGGAAAAAATAGACCCTCTGGATGTTGATATTTACTACCGATTTTTTTTAGTAATTCCTGATCAGATAGCCCAGTCGTATCGTGACGAATTGAGGCGTGTGCGTCGATTGCATTGCGCATCTGTCTGAAGCTCCACCCTTCGATAATCCTCAGATTACTAAAGCTGAATTTACCTTCAACGATTTTTCTTAGTAATTGTTGTGGTGTCTCTTGTGGTGTCAATTCAAACGAACCCGCCTTTAAGCTAGCTGCCTTACCCGTGACGCGCGCCAATGCCTCAAAAAAATAAGGCTGTATTGGCACCCCGGCATCGACTAACTGACGCGCAGCACTGCGTACATTACTACCAGACTTGATCGTGAATTCTATGCTTTTATCGCTATCTAAGGGCGTGTCCATCCAGCGTACAAAAGCCCAAGCACCAAGTGCCGCGAGCACTAAGCTCAACAAAGTACAAAAAACCAAGAATTTTTTCAAAGAAGCCATGTGAACACTGATCCCCATTTACTGCGATAATCACGAAAAATCGCTGCCATTGTAAATGGAAGCATTCTGCATTGGCACAAAAACTGGAAAAAATGAGCACAACATGAGCACAACAACGCAATTTTTCAATACCTCAAAGACACAGGATGCCAGCCAACTCACTATGGCGCAATTAGAAAACGGTTATATCTGTCTGATACAAGATCAAAACCTGATGCGAGCCAATGGTGATGATGCTGCTAGTTTTCTGCATAATCAACTGAGCAATGATGTTGAGCATCTCAACGATACGCAATCACGCTATGCCGCCTACTGCACCGCAAAAGGACGCATGCTCGCTAGTTTTCTATACTGGAAAATGGACAGCAGTATCGTCTTGCAAAGTTCCGCTAGTTTGCAACCAGCATTACAAAAACGATTACAGATGTTTATTATGCGCTCGAAGTTAAAGCTGGAAGACATCTCTGAACAATTTGCGTTACTCGGGCTTAGCGGTAAGGCAGCAGAAGCATTTTTATTGACGCAATTTGCTCAACTACCGATCGGGGTCAACGACAAAGCTAATAGCGATGCGGGCACTCTAATCCGTATCCACGATGCCTTTAATGCTGCGCGCTATCAATGGATAGTCACCCATGAAAAATTGGCGGAAATTATTGCGCAGATTGATGAAAGTTTGCAAAAAGTCGATGCCAGCATCTGGCGTTTAGGTAACATTCATGCAGGTTTGCCGCAAGTTGTTGAACAAAGCAAAGAAAAATTTGTACCGCAAATGATTAATTTCGAATTGATAGGCGGTGTCAACTTTAGAAAAGGCTGCTACCCAGGCCAAGAAATCGTCGCACGCAGTCAGTATCTGGGGAAACTCAAGCGCCGCATGGCAATTGCCTTAGTCAATGCTGATAGCGTCGATGTGGCGATGGAAATTTTTTCCGATAACGATCCAAGTCAGCCTTGCGGCATCATCGTCAATGCAGAACGCAATTTTGGTCACGGTTTCGCCTGCTTGGTAGAAATTAAACTGGCGGATCAAGAACAAGGCAAAGTGCACTTGGGCGCTAGTAATGGGCCGATACTGGAGTTTTTAGCTTTGCCTTATGCGTATCTGGATGTGACGGAATAGCTCATCAATATGGATTGCTACATCTATTACAAAAGTGAACTCGGTCACGCAACGCAGATTGTGCATAGTGTTGAACTTTTACGCGCTGAGCTGATGGGCAAAATTCGGCACCGAGTTCAATTGCAAAGACGGCCAATTTGCAACAATGGACTCATCACCTGGATGGAAATCTACCACGATGTACCGGAAGGCTTTGAACAAATAATTAATGTCGCTGTAGCAAAATGCGGCCTGCCTACATGGATACAAGGCGAGCGTAGATTAGAATATTTTATTCATGTTTTAGATTAAATCCGCTGTTACCACTCAGTCAGGACTGAACCAATCAAGTAGTTCAAATTCAATGCCTAGTATGCTTCTGCCCGCGATCTTGCCCTTCTCGATCATGTTGATGGTAAGCGGTGGTGCAGAGATCGTGCATCCAGATGGAAGACGCGAAAGCCTGCCCCGCTTCCCTTTGCGCGGGTCGTTTACCGACCCCATCTTGGTCGAGTACGCACCAGACATTACCGCTAACAAAAAAGGGAAGCGAATTGCCTCCCTCCTTTTTTCTGATTCAGATTTAGCCAGACTAACTTAGCTCAACTCTTCTAAACGCAACTTGGTAACTTTGCCCGTCACTGATGCCAATGCTTCTATCCTTGCTATCGCTGCATCCACATTTTTTTCTTGGGTCTGATGCGTCAGCATGATGATGTCCGTACGTGATTCTCCTTCTGCTGGCTCTTTTTGTAACATCGCATCGATAGAAATCGAAAACTCAGCGAGTATCTTTGTTACGTCAGCTAATACGCCAGGCTTGTCTTCTACACGCATACGTAAGTAGTAGCTGGTGAACACTTCAGAAATTGGCAATACCTTCAAATCGCTCAAAGCATTTGGCTGGAAGGCCAGATAAGGAACGCGATGTTCAGGATCGGCTGTCGCCAAGCGCGTGATATCGACGACGTCTGCGATCACAGAAGAAGCTGTTGGTTCTGAGCCAGCACCTTTCCCGTAATACAAAGTAGCACCAACGGCATCGCCTTGTACCAAGACTGCATTCATTGCGCCTTCGACGTTTGCGATCAAACGTTTTTCTGGAATCAAGGTTGGATGCACGCGCAACTCTATGCCTGCATCGCTACGCTTAGTAATGCCCAAGAGCTTGATGCGATAACCGAGTTGTTCTGCATATTCAATATCGGTCGCTTCTAATTTCGTGATGCCTTCTATGTAGGCTTTGTCGAATTGAGTCGGAATGCCGAATGCGATTGATGCCATGATGGTCAATTTATGAGCGGCATCAATTCCTTCTATATCAAAAGTGGGATCTGCTTCTGCATACCCAAGCGCTTGGGCTTGTTTTAAAACCGTAGCAAAGTCCAAGCCCTTGTCGCGCATTTCGGACAAGATGAAATTCGTGGTGCCGTTGATGATGCCTGCTATCCATTGAATGCGATTGGCGGTCAAACCTTCGCGCAAAGCTTTGATGATAGGAATACCGCCAGCTACTGCGGCTTCAAATGCCACCATCACACCTTTGTCTTCTGCGGCTTTAAAAACCTCATTGCCGTGTTTAGCAATTAAAGCTTTATTCGCCGTCACCACATGCTTGCCATTGGCAATGGCTTTTAGTACCAAGTCTTTTGCAATGTCATTTCCACCGATCAATTCGACTACGATGTCGATGTCAGGATGATTGACCACCAGATTGCCGTCAGTGACGATTTCAACTTCGCCTTTCACGATTGCTTGGGCGCGCTCTACATTACGTACTGCCACCATCGTAATTTCAATCGCACGACCTGCACGGCGCATAATCTCTTCTTGATTGCGCTTGAGAACATTGAAGGTGCCGGAGCCGACTGTGCCTAATCCTAATAGGCCTACTTTGATGGGTTTCATATATATTTAAATAAATTTTAAAAAAGATTGATTATAGATTATTCATTTGCGTGCTTGGGTGCAAATTCGCCCGTGCCATGACGGCGGCGATAGCCTTCAAGGAAGCGCGCGATACGGCCAATGGCATCAGCCAGATCATCCGTATTAGGAAGGAAAACGACGCGGAAGTGATCCGGTGCGATCCAGTTAAAACCCGTGCCCTGCACTAATAAAACACGTTGCTCAACCAAGAGATCTTGGATGAAGGCCTGATCATCTTCTATTGGATAAATAGCCGGATCAAGTTTGGGGAACATATACAGTGCCGCTTTTGGCTTGACGCAAGTAACCCCGGGTATAGCGGTTAATAATTTGTATGCGAGATCGCGCTGTTTCAAAAGTCGACCACCTGGACCGACTAAATCTTTAATACTTTGATAGCCACCTAATGCGGTCTGAATCGCGAATTGTCCGGGCGCATTTGAACACAAGCGCATTGAAGCCAACATGTTCAAGCCTTCGATGTAATCTTTGGCATGACGTTTTTCGCCAGAAATCACCATCCAGCCTGCGCGATAGCCACACGAACGATAATTTTTGGAGATGCCGTTTAAGGTCAGGAATAAAACATCATCGGCCAAGGACGCGATAGACGTATGTTCCGCTTCATCGTATAAAGTCTTATCGTAGATTTCGTCGGCAAAGACGATTAATTGTTTCTCGCGTGCGATATCGACAATCTTTTGCAGGATCTCAACCGGATACAAAGCGCCAGTCGGATTATTAGGATTGATGACCACGATCGCTTTGGTACTCGGCGTAATTTTGCGCTTGATATCCTCGATATCCGGCATCCAATCTGCGCTTTCATCGCAAATGTAATGTACGGGCTTGCCACCTGAGAGGCTGACGGCAGCAGTCCACAAAGGGTAATCGGGTGCAGGAACCAAAACTTCATCACCGGGATTGAGCAAAGCATTCATACCCATCACGATTAACTCAGATGCACCATTACCGATATAAATATCGTCCATGGTCACACCGTGGATTTTCTTTTCCTGGGTGTAGTGCATGATGGCTTTGCGCGGTGCAAACATGCCTTTAGAGTCGGTATAGCCCGCGGCACCTTGCATGTTCAAAATCATATCCTGGACGATTTCATCCGGTGGACCAAAGTTAAACACGGCCAGATTGCCGATATTCAACTTGATGATTTTCTGACCTTCTTCTTCCATCTGCTTGGCCTTCTCTAAGACTGGGCCGCGGATGTCATAACAAACGTCTGCAAGTTTTTGGGATTTTTGGATGGGGCGCACGAGACTGCTTTCAAAAAGGGAATTAAAAAATGCTGCACTGCCGAATGAACCATTCTGCCCAAAGCGCCCTATTTTATCAATGTGTTTTGGCGAAATATTTAATTAAGTCTTGTTTCTTTCTCTCTGAGCACAATTAAATGAACGATTTTTGACAATTCTCCACAGGAAATAAGAATTTTCACGTTATTGTTTAACACCATTACCCACTAGCGACTACGCCTTTGATAAATGAGGCAAGATTCGAGGCATGAATCAAATTTGGGAATGTCTGCCGCGATGCATCACAGATATTTGCATTTTTGTTAAACTGTATGCACCTAGCTACATCGATACGCATCAAACACACAAACCAGGACACTTACATGCTGAGAGCATCATTATTGCAACTGCAAGCGCCCCAGGACGGCAACTTCGACCCATTACCGAATTTAATTCACTTGTTTGACGCGATTCGACCAAGATCTACCACCTCAGCTTCTCAACTGCCTGCATTAATAACTTTATTGCAAGCTGAACCTGAACTAACGAAGGGGCTGCGCGCGCATATTCTGCAACTTCTAGCTCAACGTCATGCTGTATTACTCTTAGCAACTTCTGGAATCTATCCTGCAACCGGTGTTTTCGCCGAAACACTACGTCGGCTTTCCCACAAACTCTTACCGGAAGTCGACGACAGCAATCAGTTGAAAGACGCCTTGCGCGAAATGCTCAAAGTCAGTGATGCAGCCTGGCTCGCAAGCAGTGATTTGCAAGACTGGATAACTTTACTCAAGCTTCTGAATTTCGCTCAAGAACGGACAGAAATTCCCATAGTCAGCACCAGCAAACCGCTGCTCGCCGACATTTTGGAGGCCTTACGCGTGGTCGCCCATAGGATAGCCGCAGCGGGCTTAGAACCAGAAATGCTAAGACTAGATCCCAGCCTGGAGAATCACGCATCACCATTTCTGGGCGTTTGTGAAGAAGCACTGCAACTCAGCAGAGAAATTGAAAATCACATCAGTGCTGGCAATAACTCAGATATGCAACACATTGATGCTCGCCACCTTGACGTTTTGATCGATCAGGCCAGCGCTACCATAGACCGTGTACGGCGCCGCGCACAGCATCAAGGCGCCAGTTTCTATTTGACCTTCCGCCTGCGCCGCTTGCAGCAGCATTTGGATAGGCTGGATAGACTAACCGCATTACTGGCCGCTTACATCAGTCAAGATGAAGCCGAAATCAGTACACAAATTGCCGATTTGTGGTGTGAGCTGGCAATTGCCGAATGCCGCCAAAACAATATTCGTCAATTTTGGCGCCAAAACGCGGAGCTAGTTGCCTTGCGCGTGACAGAAAACGCAGGTCGAAGCGGCGAACACTATATTACAGAAACGCGCAGTGATTATTTCGCCATGCTAAAAGCAGCGGCTGGTGGCGGCCTTGCCGTTGCCTTGGTGGCGGCAATTAAAATCAATATCGGCGCTCGTGGCTTGGCACCACTCGCCGAAGTACTAGCTAATTGCCTCAACTATGGTCTGGGTTTTGTATTGATACATCTACTCCATTTCTCAGTCGCGACTAAACAGCCGGCAATGACAGCCAATGCCATTGCCGCAGCCATAGGCGAAATACAAGGCAATACGCGTGAACGACAGCGAGACTTGGAGCCTCTAGTCACCCTAATCGCCCGCACTCTGCGTACACAATTAGCCGCCATTGCAGGCAATATTGGACTCGCTATTCCCGTTGCATTGTTAATCGCCTACTTAGTTCAACATTTTAGTGGCACCCATTTCGTCACGCCTGAAAAGGCCAAGCACTTATTGCATGATATAGATCTGTTTAGTGCTGGAACGCTAATTTTTGCTGGTGTAGCAGGCGTTTGCCTTTTTTTAGCGGGCTTGATCGCAGGCTACTACGACAATCTTTGCAGCTACAGCAGGATTCCTGAGCGCCTAAACCGTCTGCAATGGGCGCAAAAATTATTCGGCAAAGCGCGTTGGGAACGCGTCAGCGAATACATACGCAATAATCTAGGCGTCTTAGCTGGCAATTTTTTCTTGGGATTTTTACTGGGTGGTGCAGCTGGCATTGGGGCATTGCTAGGCTTACCACTAGACGTACGTCACACTACCCTTTCATCCGCCATGTGGGGCTATTCCCTGTTTGCTTTGGATTTTCAACTCCCTTGGCAAATGGTGGTCACCACGGCACTCGGTTTTTTAGGCATAGGCATTGTCAACCTTGGTGTCAGTTTTTATCTCGCATTGTCGGTTGCCTTACGAGCGCGTGGTGTGGATTTTACCCAACGCATAAAATTATTAACTGCAATAGCACGGCGTTTTAGGACTCATCCAAGAGAATTTTTGCTCCCCCCAAATAAATGAGCTAATGAAGGTAAAAAAACATCCTGAGAAATGCCCGCTTCTTATCACATTAATAGGCACTAACACGGGTATCTATTTGTAATATTTTGCTGATGTTACGATGCAATTGCGCATCTTTCACCACAGTGAAATCAGGCTTGACGACCGTGGGGACACTCGCTTTGTTGCTAGTGAGCAGAATTGTTTTTGTGTGGGCGTGACTCCCTTTGGTTAAAGCAAGTGCAGCAATGATTGATGCACCATTAAGATGATGAACCTCCATGCTGCTAATCACAAAATCAAAGGACTCGGTTAAAGCACGCCCCAGAGCAACATAACCATCATTTACAACTTCTGCTCGAACATGATGATCTTTTAAACAGTCTCGCAGCAAAACAACAATCACATTAGAACGCTCAACAATTAATGCCGAACGCATGGTCGGAAAAGCTTTATGACGCAATTCTTGTAGTCGCCTATCTATATCGATTCGACATTCATCATTAAAACTATAGTCATCCACGACATCTCTTACTAAGTCGATGTAGGCTAAAGCAATATCGATAAAAGCTTTTGTCAACTTACCAGGATGTTCGAGAATTTCGCTTAAATTATCTTCGAGCGGATGGCAAATATTAGTAATTTCATAGATACCATAGGTACCGCCACTACCTTTTAAACTGTGCACCAACCGAAACAGTGAATTAAAATTTTCTGCTATGAAGCCAGTTTTTTCCATTGCCATGATGGCGAGTTCGATATCATTTAGGCGAGTCGGCAATTCATTTAAATAATTCGTTCGCAACTGTTGCAACATCTGTACCGCGACATTCATGTTTTATCCTTTAAGACAGATGTTTTTTGGGACGAGAGATAGATTCATCATAAACTTAATTTTTGAAGAACATGTCAATCTCGGCACAATAAAGTGCTTCCACAATGTGCACTTACAACATTGGCAGATGACGACAACGCGTTCATAGCATCTTTAACTCTCAATTAGACATGGCAAACAAACATTTCATGATTCTTATTTTTCGAGGAAGGCAATTGAGATGAGTCAAACCAAGACCTTATCGAACCGAGTGAAGATGAGTTAGGTATCTTTGAGCAATCCCATGAAAAACGTTACAATGCCGCAGCCTTTGCAAGCACGGCATACGCCCGAACAAATACCTATAACTCGACGATACTCATGAAGCTCCACGCGACCAATACCCAACAATATCAAACTGTTACCGCCTACGACGACGCTGGCGTCGAATTTAATGCGATTCGCTACGATCACAGTCTCATCGTTTTGCCTGAAGTGATACCAGTAGCCTGGGATGTAGCGAGTTTCGAAGCCTTGACAGCTGCAAATTTTGAGCAAATTGCGGCTACCGAACCGGATGTTGTCATCTTAGGCACGGGCAAAAAACAAAAATTCATTCACCCTAAATTGATCACTGCGCTTAGTGCCAAACACAAAGGCGTGGAGTGCATGGACAACCAGGCAGCCTGCCGCACCTACAATATCTTGATGGCCGAGGGCCGAAAAGTTGCACTTGCTCTGATTTTGGAGAAAGTATGAGTCCATCCTATTTGAAGTCGGTTTACGATTCACCGCGTACATTATGGACGGTGCTGATCGGTTTTTTAGTCGTATGGTTTTATATGCTAGGAGCTCGTACTCTGGTTCCTACCGACGAAGGCCGTTATGCAGAAATGGCGCGTGAAATGGTGGCGACGGGCGACTGGATTACGCTGCGTTTAAACGGCATTAAGTACTTCGAAAAGCCACCACTACAAAATTGGATGAACGCACTGACCTTCAGCCTATTTGGTTTGGGCGACTGGCAGGCTCGTTTGTGGACGGGACTATGTGGATTGATCGGCATCTGGGCATCCACTTATACGGCATTCAAAATCTATGGTCGTCGTGTGGCGATCAGTACTGCTTTAATTTTGGGCTCCAGCTTCTACTGGGCGGCGATGGGACATATCAATACGTTGGATATGGGCTTGTCTGGCATGATGACTCTGGCTTTATGCGGTTTGTTATTGGCACAACGTGATGGTGCCAGCGATAAAGAGCGAAGAAACGGTATGTTGTTATGCTGGGCCGGCATGGCCTTAGCGACCATGTCTAAAGGATTAATAGGCTTTGTCTTGCCGGGTGCAGTATTGGTTTTGTACACTATTTGGACGCGCGATCTTGGTTTGTGGCTGCGCTTGCATATGGGCAAAGGCTTGCTGCTTTTTTTTGCGATTACTGTGCCGTGGTTTATTTTAGTTTGGCAAGCCAATCCTGAACATCCACAGTTCTTCTTTATCCATGAACATTTCCAACGCTTCACCAGCACCGTACATAAACGCGGGGGCGCTTGGTATTACTTCTTCCCTTTGCTGATCATTGGCATCGTGCCTTGGCTAGGATTGTTATTGCAAAGCTTACTTGCCACCATACGTAAAGAACCAAGTCAATTTCAAGCCAAGAAAATGTTGGTGATCTGGGCGGTCTTTATTTTCTTTTTCTTTAGCATTTCAGGTTCAAAACTGCCTTCGTATATTTTGCCTATCTTCCCGGCCTTAGCGATTTTAATTGCTTGTGAATTAGAAAAAATATCCGTAATGAGTTTGCGCATCAATGCAATTCTGTTGACTTTAATTGGTGTGGTCTCATTGGTGTTCACTCCCAAGATCGCGGACATTGCTAAGAGCGCTTACGAATTACCATTTTACGAAGCGATGATTCCTTGGGCGTACGCCGCGGCCGCGATTGCCTTGGTGGGTGGCTTAGTTGGTGTTGTGTTTGCAAAACGTAATAAAGATATCGCTGTACTTGCCATGGCGATAGGCGGTTACCTCGGTGGTCAGGTAGTTTTTATTGGTCATGATCAATGGGGTAAGTATAGTGCTGGTGTTTATCATCTGCCTGCCATTCAAGCTGAATTGAAAGCTGACACACCAATTTTCGCGGTGGGTCGCTACGAACAATCTCTGCCCTTTTACTTGCGCCGCACCACGATTCTGGTAGAGCATCCCGACGAAATGCAATTTGGGGTTGGAATTCAGCCAGAATTGTGGATACCGAAACGTGCTAATTTTTTCAAAAAATGGCGCGAGATGCATGCCAAAGGCGAAAAGGCCGTCGCGTTTTTAAACCCCACGGTTTACAAAGCCATGCAAGATGAAGCTATTCCTATGAAGCTGATCGGAGAAGATCCTAAGCGGATTATCGTCGCAATTCCTTAATTCTAGCTGTCATTCAGGTCCGCACTGATTAACACTATTTGTTTTACGAAAGAACACTATGAGCAACAACCAAGCTTTTCTTCCTTTTACTAAGCCAACGATAGACGAAGAAACGATCAGTGCGGTCGCAGAGGTATTGCGCTCAGGCTGGCTGACGAGTGGCCCCAATGTAAAAGCCTTGGAAGCGCAACTCTCATCTTATTTTGGGGGGCGTCCGGTACGCACTTTTAATTCCGGTACTTGCACAATGGAGATCGCTTTACGCATCGCAGGTATAGGTGCTGGCGATGAGGTGATTACCACGCCGAATTCTTGGGTTGCAACCGCCAATGTGATCATTGAAGTCGGTGCAACACCAGTATTCGTGGATATTGATCCGAAAACTCACAATATCGATTTAAATAAAGTTGAGGCCGCGATTACCCCGCGTACCAAAGGCATTATTCCAGTGCATATGTGCGGTCTTCCTTGCGATATGGATCAGTTGTATGCGATTGCTAAGAAGCATAATTTACGCGTGGTCGAAGATGCCGCGCAAGCCATAGGTTCAACCTGGAAAGGTCAACGCATAGGCGCTTTTGGCGATTTCGTCTCTTTCAGTTTTCAAGTGAATAAGAACGTGATGACGGCTGAGGGTGGCTGTCTGGTGCTGAGCAACGAAGAAGAAGCAAAACTGGCTGAAAAATATCGCTTGCAAGGTGTTTCGCGCACGGGACTCGATGGCATCGATGTCGATGTCTTAGGTGGTAAATACAATATGACGGATATTTCTGCCGTGATCGGCTTGGGACAAATGAAACGTTTGGAGGAATTTAATGCCAAACGTAAAGCTCTCGCGCTTCATTATTTCTCGAGCTTCGGTATCGAGTTTGAAACTCTAACTGGTGCTGAATTACCGGTCGCTGATTTTACGAATTCAAACTGGCATATGTTCCATATTGTCTTGCCCGAACACGTCAATCGCGCCGAATTTATGCAAAAGATGCTGGATCTGGGTGTAGGACTTGGATATCACTATCGCGCGATTCACTTGTTCACGCTCTATCGTGAACGTGGCTTTACGGATGGCATGTTCCCGATTGCGGAACGCGTTGGTAAGCAAATTGTGACCTTGCCACTTTTCCCAACAATGACCGAAAATGATGTCGAACGTGTGGTGTCTGCGGTAAAATCCTGCCTACAATAATTTCTTGGCAGAAAAACATTATGCATCCTGAACTTTCCGTTGTCATTCCCGTATATAACGAAGAAGCTGGTCTCGCCAAGCTGTATGCCCGGCTATATCCCGCTTTAGATAAGCTCGCAGAACGTGGTGTCACCTACGAGATCGTGTTTGTGAACGATGGTAGTCGTGACCGTTCTGCTGAAATCTTAGCTGATCAATATCGTTTGCGTCCTGATGTAACACGCGTAGTGTTATTTAACGGTAATTACGGGCAACATATGGCGATCTTAGCGGGTTTTCAGGCAACGCGCGGCGACATCGTGGTGACGCTCGATGCCGATTTGCAAAATCCTCCTGAGGAAATTGGCGCCTTAGTCGACAAAATGCGCGAGGGTTATGACTACGTAGGCTCTATTCGTCGCAAACGTCAAGATGCGGCGTGGCGTACCTATTTGTCTAAGGCGATGAATCGCATTCGCGAAAAAATCACCCGTATAAAGATTACTGATCAAGGCAATATGTTGCGTGCTTACGGCCGCAATGTGATTAATTTGATCAATCAATGTTCTGAAGTGAATACTTTTGTACCGGCTCTAGCCTACACCTTTGCGCGCAAACCGACTGAAATTGTCGTGGAGCACGAGGAACGCACTGCGGGCGAATCCAAGTATTCGTTCTATAGTCTGATTCGTTTGAATTTTGACTTGATGACTGGCTTTTCCATCATGCCTTTGCAGTTGTTTTCTATGATGGGTATGGTTTTGTCGGGATTGTCGGGCGGCTTGGTCGTATTGCTCTTAATTCGTCGCTTTTTCCTCGGTGCTGAAGCGGAAGGCTTGTTCACTTTGTTTGCGATTGCCTTCTTCATGATGGGCGTGATCTTGTTTGGTATCGGTTTGCTGGGTGAATATGTTGGACGTATTTACCAGCAAGTACAAGGCCGCCCGCGCTTTGTGGTGCAAACGATCTTGGAAGAAAAATCTGGGGATCAAGTTTAAGATGAGCGAACCCTCCAATACGGCTCAGCCGTCTGCAGTCGTATTTGCCTATCACAGCGTTGGCGTGCGCAGCATCAAAACCTTGCTGGCACGCGGTATCGATATCAAACTGGTCGTCAGTCATGAAGACAGTCCGACCGAGACCATTTGGTTTGAATCGGTCGCAGTGCTTTGTGAAGAACATGGCATTGCACGCATTACGCCGGACAATCCGAATACGCCAGAAGTGATTGCGCAAATCGCTGCGTTACAGCCAGATTTCATCTTCAGCTTTTATTATCGCAATATGTTGTCCAACGATATTTTAACGCTGGCATTACGCGGAGCCTACAACTTGCACGGTTCTTTATTGCCGAAGTACCGTGGTCGTGTTCCGGTAAATTGGGCAGTGCTGCATGGAGAAACCGAAACCGGCGCAACACTGCATGAAATGACGGTCAAACCAGATGCTGGTGCCATCATAGGGCAAACAGCGGTTCCGATCTTACCCGACGATACGGCGTTTGAAGTATTTGGCAAATTAACCGTTGCGGCTGAGCAAACTTTGTGGAATGCCTTGCCAGCACTAATCGCGGGAAATGCCCCACGCATACCGAATGATTTAAGCAAGGGAAGTTACTTTGGTGGACGAAAACCTGAAGATGGCCACATAGACTGGACCAAATCCGCACAAGAAGTCTATAACCTGCATCGAGCGGTAGCACCGCCCTACCCTGGCGCGTTTACCGAGATCAATGGCCTGCGATTCATTATAGAAAAAGCACGTCTAATTAATCATTCCACCACAAAACTCCCTGCAAATTTGCCGCAAGGACTATCTGTAGTGGATAATGTCGTTTTTGGCGTCTGTGGTGACGGCAAGGCAATTGAGATTTTAGCCTTGCAACACGAAGGTAGAACGCTGGACAAAGCGGCATTGACGCACCTGTTTCCTTAAGGCTCAAGTCTTTTGCAACTCAGAGTAAGGTCGTTTGTCTAGAGTGACGCTAGCCGAATCCTATATCCGAATCTACTATAAATAATTTCTCAGAGAAACTACTATGAAAAAAGTCCTCATCCTTGGCGTGAATGGTTTTATCGGTCATCACCTTTCCAAACGTATTCTCGAAACGACGGATTGGGAAGTTTATGGTATGGATATGCAAACAGAACGTCTGGGTGATTTGCTCAAACATCCACGTATGCATTTCTTTGAAGGCGATATCACCATCAATAAAGAATGGGTTGAATACCATGTCAAGAAGTGCGATGTGATCTTGCCTTTGGTCGCGATTGCAACACCATCGACTTATGTAAAACAACCTTTGCGCGTGTTCGAACTCGACTTCGAAGCGAATTTGCCTATCGTGCGTTCTGCAGCGAAATACGGCAAACATCTGGTGTTCCCATCTACATCTGAAGTGTATGGCATGTGCCACGATGATGAATTTGATCCGGAAAATTCTGAATTGATTTGTGGCCCTATCAATAAACCACGTTGGATTTATTCCTGTGCCAAGCAATTGATGGATCGCGTCATCTGGGGTTATGGCATGGAAGGTTTGAACTTCACCCTCTTCCGTCCGTTTAACTGGATCGGTGCAGGTTTAGATTCTATCCACACCCCGAAAGAAGGTTCTTCACGCGTAGTAACACAATTTTTCGGTCACATTGTCCGAGGTGAAAATATTTCTCTGGTTGATGGTGGCGCGCAAAAACGCGCTTTTACTTATATTGATGACGGTATCGATGCCTTGGTACGCATTATCGCGAATAAAGATGGCGTCGCTTCGGGCAAAATTTACAATATCGGAAACCCTACCAACAATCACTCTATCCGTGAATTAGCGCACATGATGTTGGAACTGGCCGCTGAATATCCAGAGTACGCAGAGTCCGCGAAAAAAGTGCAATTGACTGAAACCACGTCTTCCGCCTATTACGGTGGTGGTTATCAAGACGTACAAAACCGCGTACCAAAAATCACTAATACTTGTGAGGAATTAGGCTGGGCACCAACCACCACGATGGCTGATTCTATGCGTCATATTTTTGATGCTTACCGTAGTCAAGTAGCTCAAGCACGTGCTTTGATGGACTAAGAGTCCGCCTTTGTCAGGACTGACACCTTGTGCGAGTCCTGACACTTTCCGTATCTGAATATTGCTTTAAACAAAAAAGTCACTGATGCCCACTATCGTATTAAAGATTGATGTGGACACCTACCGAGGCACCCGCGAGGGAGTGCCAAACTTGGTGCGCATCCTCAAGCAACATCAAGCCAATGCCACATTCTTGTTTTCCTTAGGTAAGGATCACACGGGATGGGCTTTGCGCCGTGCATTTCGACCTGGTTTTTTTAAAAAAGTCTCACGGACTTCGGTACTAGAACATTACGGCCCTAAGACTTTGATGTATGGCGTATTTTTGCCTGCACCAGATATAGGCAAAGAATGTGTGGAAGAAATGCGGGCAACTAAGCGTGCTGGTTTTGAGTGCGGCATTCACTGCTGGGATCACGTAGTCTGGCAAGATAATGTACGTCGACGTGGAGAAGCATGGACGCAGAAGCAAATGCTGGCTGCCTACGAACGTTACAATGAAATTTTTGGTGCGCCACCTAAGACCTATGGCGCTGCAGGATGGCAAATGAATCCCCATGCGTTTGCACAATTGGACCAATTTGGTATGCAGTATTCATCCGATACGCGGGCGATGCTAAAGGAAGACGGCTCACTAGCGAACCCCGCAGCCGGACCATATCGTCTCAGCCATGGCGATCAGGTATTTGACTGCGTACAATTGCCAACCACCCTACCAACCTTGGATGAATTACTGGGCGTAGAAATTAATGGCACGGTGGTCACCGAGTCCAACATTGCCTCGGTTATTTTAGGTTTGACGGCTGAACCGAAAAATCATGTATTTACTATGCATGCAGAGCTTGAAGGCCAAAAACTTGCCCCCATATTAATCGAATTGCTCAATGGCTGGAGCGAACAAGGTTATCTATGTATCTCGATGGGGCAATTTTTTGCCAATATCCGTGAACAAGAATTACCGGTTCATCCATTGACATGGGCTGAGCTCCCCGGACGCTCAGGAGAATTACTCGCACTAGATGCCAAATAAGCGACTAGCCGTATAGATTTCTCCACAAATCATTTTCTAGGAGAACCTTGTGTCAGAAAATCTCAGCATCCACAATAACATCAACAATGAAGCCATCAGTGCTTTGGGTTGTGAGGTTCCGCAGTTTTCCGCAGCGATGACGGGTGCCACAGAGTTTCAGTTAAGCGCTCATGCGGGCAAAAAAATTATTCTTTATTTTTATCCGAAAGATAATACGCCGGGCTGCACCACAGAAAGTATTGCCTTCCGCGATATTCATGCTCAGTTGCTGGCAAACAATGCTGTGATTTTTGGTATTAGCCGCGATAGCTTGCGTTCACATGAAGGGTTCAAAAGTAAATTGGAATTACCGTTTGAACTCATTTCCGATCCAGATGAAACACTCTGTCTGATGTTTAATGTGATGAAAATGAAAAACATGTACGGTAAACAAGTACGTGGCATAGAACGCAGCACGTTTGTTATTGACGAGTCTGGCAAATTAGTGAAAGAATGGCGTGGAGTGAAGGTCGCCGACCACGCTCAAGCTGTATTAGATTTTGTGAGTAGCCGAACCTAATTGAAACCACGTCAATATCAATCAAAATCAAACGAAAGCCGTTTCAGAAGACTAGCCGGTCTTCTTAAGCGGCTTTTATTTTTGTTATTTTACTTCCGTCTTTTTTTACTTCGTAATTCAACTTTATTAAGAGGTTCGAATGCCTTTACCCAAATTGCCGACTAAACCAGCGGCCCTGCTTTCTCCTAAAGATTATCCAAAGGCAAGTCAGGGGACTCATAAAAAAACCACTGAATCTGAATTAAAAACGGCAACGAATAATAAGTCTAAAGCAAATGTGGTCGCTAAGACTGTACCGGTACCGACTGCAAGACCAAACCCATCTCCTGCTAAAGAAGTGGCGAGAGTCGTTGCAGCAACGCTAGAAAAGACGGTACAAAAAGCAGTGGTCGCGGACAAATCAAAGCACAATCCTGCAAAATCACCCGTCAGCAAGGCCGCAGACAAGAAAGGGATTACCAAACTCTTTGTTTTAGATACCAATGTCTTAATGCATGATCCGACATCCTTATTCCGTTTCGAAGAGCATGATGTATATCTTCCTATGATCACCTTGGAAGAACTGGATGATCACAAGAAAGGCATGTCAGAAGTCGCCCGCAATGCGCGTCAGATTTCACGTTCCTTAGATGCCTTAGTAGGCGACATTCAGAACGACGATATTGAAAAAGGCATAGAGCTGTCCAAGCTTGGCAATAAAGATGCCAGAGGTCGTTTATTCTTCCAAACCAAATTGCAAGGCGGCACCCTGCCTCAAGGCCTGCCACAAGGTAAAGCCGATAATCAGATTCTCGGTGTCGTACGCGCATTGGAGGCTGAATTTCCGGGCCGCCCTATCGTTCTAGTGTCAAAAGACATTAATATGCGTATCAAAGCCCGCGCTTTGGGCTTACCTGCGGAAGATTACTTTAACGATCATGTACTGGAAGATTCCGATTTACTTTACACAGGTATCGTGCAATTGCCCAATGACTTCTGGAGTAAACACGGCAAAGGTATAGAAACCTGGCAAGAGAACCGGAATGGCATCAGCACCACTTTTTATCGCATTACCGGCCCGCTGATTCCTAGTTTATTAGTGAATCAGTTTGTGTATATGGAGCCGAATAACGGCGAAGCTTCATTTTACGGGCAAGTCCGGCAGATCAACGGCAAAACTGCAGTGCTGCAAACCTTACGTGATTATGGACACTCCAAACACAGTGTATGGGGCGTCACTTCACGTAATCGTGAACAGAATTTCGCGCTGAATCTATTGATGGATCCTGAATGTGATTTCGTAACTTTGTTAGGTCAGGCCGGTACTGGCAAGACCTTGTTAGCCTTGGCAGCAGGCTTGGCACAAGTCTTAGAGACCAAGACTTACAATGAAATCATTGTTACCCGTGTCACCGTGCCGGTCGGTGAAGATATTGGGTTCCTGCCTGGTACAGAAGAGGAAAAAATGTCGCCTTGGATGGGGGCTTTTGACGACAACCTTGAAGTACTGAACAAATCCGACAATGATGCGGGGGATTGGGGGCGTGCGGCGACCCAAGATTTAATCCGTTCCAAAATAAAAATTAAATCACTCAACTTCATGCGTGGGCGCACCTTCGTGAATAAGTTCTTAATTATTGATGAAGCCCAAAATCTCACGCCGAAACAAGTCAAAACTTTAGTCACCCGAGCTGGGCCTGGTACCAAAATTATTTGCCTGGGTAACATCGCTCAAATCGACACGCCGTATTTAACTGAAGGCTCCAGCGGCTTAACTTATGTAGTGGACAGGTTCAAAGGCTGGTCACATAGCGGACATGTGACTTTAGCAAGAGGAGAACGATCTCGACTTGCCGATCATGCCAGCGAAATTCTCTAGCTGACATTAAACAACATAAAGGCGCTTTAAGCGCCTTTATTTTCATCAAATTAGTTTATGTGAGGAAATAAACTTTACAATTAAGTGATGCAAATGAGTGATGAAAATGAGTGTTGAAATGCGCGCTGATAAATGAGCGTTTTTTGAGCATTCCCTCATTCAATCGTCTCCCCAATTAACAGTGCTTAGCACTGAGGGATAAGATTGATTAAGGAAATAGACGAAATTTAGCTCATCTACCACATTAAAAATAACCAACATGCAAAGTAGCAATGAACGACAATACCAATCACGATGATGCGCTTTTCTTTATCGAAGACGACACGATAGAAAATGACGCCAGCGATGAGGGTAATTTGCTGACTTGGAATATCTTGATCATCGATGATGATCCGGATGTACACTCTGCCACCATGTTCGCATTACATGGTCTCAAAATTCAAAATCGTCCACTCCGCTACTTCCATGCCTACTCGACTACGGAAGCGCGTCGCATACTCCTACACAGCAAAGACATCGCAGTCATCTTGTTAGATGTCGTCATGGACGATGACGATGCAGGTTTGCAATTAGTCAGCTACATACGTCACACACTGTTAATGAAAGATGTACGCATCATCTTAAGAACAGGACAAGCCGGATACGCGCCAGAAATGGAAGCAATTCGTGATTACGAGATTAATGATTACAAGAGTAAAACAGAATTAACGCAGGCAAAGTTATTTACCGCTGTGACTTCCGCCATCCGTTCTTATGAACAGATCTGCATGATTTCTGCCAATAAATCTGGCTTAGAAGCGATCATTAAAGCCAGTGCCAGATTAATGGCATTGAGTGATATTCAAGAATTTGCAGAAACCATCATAGAACAAGTGATGGATTTAGTAACGCATGATGTAGATGCCTTTATTTGCGCCATCAATCTGAGCGACCTGTCGATATCGGGAGAAGACCTAAGCAATGGTGCTCACGTCATCGCCAGCAAAGGACGATATCTGGATTGGAATAACCATCCCTTTGTACAAGTTGCCGAGCGCCATCAACAAGTCTTGGTGCAAAAATCCCTATTTGAACGCAATCATATCTATCAGACTGATGCGACCGTCTTGTATTTCAGCAATCACGATGGCGTCAGCATGGCCATGTATTTCGACTGGGGCGTGCATAACAACACAAGTCAGGTGCGATTGCTTGATATGTTTTGTAGCAACGCATCTGTCTGTCTTGAAAACGTGGCATTAAGTTCGCGCATGCATAACCTGGCATTCTTTGATCCTCTGACAGGGCTATCAAATCGTTTGCAATTGTTGCAGTCTCTGGGCGCTAGCCTACAATCGCACAAAAAATACGACAGCGTGTTGGTCTTAGTCGATATCGATCATTTTTCCGAAACAAATGATGCACTCGGCCATCAATTTGGTGATTTCTTATTGTGCGCAGTAGGTCGACGCTTGGTCGACCATTTTGGCGATGCTTGCCAAATCGCACGAATCGGCAATGATATTTTTGGCATGCTTGGCCATGAAGAAATGATTTCTCCAGAAATGATTTTGAGCATATTCTCCAAGCCATTCACCGTAGACAGACAAAAATTGCAAATTTCGGTGAGTCTGGGATTAATTAAACTATCCGATTACGAACTGGCCGCTCCTGATGCATTAAAAGACGCAAATATTGCTTTAAAACGCGCAAAAATTCACAACCGCTCTGGCTATACCTATTTCACACGTGACCTTGGCGTAGAAATTCGTGAACGGGTAAGGATGATGCATGCACTACGTGCGGCATTCGAAAAGGACCGTCTCTTCATCGTCTATCAACCGCAAGTTAACATGCAAACAGGAAAAACGGTGGGTGCCGAAGCGCTTTTGCGATGGAAAACGGAGGAAGGCACTTTTATCCCGCCCGACCAATTTATCCCTATTGCGGAATATTCGGGTTTAATTGTTAATATCGGCGAATGGGTGTTACGCAGTGCATGTTTCGAATGGAAACAGCTATGTGAACACGGCAATAAGGATTTTCGTATTGCCGTCAACGTGTCGCAAGCGCAGTTCTCGCATCCGCTCTTTTTACAAAGCGTAGAACGTGCAGTCAGCGATTCAGAAATCTCTCCCCATTGCCTGGAGCTGGAGATCACAGAGTCTATGGCAATGACTGATCCAGAAGCCTTGATTACCAGCATTTCCAAGCTAAAAGCCATGGGCGTGCGTGTATCAATTGATGATTTTGGTACCGGCTTTTCCTCCTTAAGTCATTTGCAAAAACTCAAAGTGGATAAATTAAAAATTGATCGCGCTTTTGTAAATCAAATGAGCAATAACGATGCGAGTATTGCGAAGATGATCGTGCAATTGAGTCAAAGTTTAAAAATAGATGTGATTGCTGAAGGTGTTGAGACGCAAGAACAAGCTGATCTCTTAATGTCATTTGGTTGTGATTATGCGCAAGGATTTTTTTATGCCAAGCCACAGACCAAAACCGAACTCACGCATTGGCTAGCCGCATTTGATGTGACTCGCTCCTAGCTCGATACTAGTCTTCCAATCCCTGAAAACACACACGTAACATGTTTTCCACAATCATGTCTTTGTCCATCTTGCTAAACCGCAGCAAATACTCCACGGCGGGATCACAACTGCGAGCGTAATAGCTAAATAAAATCACATCGGAACTTAATTTATTGCTTAAGGCCCCCTCCTTCTGAGCAGTAATCACCAACTTTTCCAATTGCGAATTCAGTTTAATCACCTTACCGACGTATTTTAGATTCCGCATTAGCATCTCGCGTACCGCATTACTGGTTGAAGGCAAAAATGGCAAACCACCATCCAAACGCACTCTCAAAGCCCATTCTAGCAAGGCCGAGAGCTTTTCCTTAGCAGAATAATCCGCAGGAAAGGACTCCAATTGCGTCGTTGCGCCTTCCAATAATCTGATCATCGCCGCCCCCACCAAATCTTCCTTAGATTTAAAGTGTTTATACAAGCTAGGTTTGGAAATGCCAATTAAATTAGCCACATCATCCATGGTCATTAAGTCGAAACCCTTGCTAGCGAGCACGTTTGTTGTCGCGTCAAGAATGGCGTCTTCTCTCAGGCGGAAGGCCTGATCTTTAAAATTTAATTTGCTAAAGATACTCATAAGTATTAATATCTACTAATTAGTAGCGTTTTTGTCGGATCGGTATTAATATTAACACTGAAGGTCGACAAGGACAATTAATTCAGTTGATTTATTAAGCATAGACGCAAAATCAGCGCCTCAGAAAGTAGACGGTATGACGCAACAAGTCAAAAAAATTGCAGTGATTGGATCGGGTATCTCCGGCTTGGCGAGCGCCTATTTTTTGCAGAAAAAATATCAAGTAAGCCTATTTGAAGCTAATAGTTATCTGGGTGGACACACCAATACCGTTGATATTGAGCTCGAAGGTAAACAACAGGCTGTCGATACTGGGTTTCTGGTCTTTAATCATAAAACCTATCCAAATCTGATCGCACTGTTCAAGGAACTGGATGTGGCTAGTTACGCCACAGACATGTCATTTGGCGTTTCATTAGATCATGGTCGCCTTGAGTGGGCAGGCACAAATTTAGACACTGTATTTGCACAAAGAAAAAACATCGTGTCTTTAAGCTTTTTACTTATGCTCAAAGACATACTTCGCTTTAACCGCGATGCAGAGAACAACCTGCTGGAGAGTGAACGTAGCAAAATCAGCTTAGGTGCATTGCTCGACGCGCATCAGTATAAGCAAGCATTCCGCGATCAATATTTGGTCCCAATGGCGGCCGCGATTTGGTCGAGTTCGCCTAAGGATATTTTGCAATTCCCCGCCAGCACTTTCTTACGCTTTTGTATAAATCACTCACTATTGCAAGTGAATGACCGCCCTCAATGGCGCACTGTCTCAGGTGGAGCGCGAAACTATGTCAGAAAAATTGCGGCGACACTCAAAGATGTGAGGCTCAATTGTCCTGTTCATTCTGTAAAACGCAAAGATCAATCTGTAATCATCAATAGCATGCAAGGCGATGAAAGCTTCGATGCGGTCATCTTTGCTACACATGCACCGGATACCTTGCACATGTTAATGGATGCTAGTGCGGAAGAGCGCCGCCTACTTTCACAAGTACGCTATCAGGCCAATACAGCCTACCTGCATACTGATCAAAATTTAATGCCTCGCAATCGAAAAGTTTGGTCTGCGTGGAATTACCTCAGTACCGGATCACAAAGTACCCCAGACTTACAAGGAGTTTGCGTCAGCTATTTACTCAATCAATTACAGGATTTACAAATACAAACACCCGTCATGGTGACGCTCAATCCACCTCAACCACCGGCAGCAGAAAAACAATTAGCTCGTTTTGAGTACGATCACCCCATATTTGATCAACATGCAATTGATACACAAAATGAATTGCCCGCCATACAGGGGCAACAGCGCACCTGGTTTGCAGGTGCTTGGACCGGTTATGGCTTCCACGAAGATGGTCTGAAATCAGCATTGCGGGTATTACGCGACTTTGATGCAGCGCCTTCCTGGTCCACGGTACCTTAATATGAAATCACTTTTGATCAAAGCGAATGTAATGCACCTGCGACTGAGGCCAGTCTGGCATCGTTTTGTCTATCCCGTGTTTATGCTCAGAATTAATTTGAATGAAGCATATAGCGCCAAAGTACCCTTCACAAGTTTCATGCTAGGCCTAAATAAATGGCGACCACTTTCAATTTATTTCAAAGATTATGGTCCGCGTGATGGCAGCAATCTGATTACATGGGTACAGCAAAAATTGGGTTCTGAATCCATTCTTGACATCACGGAAATTGAGCTACAAAGTTTCCCGCGTGTGTTCGGCTATGCCTTCAATCCAATTAGCCTGTGGTATTGCTATGATGAACAGCGAGCACTAAAAGCCATCTTGGCCGAAGTAAACAATACCTTCGGCGAGCATCACTTTTATCTTTTGCACGCAAGAAATCATCAGGTAATTGAGTCGGATACCGTCTTAACTAGCAAAAAAATGATGCATGTCTCACCGTTTTGTGAGCGCAAGGGTCATTATCAATTCAACTTCAAAGAATCGCTCAACAGACTATCCGTAAAAATCGACTATCACGATGATGCCGACAGTACGGCATACAAATCGAGTTTGATTCATACGGCCATTGTTGGTCGCAAGCTGGCTTTAACCAATACCAATTTATTGTCTGCACTAATTAAGCAACCATTTTTAGGCTTGGGCGTATTGTTTCGCATCCATTGGCAAGCCTTCATTCTGTGGCGAAAACGTGTGCCGTTTTATCGGCAGCCGCCTGCATCAACTTCTCAACTAACCATCGGTACCTCTAGCGAACAGGAGCAAACAAAGTGAGTTCTATTCCCGACATGGCAACTACAATACGCTCAAATGAGCAAGGAAGGTCCACTTCGATACCGGCTAGTGCTCAGCTATTTATGCGCATGCTGGCAAAAATCAAACACGGTAATTTGCACTTAATTACCCCCTCAGGTGCCGTGCATAAATATGGCGATCAGCATTTGGCACAAGCGGTCAGTTTGCACCTACATGATTGGCAAGCCTGCAAAAAAATTCTGCAAGGCGGAGACATAGGTTTTGCCGAAAGCTTTGAAGCGGGATGGCTGAGCACCAGCGACTTGACCGCTCTTCTTCGTTTAGCAATTAAGAACGAAGCAGCTTTGGACAAAGCCATCTTCGGCGGAAAGCTAATGGGTCTGTGGTACAAATTAAAGCACCTGATGCGTCCCAATACGCGTAAAGGTAGTCGCAAGAACATTCATGCCCACTATGACATTGGCAATCCGTTTTATCAGTTGTGGCTAGATCCTAGCTGGACTTATTCCAGTGCGGTGTTTTTTGGTGATTATCAGATCAGCCTGCAAGAAGCACAATATCGCAAATATCAACGCATCATCGACGCACTCGGTCTCAAAGCGGGCGATCGTGTGCTTGAGGTCGGATGTGGCTGGGGCGGTTTTGCAGAGCATGCAGCAATGTGCGGCATCTTTGTGCACGGTATTACCATCTCCACGGCGCAACTAGAGATCGCCAAACAAAGAATTCAAGAAAAGAACCTGCAGAATTTAGTCCAGCTCGAACTTTGTGACTATCGCGATCTGACCGGCACTTACGATGCCATCGTGTCCATAGAAATGTTTGAAGCCGTAGGTGAAGAGTACTGGCCTGCTTATTTTTCCTGCCTGCAGTCACGCCTAAAGCCAAAAGCCAAAGCATTAGTTCAAACAATCACTATTGACGAGTCTCGATTTGAACGCTACCGCGCTGGCACGGACTTTATTCAGCAATATATTTTCCCCGGCGGCATGCTCCCAAGTCCGCCACGTTTCATGCGACTGGCAGAAATGTATGGTTTACAGACCCTAGATCAATTTGCTTTCGGCAAAGACTATGCAGAGACCTTACGTCGCTGGAATAAGGATTTTGAAGAGCGCAAAGAGAGTATCCAACAATTGGGATTTGGCACTGCCTTCCAGCGCATCTGGCAGCTTTACTTCTCTTATTGTGAAGCGGGATTTGATGAAGGACGCACCGACGTCTATCAGTTTCTATTACAAAAAGAAGTGTAGATCAGGCAAATACAACCATGAAACTATTCATCAAGTTAGTTCAGTCTATCGCTATTGTGGTGATTCTCGGTTTAGCTGTTCCTGTGCACGCCGATGTTTGGCGCAAAGATATGCCGCAGGCTAAACTCGTCGGTAGCGGAGAATTTAGTTGGTGGGGTTTGTCTATTTATTCGGCCAAGCTGTGGCAAGAGCCAGCTGCAGTTGGCAGCTCTACTATCTTCAATCCACAACAAAGCTTCGCACTAGAAATCACCTACCATAAGACGATCAGTCGGGAACGTTTTGTCGACACCAGCATAGAGGAAATAAGACGACTTCATGGTGAGAATTTCAACCAAGAACTAATGCAACAGTGGCGCAGCTATATGACTAAAGCATTCACCGATGTGAAAAGCGGCGATCAGTTAATTGGCGTCCACATACCGCAATTCGGATGTCGTTTTTATAGCCATTCAAAACTTTTGGCTGAAATCCCTGACGAAAAATTTTCAAACGCTTTCTTCTCAATCTGGTTAGACCCTCGCAGCAAAGACAGTCAACTCAGAGCCAAATTGATGGGACAGCGTGATGGAACAAGATAAGTGAAGATCTCCGCCCTACTATGCTATGGCTTATTGGGACTGCCGCTAGCAATGGCCGCCCTGCCAGTCTATGTTCAAATTCCTAATTACTATACAACGCAATTGGGTTTGCCATTGGCTGGCACGGGGCTTATGCTCTTTTTTGCACGTCTAATCGATACCGTGCAAGATCCCTTTTTAGGAAGAGTGATCGACAAAATCAGATCGGATAATCCTTATTGGCTGCTAGCTTCAGGCTTCTTATTGTGTGCGGCGTTTTTTGGTTTATGGCTACCACCTGATTACATACGCCAGCATGAATTTCGTTTGCTGTTGTGGCTAGGATTGATGCTTATTCTTGCTTACACCGCACATAGTATGTTGAACATTGCCTACCTGACTTGGGGTGCTGGGCTTGCAAAGTTGACACCCGAAACAAATTTGGAAGAGAAAAATTCTTTCTTATTAGGCGCAGCCGCGTGGCGCGAAGGTTTTGGTCTAATCGGCGTTATTTTGGCCAGTATCTTACCAGCCTGGATTTTACAAACACCGGCAGATCTCAGACTAGACTATCTTTGGCAATACAGCTTAGGTTTTGGTTTGATCTTAATGTTTGCGATTGCGATGCTAATGAACGCATCACCTAAACCGGCGCGTCACCAACTACATGCCAAAATTTATTGGCGACAGATAGTAAGCACGCCAATGTTTCGCCGCTTGGTGACGGTTTACTTTTTTAATTCTTTGTCAGTTGCGATACCTGCGACCCTGCTGTTATTTTTCATCAACGACCAGATCCGCACGCCAGAAAAAACCGGGCTATTTCTTGGTGGGTACTTCATTGCTGGCGCATGCGGCTTACCTTTATGGATTCAGTTTGCACGAAAACATAGCACACGATTTGCCTGGCAAGTCAGTATGTTGTTAGCAATTTGTAGTTTCATTGGTGCTGCATTTTTAGGTGCTGGTGATAGCACTGCTTTTCTTATCGTCTGCATCGTCTCTGGCTTAGTCCTCGGTGCAGATCTGGCTTTACCTCCGGTCTTGTTAGCGGAAAGTGTGACGGACAAAAGTAGTTTAGGTAGCTACTACGGCATCTGGTCTCTGATCAGCAAATTGAGCTTGGCATTAGCGGGCTTAAGTCTGCCTTTATTACATTTAATCGGTTTTCAATCAGCCAACCTAAATCCGCATATCCAACCGCAATTGAGTCTGGTCATCACTTATGCATTGATTCCATGTTTTTGCAAACTCATTGCATTTCAACTCCTTAGAAAGTCCACATCATGATTAAGAAATGTCTGTTGATGTTTATCGCGTTTTTACTAAGTGCCTGTGCTATTACAGATGTCAATCACTATAAAGACGTCAAACCACAATTCGACTTAGAGAAATACTTTAGTGGTACCACCGACGCTTGGGGCATGTTCCAGCAACGCAATGGCGCGGTAATTAAGCGCTTCCATGTAGTAATCGAAGGTAAGCGCGTTGCTGACGAACTGATACTCGATGAGCAATTTGTCTACGATGACGGCACTAAGCAACAACGTATCTGGAAACTCAAAAAAAGTACGGACGGGCGCTGGATAGGAAATGCCAGCGATGTGCAAGGCGATGCCATCGGTGAAACCGCTGGCAATGCATTTAAGTGGCAATACACATTATTGTTGCCCGTCGATGGCACCACCTACGCTATGCAAATGGATGACTGGATGTATATGATTGACGAGCAAACGATGATAAATCGTGCGCGCATGAGCAAATTCGGCATTGATGTTGGTGAAGTGACGCTATTCTTTCGTCGGAGATCATAATGCCCAAGTTGAATTGGCTTACTAAGTTTTCGTCAGAGCTATTTGGCACACTTAATCACCCAATAGACAATTGGAGCGGGAAAACCGTTTGGTTAGTGGGTGCATCTAGTGGTATCGGTGCAGCTTTAGCCCAACGCCTGCTGAATCAAGGTGCCAAAGTTGTCTTGTCGGCTCGCCGCATCGAGCAATTAACTAGTATCGCGAACGCGCACCCTAATGCACTGATAAAGGCGTTTGATGCGAGCGATAAGCGTTCATGGACAGAAATACATCAACAAGTTCTTCAGGAATTAGACCGCATTGATTTAATCATTTTTTGTGCCGCAAGATATCAACCAGAACGAACTTGGGAACTAGATTCGCTCGACGCCCAACTTACTTTAAATACAAATCTCTTGAGTATCTACCACGGCTTACAAAGCGTGTTACCTGATATGCTACAAAGACGACAAGGTGGAATCGCCGTGATCGCTAGTGTCGCTGGCTATATTGGTCTACCCAATGCCAGTGTTTATGGACCAAGTAAGGCGGCATTGATTAACTTGGCTGAAATAATGTATGCCGACTTACAGCCTAAAGGTATCAACGTGTATTTGATCAATCCTGGCTTCGTGAGTACGCCTTTAACTGCAAAAAATGCTTTCTTTATGCCCGCAATCCAGACACCGACCCAAGCTGCAGACGCCATACTACTAGGCATGCTACACGGTAAATTTGAAATCCATTTTCCAAAACGCTTCACTTATTTTTTGAAATTTCTGCAATGCTTACCCTACCGCTTGCGTTTCATTTTATTGCGTCGTTTAGCCAATGAGTAGCAACAAAACCTATTTTCTTTCATCACACGACAGGAGTAACCAAAGAAATGACGACATCTTTAAGCGCCCAACTGATGTTGTGGTACGCCACTCTTACGCCTGATTCCTTGACCAAAATCGACCAGTATTATGCACCTGACGCACGGTTCAAAGATCCCTTTAATGAAGTGCTTGGTAGCAAGGCGATTAAGGTGATATTTGAACACATGTTCGCCACCACCCAGAATCCGCGTTTCGTTTTCATCGATGTGATTGAGCAAGACAAACAATGCTTCTTAAGCTGGACATTTCATTTTGATTTAGGTGGCAAATCCTACGAAGTCATGGGCGGATCACATCTACGTTACGACAAATCCGGCAAAATCATAGACCACAGAGATTATTGGGATCCTGCAGAAGAACTATGGCAAAAAATGCCCCTGATCGGCGGCTTTATTCGTTTCTTGCGACGTCAATTTTTAGTAAAACAGCCTAGGGTCTGTTGACCTACATTTTAGGCAAGCGTTTCAATCAAAACGCAGGATGGCAAGGCGCATCTCGCCGCTGCGGCTGGGCGCCCCAGCAAGAGATGCAACGCTGTCCATCGTGCGTTTTGATTGAAACCCTTCGGGAATGGCTCAAATGAGCACACGGCGTTGTTGCAATCTGCTTATAGTGCTTGCACTACGTCGCAGCTTGCGCCTAGCCCTGTGCTCATTTGCGCGCATTCGCTCGCCTAAAATGTAGATCAACAGACCCTAGTTAAGAAATATGAAATACAGAGTGTCCTCCGTCGCAAATATCCGTAAGCAAAGGAAATCCCTCTGAAGCTAGCGATTTCCATATTTTGTATAGCTCGCATTCTGCTAAAATTGCTTTCTTACTGACTATACAATGCTTTAATGTATATGGCTTGTTGGTCAAATTTGCACTCATTTTAGCGATTGGCCACCATGTCTATTTCTTCCCGCGTAATCTACCTCGACTCCAATGCCACCACACCTGTCATGCCACTAGCGCTAGAGGCTGCTCGTGCCGTTATGGAGGATGATTACGGCAATCCAAGTAGCGTACATAGTAGCGGGATTCAGGCAAAAGCCGTTATGGAACACGCGCGTAAAACCGCTTGTGAATTATTGGGCAGCGAAAATGGCAAACTCTTATTTGTCAGCGGTGCAACTGAGGGCATACAAACCGCTGTCTTCTCGGCTCTGCTAGCACTGCGCGACAAGTTAGCCAAAGGTGAAAAAGTTGGTACTGATCTCTTGTATGGAGCGACTGAACATAAAGCCGTCCCCGAATCCCTGCAGCACTGGAATCAGGTATTAGGCTTGAATTTCAATATTATCGCTATCCCAGTCGATCACGCTGGTCGTCATGATTTGGCCTTTCTGAAGGCTCATCTTGCCACAGCAGGTTTAGTCTGCACCATGGCGGCGAACAATGAAACAGGCATTATTACCGACTTAGAAGGCATAGAAGCCTTGCTCAAAGGCCATCCAGCCTACTGGTTGGTTGATGGTGTACAAGCTCTAGGTAAATTGCCGCTCAAGCTAAATCAGCATCGCATAGATTATTCTTTGTTCTCGGGCCACAAGCTCTATGCGCCCAAAGGTATAGGCTTATTGTACGTACACAAAGATGCACCATTCACCGCTTTATTAGCCGGAGGTGGGCAAGAAGGTAGTTTACGTTCCGGTACCGAAAACGTTTCGGGAATTGCAGCACTAGGTGCGGTGCTTGAGGCTCTGAGTGATGGACATACTTTCCGTGAACACGCAACTTTGGAAAAATTCCGTCTGCAATTATTAGACGCTGTCAAAGAAGCCTTTCCAGGTTTGATCTTGAATGCCCCGTTAGAGCAAAGTCTACCAACCACTCTAAATTTCTCAGTTCCTGGCTTAACCAGTAAAGAGTTATTAGATCTATTTGATGCGGCCGACGTTCGTGTTAGCGCCGGTTCCGCCTGCAGCGCCGCAAAAGCCCAACCTAGCTTCGTATTACAAGCAATGGCTTTACCCGAATGGCAGGCCGCGAGCGCGGTGCGTATGTCATTTGGCCCAGCGGTGACGGCTGAATATATAGAAGAAGCATGTCGCAGGATTCGTGTTTGTGGCGAGGCGTTGCGAAAAACCTGCATGGTTACCGGCGATATTGAACCTCTGCCAGCCGAAGGCGTGATTCAGTTGAGTTTTGGCGCAGCATGCACTTGGATAGTTGCTGACTCTGCCAGCAAGCAATGCGTCGTCATTGATGCTTTACCTGAATTGATCGAGCGTATTGCAAAATATGTACGTTGCCAGACTTACACGGTAGCCGCCATTGTTGGGACAGGCAGTCACCCACAACAAAACCAACACAATCAGGCATTGGCGACTTTGTTAGCAGACGCTTATACCGGCGACTTAGAGGCATCTATCACCAAGCATAAAACCGTATCAACATTGCAGTTATCACCGGCTCTGATTATCAATGGAATCACTTTGGGTGAGAAATTTTTTGCGCAACTCAATCTATCCACCGCGCAAAACAAACCTGTATTCTTATTCGGCGAACGCACAAGAGACACTCAAGATGCCGCAGCCAAAACCAGCTTCGCTTTCTGCGGCGATTTACTCGACGCTAAGAATCAAACGGAGAGCACCACACCACCAAGTCAGCAAGAAATTGCTGCCATTAAGTCAGAATTAAAATCCTTCATTGCCCCAAATACTTTATTGTGTGCGGCTCACGATTTTGAAAAACGCTTAGTGACCATGTTTGATCATGATACCGAGTGCTGCCTCGAATCAGTTACTGTGCCTTCGGCCGATCTGCAGGAGTTTATTACGACACATCCAGGAACTATTTTGGTCGATGTACGGGAGCCGTATGAACAACAGTTGAGCCACTTTGATGTTCCAGAAGGAAGTGAAGTTATACATGTTCCCTTGACTCGACTGGCAAATGGTGTGGAACGCTGGTTAAAGCAAAACGAAGCGAAAACCACGCCGATATTGTTTTTCTGTCGTACCGGTGGCCGCAGCTCGCAAGCAGTACAATGTCTGCGTCGTCTGGGCTATGAAAATGCTTGGCACATCGCTGGCGGCTTGGCTCTGTGGCAGCACTGAACAAGCCTCTGAAGTTAAGAATTAAACCGCGAATTTCGATTCGGATTGGAGATGACCAGGGATGCACTTTTCGAGGTAGTTTTGGCTGCGAATGAGGCGACAATAGCGAGCTGTTGGCAACGAAGAGCAACAAAAATGACCAAAAAAATGCGCCTGCGGCGCGCCTAATAGAAAATCTCGGTTAGATTAAGCACTCCAATAAAAAAAGTCTTCAGGATGATTATCTTGAAGACTTTTTTGTTGGGGAAATTTAGAAATCAGTTTTAATGTCTAGTTATTTCTTCCCTAAAGGATCGTTAGGGGTAGCAGCTCTGGGCATCGTGATCAAATCATCTGAGTTAACAGTTTTCACATCAGTGGTAGAACGTACATCACGCTTTTGAGGAATCATACTGCCGGTTGTATAACGACGCTCAACTGGGCCTTTCGCTTCTGCCACTTCATTGTTATCAACACTTGCACAGCCAGAAAAACAGTTCAATAACAACAGACTCAAGAAAATTTTCTTCATACTTGCCCCAAAAAAAAGTGATTTGAACGATCAATCTCAAATTGATAATTAACGAAACTTCTTTATCTACTTCAATTACAGCCAAAAGAAATTTTCGTACCCACTGTATTTTTGTTTGAAAAAGAAGTCAAGAAATTTTCAAAATAAAAATACTAATACGCATTTTCAAGCAAGATTAACAATAGAATTCACCATCACGAGCAAAGTAGCGCTCACTTAATTATTTCCATTCACCTCTGAGTATTTGCACCTGTTGCTGCAGATTTTGTGGTGTCACCGACGCAGGGTCTTGTGGCTCACCGACAATCAATTCCAAACGCGAAAAGGGACCACGACGGAATGATCGATGAAATGGATTACCTTTGTCGCGCGAGAGTAGGCTGCCCCAGAGTCCACGTAATGCCATAGGGATCACTGGTACTGGACTACGTTCAACAATTTTCATTACCCCACCTTTGAACTCATTGATCTCACCATCGCGAGTCAATTTTCCTTCAGGGAAAATACAAACTAAATCGCCCTCATGCAGTGCCTGTGCAATATCGACAAAAGACTTCTCCATCAACCAAGGATCATCTTTAGCCGATGCGATCGGTATCGCCTTTGCAGTGCGGAAAATCCAAGACAAAAAAGGGATTTTGAATATGCCGTGATCCATCACGAAACGAATGGGTCGTGGGCTATATGCCATGATGACGATCGCATCCATATAGCTGACGTGATTACAGACCAAGACCGCAGCACCTTGCTCCGGAATTTTGTCGATATTAATTCCTTTCACGCGATGTACAGTATGTATCAATATCCACGCTACAAAACGCATTAGGAATTCGGGAACAACGCTGAAGATATAGAGCGCCACTAAGGCGTTCAGAATCGCCGTTGCCATAAAAATCTGTGGAATGGTAAACCCCTGCTTCAACATTAGCATCGCTGCCAAAGCCGCGACGACCATGAACAAGGCATTCATGATATTCATACCGGCAATCGTGCGCGATAGATGTTTAGGATCACAACGGGTTTGGATCAGAGCGAACAAAGGCACGATATACAAGCCGCCAAAAATACCAATCATAAAAATATCAAATAGAATTTTGTGACTACCGATTTGATCGATAAAAGTCATTGCGGTCACTGTTGCTGTATTGGTGTACATCAAACTCGACAAATAGAGATCAAATCCGAAGATCGACAAGCCGATGGCGCCGAAAGGAACCAAACCAATTTCAACTTTGTGTCCCGACAAACGTTCGCATAACAAAGAACCAGCACCAATCCCGAACGAGAATATCGTTAGTAACAAAACGAAGACACCATGATTACCATGCAAATAATCTTTAGCGTAGAGTGGAAATTGTGCAAGCAAAATAGCGCCATAAAACCAGAACCAAGAGTTCGCTAACAAGGACAGAAAAACTGGACGATTTTTTTTACTAAAACTGAGATTACGTACTGTTTCTGTGGCGGCATTCCAATTGATCTTCAATTCAGGTACAGGTGCTGGTGAAGCAGGAATGCGTAAGCTAAATAGCCAACCTAATACCGCAATCAAAATACATCCACCAGCGACCAATTCGACACCCCAAGGCTTATGTACGACCAACATCGCGCCTAAAATTTCACCTAACAATATGCCGACAAAGGTTCCCATTTCAATCACACCATTTCCACCGACCAATTCATCCGCATGCAAATGTTGTGGCAGATAAGCGTATTTTACTGGGCCAAATAAAGTGGAGTGGATCCCCATCCCCGCAACTGCAGCAACCAGTACCCAAATGTTATGCGTCATCCAACCAAAAGCGGCGATTACCATGATGCCGATTTCAAGTAACTTTACGTAGCGCGCTACTTTTCCTTTCTCAAACTTGTCAGCGAGCTGCCCGGACGTTGCTGAAAACAAGACGAAGGGCAAAATGAATAAACCGGGAATCAAATTATTCAATAAGCCAACATCCATCGTCGTCCAAGTTAAAGCATCGTAAGTCAAGACGGTGAGTAAAGCTGTTTTGAAAACATTGTCGTTAAATGCCCCAAAAAATTGCGTCCAGAAAAACGGCGCAAAGCGGCGTTCTTTTAATAGAGTGAACTGGCTGTGTTGGCTCATATCAGGAAAGGCTCGCGAGTGCGTCCATTAGCAAAAAAGCCAATTCTAAAGTAATTGGCTTTGGAATTGGCTTATTTTTTTGTTAGGGAATATTCGGCAACAAACTATTGCTTCGCCCCAAAAATACTTAGAGAGTTTTGTTCATGTGTACGTGCTGAATGCCGGCCTCCATAAATAGATCACCTTCGCGACTAAATCCTTCGCGTTTATAAAAGGGTTCCGCCGAAATTTGCGCATTCAATTGCACCGCGTACATACCGCGAATTTTTGCTTGTGCCATCAATTGACGCAAGATTTCTGCGCCCACGCCGCAGTTACGCGCCGAACTTAACACAGCCATGCGACCGATATGCCCATCTGGCAATAAACGGCCTGTGCCTATCGCATTGCCTTGTGCATCGTAAGCAACCGCATGCAAGCACTGCGCGTCCATCACATCCCATTCCAGTTCTGCGGGAATTTTTTGTTCCTCAACGAATACCGCGGTACGCACAGCTTGTGCGTCTGACTGTAACTCTGACCATTCACCTAACTTAATTTGTATTTCGGGACTCATGTAAATTCTCACTCCTTATCTCTGTGATAAAACGCTCACGGAATCAAGCGCACCAATTGTTTTCCGAGATTTTTACCTTTTAATAAACCGATAAATGCCTCAGGTGCCGCAGCTAAATTCGGTGCAATACTTTCTCTGAATTTCAACTTGCCTTGTGCGACCAGCATGCCTAATTCCTTTAAGCCTTGTGGCCATAAATCTAGATGTTCAGAAATAATAAAGCCACGTAGAGTCACGCGCATACTGAGCAAAATGCGCGCGTTATGTATTGCCATGTCGCCACCGTCATAGCCTGCAATCATGCCGCACAGCGCTATCCGCGCAAACGGATTCACACGCGCCAAACAAGCGTCAAAACTCGCGCCGCCGACGTTTTCAAAAATCGCATCGATGCCATTTGGCGTTGCCGCTACGAGTTGTTCTTCTAAGTTTCCCGCTTTGTAGTCGATACAAGCATCAAAGCCCAACTCATTGACCACGTAAGTACATTTTTCTAATCCTCCAGCGATACCGACCGCGCGACAACCGCGCAATTTGGCTAATTGTCCAACCACACTACCTACCGCACCGCTGGCTGCCGAGACGACGATGGTTTCGCCTTCTTTTGCTTGCATAATTTGGGTCAGACCATACCAAGCTGTCATGCCTGGCATACCTACTGCACCAAGATAGGCGGATAGTGGAATATGTGTCGTATCGAGTTTGCGTAATAGCGTTCCATCAGAGACACCCATTTCCGCCCACCCCATCATGCCTATGACTTTGTCACCAATTTGAAATTGTGGATTTTTGCTAGCGACAATTTCACCTACCGTGCCGCCTATCATCGTTTCATTTAAGGCTTGTGGTGCTGCATAATTCTTGGCATCGTCCATGCGTACGCGCATATAAGGATCGAGTGAAAGAAAATGATTGCGAATTAAGACTTGACCGTCTGCGATAGTTGGCACTGGCACAGTCTCAAGACGAAAATTTTCTGGTGTGACCACGCCAATGGGACGCGAAGCTAAAACGATGCGTTGGAAGTGATTAGACATTTTAAATATTCTCCAGTTTTTCTCGCCTTTTACATTTTCAGGAGAGGAATTAATCACTTATAGGGCGGGTGCAACCTGCGCCGCCAGAATGCAATGTAAGCGAGACCGATTTATGTGCGGCGCGGCTTACACCCGCCCTACGAAATTACCAAATACTTTCAAGCTTAATCACTGCCGCCCATCTTCACTAATCCAGCTTTGGATTTCAGGCTACGCAAATACTTATACGTCCCCATCGCTTTCGCGACTAATTTGTCACCACTCCAAATTTCACCGTCGCAAAAGCACATAGTAGTCGATTGATGAAAGGCGACGCTGCGCGCTTCAAGTCGACCGCCTACTACACCACCTGGTTGCAAGAAAGTGGTTTTCATCTCTACCGTAACAACGCCCTTTTGATCGTCATGCAAAGAGCGTCCTGCCATTGCCATGACCACGTCGAGCAAAGTCATTAGTACCCCACCATGGGTAATCTGCCAGCTATTCATGTGGTGATGGTGCAGATCTAAATACAAATTAGCTTTGCCCTCTTTCATCTCGCCTGAAGCGATGCCGAGATAGTCGAGGAAGGGATTTTCGATTTGCGAAATCAGACTAGAATTTTGGGGCGAATCAGACATCTTTTTAATCATCAAAATAAATTGGTAAACCTAAAAACGTGTTTATAAAACCTCAAACAAACCAGCAGCGCCCTGACCACCACCGATGCACATAGTGATCACCACAAACTTGACGCCCCGGCGTTTGCCTTCCAAAAGTGCGTGTCCTGTTAGGCGTGCCCCCGAAACACCATACGGATGACCAACGGCAATCGCACCACCATTCACATTCAAGCGCTCCATCGGGATTCCGAGCTTGTCGGCGCAATACAAGACTTGCACCGCAAACGCTTCATTGAGTTCCCATAGGCCGATATCGTCTACGCTTAAACCAGCGCGCTTGAGTAACTTAGGAATCGCAAATACGGGGCCGATACCCATTTCATCAGGTTCACAACCCGCCACAGCGAAGCCACGAAACACGCCCAATGGCTGCAAGCCTTTACGTTCAGCGACTTGGGCATTCATAACGATGGTCATCGCCGCACCATCGGAAAATTGACTGGCATTTCCTGCCGTAATAACGCCATTGGGCAACGCCGTTTTGATCTGCGCAACCGCCTCTAAGGTCGTTCCAGCTCGTATGCCTTCATCGGCTGCAATCGTCACTTCGCGCAAATGATGCTCGCCGGTTTCTTTGTCGGTGACGCGCATGGTCGTCGTTACAGGAATAATTTCAGCATTAAATAAACCGGCTGCTAAGGCTGCGCTAGCGCGTTGCTGACTGCGTACGCCATATTCATCCTGGCGTTCGCGTGAAATCTGATAGCGCTTGGCAACGACCTCCGCAGTTTCGAGCATAGGCATATAAACCTGCGGAATATGTTGTTGCAGCCACGGATCATTCAGCATGTGCTTATTCATCTCGTTTTGTACACAAGAGATAGACTCAACACCACCTGCTGCGATGATATCGACTTCGCCTGACATCACGCGTTGCGCGGCTAGCGCGATGGATTGCAATCCTGATGAGCAATAACGATTAATTGTAATTCCAGGCACGGTGACGGGACAACCGGCACGCAGGGCGATCTGACGTGCAATATTACGACCATTCGCACCTTCGGGAAATGCGCAACCGACCATCACATCTTCGATTTCAGCGGCATCTAGATTGGCTCTCTGAATAACTGCTGCGAGTGCCGGCCCTGCCATACTCGCCCCATGCGTCATGTTAAATGCACCTTTCCAAGACTTTGCTAATCCGGTGCGCGCTGCCGCCACGATCACTGCATCTGTCATATTGTATCCGTATTTTTTTGTATGAATTAGTATTCTGCGGTCAGGATCACATGCGTATCCATCACTTGTAGCCTTGCATTTGAACCTTGCATCAGACTCGCTTTATCGTCGCAGTGACCAAATGGTAGCCCTGTAATAATTGGTGTCGCGAAAGTCCCGCGTAAAAACTTCAACATCGCGGCAAAATCATAGCCGTTGTCTTGCGGCGCTAAACGGTATGCAGAAAAATTTCCCAAGATGATCGCCTTTTGCTTTGCTATGACACCAGCCATGTGGAGTTGTAACAGCATGCGCTCGACGCGATATGGATGTTCAGCAATATCTTCGACAAATAAAATCCCGCCTTCGATTTCGGGGAAGTATTCGGTGCCGAGTAAATGACAAACCATTGCTAAATTGCCGCCCCATAAAGTGCCTTCAAGATCCAAGTTCGCACTTTGATCCGATTCAAATTCGAGATGCGTTTTCCTTTTATGTAGTGCTTGCAGAAATTGACCTTGTGTAAAAGGACGCAAGTCATCGCGGGTGAAGTCGTTGCATAGCATAGGGCCACACAGACTAGCTGTGCCAGTCTTGGCTAACATCGCCAACTGCAAAGCATTGAAGTCGCTATAACCGACAAACCATTTGCCGCTATCTGCAATTTTTTGTAAATCGATGCTAGGCAAAATGCGTGACAAACCATAGCTACCTCGCAGTCCCATCACAATATCGATTTCGGGATCGTTTATCGCCGTATGCAGTTGAATTAAACGCTCTTGATCGGTCGCACCAAATCGCTCGAAACGATCCGCATGTTGGTAGTGGTTGATGACCTTAAAACCAGCATTTCTGAGTGTCTGAATTCCTGCTTCAAGATTAGTGTCATCTAAAGCAGCACCGCTGGGAGCAACGATGGCAATGCAAGGATGTTCAGGTAGTATTTTGGGAAAAGAAATGTGCATCGCTAATGACTCATATTCAGTAATCAGCGATCGATATCGGCTATCACTCGCCTAGGTTGTCTGATGGAATACGCGATTCTACCGCGGCACGACGACGCTCAGCAAAGAAATCCTTGAGTAGCTGCACACATTCCTCCGCCAATACGCCAGAAACCACTTCAGCGTGGTGGTTCAATTTTTCTTCTTTGAATAAATCGACGATAGAGCCACATGCGCCCGTCTTGAAGTCATGTGCGCCAAAGACTATGCGAGAAAACCGAGCATGCATCAACGCTCCGGAACACATGACACAGGGTTCTAATGTCACATAGAGTTCACAACCAGGAAGGCGATAATTGCCAAGCACCTCAGCTGCCGCACGCATGGCAATGACTTCGGCATGGGCTGTCGGATCGTGTGTAGCTATCGGTTGATTAAAGCCACGGGCGATGATCGCACCATCTTTGACGACTACCGCACCAACCGGAACTTCACCCGCTTGCCATGCGAGTTTGGCTTGCACGAGGGCTTCGCGCATGAAAGACTCATCTCGATTCGTAGAGCTCAGCGCAGAGTCAGACTCAATCGACATGATTAATTAACCGTCAATCTCCGCCCAGCAATTAGGCGTTTCGTACAAAGTGATTTTTGTCAGAGACAAATGTCGACCATAGCGATCGTGATAGACGTCTTTCAGCATATCAAACGCGATCTTCGCCAGGTTTTCTACCGTAGGCACTCGATCAATTACTACCGTTTTATGCCCGGGCATACTCTCTAAGAATTGACGCACGGCGGTATCTTTTTCATAGACGATAAACGCGTGATCCCACAGATCGACCAGATGTTTGTTGGCTAGCGCTTTGATATCGCCAAAGTCCATGATCATGCCATTGTCAGATTCACCGTCTTTTTCGACGACATCACCAGTCAAGGTAATCAGCAAGGTATAGCGATGCCCATGCAAATTGCGGCATTGGCTATTGTGATCGGGAATCCGATGTCCGGTATCGAATTCAACTTTTCTGGTAATGGTTAACATGTATTGCCTGTGTACATAAGGTCGGACAGAGTGTGAAAATCACGCAATGTCGACAACTAATAAAAATCTATTTAAGGAATTTGCAGTAACTTATGCGTCTGCAAACTTAACTTCCATTTCGGATTGGCTTTGCAATAATCGATTGCCTTGTGCAGATTATCCTGCAATAAAGGGCCATCCATCGCTTGCAGATAATGATGGGTAAAATCGAGCGCTTCGTAAGACTTCAAATCTTGTCCCAGCTGCGGAATCACAACTTTCAACTCGTCGCCTTTACGCACCACGAGTTGTGAACCCATTTTTGGGCTTACACAAATCCAATCCACACCGTTCGGTACTTCTATCGTGCCATTGGTTTCTATCGCAATTTCAAAACCGACATCATGCATCGCATCGATTAAAGCTTCATCTAATTGCAGCAAAGGTTCGCCACCTGTGAAGACTACAAACTTACTTGCTTCATGCGTGTCTGGCCACAAAGCACTAATACGCGCAGCAATAGCTTGAGGTGTCTTGAATTTACCACCGCCATCACCATCGGCACCAACGAAATCCGTATCGCAAAACTGGCAAACTGCGGAGCTACGATCTTCCTCGCGCCCCGTCCACAAATTACAACCAGCAAAACGACAAAACACAGCAGGCCGCCCAGAATGTGTGCCTTCGCCCTGCAAAGTGTAAAAAATTTCTTTAATGCTGTAGCTCAAGATATTGATCCTATTGGGGAAATTGGTGTGCCGAAAAACCGATTAAGCGAGATGCAGTGCTAGGCGCGAAACGTAGCAATATGTCGATATTGCGAGGCTTCGCAACGACGCAATGCGCTCGCTTATGCGGTTTGGCGGTGCGACAAATTTATTCCCATTCTATTGTTGCTGGCGGCTTTCCAGAAATATCGTACACCACACGATTAATCCCACGCACTTCATTAATGATGCGATTTGACACTTTACCCAACAACTCATGTGGCAAATGTGCCCAATGCGCTGTCATGAAGTCTTGCGTTTGAACTGCCCGCAAAGCAACCACATACTCATAAGTACGACCATCGCCCATCACGCCAACGGATTTTACGGGCAAGAACACTGCAAATGCTTGGCTAGTCGCGTCATACCAAGTTTGTGGTTTTTCGGCGTTTGGATCAACGTAAGTATTACGTAACTCTTCGATAAAAATCGCATCCGCACGGCGCAGCAAATCGGCGAAATCTTTCTTCACTTCACCCAAGATGCGTACGCCCAAACCTGGACCTGGGAAAGGATGACGGTACACCATGCTGTGTGGCAAACCTAAAGCGACGCCAAGTTTACGCACTTCGTCTTTAAACAATTCACGTAATGGTTCTAATAATTTCAGATTCAGCGTATCTGGCAAACCACCAACATTATGATGACTCTTAATGGTGTGTGAACCTTTTTTGCCTTTGCCAGCACTCTCAATCACGTCTGGATAAATGGTTCCTTGCGCCAGCCATTTTGCATTTTTGAGCTTGCCAGATTCAACTTGGAATACTTCGACAAATTCACGACCGATAATTTTGCGTTTTGCTTCTGGATCAGTCACGCCAGCCAGATGTCCCATGAACTGCGCTGTGGCATCTACATGAATGACCTTCACACCCAGATTTTCCGCAAACATTTCCATGACCATTTTGCCTTCATCGAGGCGCAACAGGCCGTGATCGACAAATACGCAAGTTAATTTATCACCGATCGCACGATGAATTAATGCTGCTGCGACGCTACTATCCACACCGCCAGACAAACCGAGGATCACTTCGTCGTCACCCACTTGAGCGCGAATCGAGGCAACCGCTTCTGAGATGTAATCTGGCATATTCCAGTCAGATTTGCAGCCACAGATATCATGCACAAAGCGACCAATGATTGCTTCACCTTGAATCGTGTGCGTCACTTCTGGATGGAATTGCACTGCATAAAAACGACGATCTTCATCCGCCATTGCGGCGATTGGGCAATTGTCGGTCGATGCCATTAATTTAAATCCTGCTGGCATTTCATTGACTTTATCGCCGTGGCTCATCCAAACCTTGAGCATGCCGTGACCTTCAGGGGTCACGAAGTCATTGATACCTTCTAATAATTTGGTATGACTACGCGCACGAACTTCTGCATAACCAAATTCTCTTACTTTTCCGTTTTCGACTTTGCCACCAAGTTGCTCCGCCATGGTTTGCATGCCATAACAAATCCCTAAAACTGGCACGCCAGCGTCATACACAGCCAGCGGCGCACGTGGTGTATCACCTTCCGTCACACTACTTGGCCCGCCTGACAAAATAATTCCAGCTGCGCCGTAGTTGCGAATAAATTCATCGCTAACATCATAAGGATAAACTTCTGAGAACACACCAGCATCACGAACACGGCGTGCGATTAATTGAGTGACTTGGGAACCAAAGTCGAGGATAAGGATTTTTGAGTGCATGATTCTATTAAATATTCAAAGAGGAATATCGATTTATTCAGACTCCGCCTGAATAATCGTGTTATGTTCTAATCGCCGTGCGGCAAGTAGGGCTTTTTCGGCGTAATTAATGAAAATTTCTGGCGCAACATCAGGGAACACACTGGTTGATGCTATGCCTATGCTGATATTGATGTCTAAAGCCTCATCATCAATGGCTTCAGGATGCGTGATCACTGAAAGCCGGATCCGCTCTGCTACAGCCGACGCAACTAAATTTGAGGCGCCTGGCAACACAATCAAAAATACATCAGCTTCAAATCGCCCCAAGGCATCAAATGGACGTATACAAGAACGAATCCGACTTGCTACTTTTAACAGGAAGGAATCGCCGATACTGACACCGAGCCGTTCACGAATATTTTGGTATTGATTGACGCTAATAAAAAGCAAAGACACCGGTTTCTCGGCTTTTAAGCAACGTTCTAATTCAATTCCTAAAGAACGTGAGATTGCCGAGCGATTCCACATTCCCAACACGGGATCGAGTAAGGCGTCGCGCTTCAAATTGCGAATTTGTTTTATCAGATCCAATTGCTGTAATTTCAAAGCGCCTATGACCAACTCGCGCTCCACCATCACTGCCAAATCTGCAAACAACAATCGCGACTCGTCATCGAATTCGTGTTCAGCATAATCGATTAAATAAATACAACCGATCACGCTGTTATTTTCATCAAATAAGGGGTGTTGGGCACAAAAAACAATACGAGGTTCACCCGCCACAAATGGGTGCTTTGCAAACTCTTCCTCGAAATTCAGATTGTTATAAACCCGGATTTCTTCGCAAAAGCCCAGCTGCTCGCAGAAACTCGCTTCTATGCCCACCATCGATTGTTCACCTCGATCGAAGCGTTCCAACAGCTTCCCGAAACTGACAATACAGTTCGCAACCCCAAACAAACGCACGCCCAAACGTTCAAATCTGGCGACTTTCGCTTCATATTTATCTGGATCGACACGAGTATTACCCATGCCATCCAAAAACAAATCCATACGACTAGCACGTTCTAAGGGTGTCACCATTTATCGGCTCCGTAGTTGAAACACTTCTAAATTTCGTGAACAAACCTACATTTAATCGGCGCGATAGTTAGGGGCTTCTTTCGTGATTTGAACGTCGTGAACATGAGATTCACGCATACCAGCCGAAGTAATTTCAACAAATTCAGCTTTATCGTGCAAATCTTGTATCGACGCACATCCGCAATAACCCATAGAGGAACGAACGCCACCGACCATTTGATACAAAATCGCGAGCACACTGCCTTTATAGGGGACACGTCCCTCAATACCTTCAGGTACCAATTTATCCGCATTATTCGCCGCATCCTGGAAGTAACGATCAGCAGAACCATCTGCCATCGCCCCCAAGCTTCCCATGCCGCGATAAGATTTATAGCTACGGCCTTGAAACAAGATAACCTCACCTGGTGCTTCTTCGGTACCAGCAAACATACTGCCCATCATCACCGTCGATGCACCGGCAGCTAAGGCCTTGGAAACATCACCAGAGAAACGAATACCTCCATCAGCAATACAAGGTACACCAGTTCCGCGCAAAGCAGCGGCAACATTCGCGATGGCAGTAATCTGCGGCACACCAACACCAGCAACAATACGGGTCGTACAAATAGAGCCAGGACCAATGCCTACCTTGACTGCATCAGCTCCATGCTCAACCAAAGCTAAAGCCGCCGCAGCGGTTGCGATATTGCCGCCTATGACTTCGATATGTGGATAATTTGTTTTTACCCAACGCACACGATCAAGTACCCCCTTGGAATGACCATGCGCTGTATCGACCACGATGACGTCAACCCCAGCCTTTGCTAACAAATCTATACGCTCGTCATTATCAGCACCAACACCAACAGCAGCACCAACGCGCAATTTCCCTTGTTCATCTTTCGATGCCAGCGGATGTTCGGTCGACTTTTGAATATCTTTTACGGTGATTAAACCGCGCAATTCAAACGCATCATCAACAACCAATACACGTTCGAGGCGATACTTGTTCATTAAGCGTTTTGCTTCGCTCAGATCTGCGCCTTCTTTAACAAAAACCAATTTATCGCGCGGAGTCATTTTGGCTCGAACTTCAGCGTCCAGCTCTTGTTCAAAACGCAAATCACGGTTAGTAATAATACCAACCACCGTTTTACCTTCAACAACTGGAAAGCCGCTAATACCGTGCTGCAAGCTCAACGCAATAACGTCGCGAATCGTGGTAGAAGGAGCGATCGTAATTGGATCGCGCAAGACACCAGATTCAAAACGCTTCACCTTCGCGACTTCGCGTGCTTGTTCTTTTGGCGTTAAGTTTTTATGAATAATACCAATACCGCCCTCTTGAGCCATCGCGATCGCCAAGCGACCTTCAGTCACCGTATCCATCGCAGCGGATACCAGAGGTATATTAAGTTTGATCTTACGTGTCAAATTAGTCGAAAGAGAGGTATCTTTCGGAAGAATATTTGAGTAAGCTGGGACGAGCAACACATCATCGAAAGTGAGTGCTTTTTGAAGAAGACGCATAGTGTTTCCTATAGGCGCAAAAGCAAATTATACAGAAAACTTGCCGATCCGTCTCGTTCCGTGTAAAACTCACTGTAAATTCTTCAAAATCTTGCCATTACCGCATAAAAAATCGAGTAGATCATGCAAAAAAAAGCTTTTTTCTCAATAATCAGTATCAGTTTGACCTTGACTTGCGCCAGCACCGCATTTGCTCAATACATTTGGCTCAATGATAAAGGTGTCAAACAGTATTCCGATCATCCACCGCCAAAATCAGTGCCCAAAGATAAAATAGTAAAATCACCGTTCGGAGTTTCCCGCCCTAGTGAAAATACCGCTTCCGAGATCAAAAACAATGACGCCACGAAGAGCGAAATTGAAAAAATTGAAAAACCAGTTACGCTTGCGAAAAAGAACGAAGAGTTCAATAAGCGCAGGATAGCCAAAGAAGAAGCAGAGAAGAAAGCAGAAACCGAGCAGCAAAACACCGAAGTGAAGGCCAGAAACTGTGAGCGTGCCAAGTCTTATAAGCAATCGTTAGACGAAGGCGTCTTGATCATGACGCGCAACAAGAATGGGGAAAGAATTCCATTAGACGAAACACAAAGAGCAAAAGAAGCGGCGGAAGCGAAAAAAATCTTAAATGAATGCTAAGCCCTGTGTAATTCCCACTCGAACAAGACCTACATTTTGCCGGATTTATGTTCACGTTTGGCACGTTTTCTACGTGCGTCCATAGGCGCGGCAATGAGCGGACGGCAAATCTCAACACGATCACCGGGGGACAATACAAAGTCCCCTTTTCTCTTTTTTCCGTAAATGGCAATTGCTGAACACGGGTCCAGCATGGTTTCTAAGTCGCCGGGCAAGCTAGCTTGCAGGCTTAAAAGAAACTGACTTAGGGTAGTTCCCGGTTTTGTTTGCAGATCGAGCAAAACCGGTGCCTGCCCTGGAATCGAGTAGCATAATTGAATAGGAATCAAAAGATGCTCTGAGGTGATCGGTTTATTTGGCATAGATTACATCTGCCCGCGCACAAAACGCATCGACGAAACTATTAGAGATTTTGCCGAACACAGGGCCAATCAGATGCTCCAGCAACTTACTGGAAAATTCATAACGCAAATTAAATTCAATCTTACAGGCATCACTACGTAAGGCGGTAAAAGTCCAATGTCCATGCAAGTGTTTGAATGGGCCATCGATCAGATGCATTTCCATGGTATGCGGCGGGGAATTCACATTTTGCGTAGTAAAACTTTGCTTGATGCCGTGATAATTGATGGATAATGTGGCCTTGAGTTGCTGGCCTGATCGCTCTTGAACATCGACGCCGCCACACCAAGGCAAAAACAATGGATAATCTTCAACTTTTTCAACCAGCGCGAACATTTGTTCGGCACTATAGGAAACTAAAACGTTTTTTTGGACGACTGCCATTATCTCTAGTCATTTGGTATGATCACAAACCGAATTTTAACCGAAACACCCCACTTCTCGGTGAATAAGCGTAAATCAGCGCCCGCCTCACCTTGCAAGCTATAAAAATACAAAAAAAATTAGTATGAGTATTGCAGATAATAAAAAAGCATTTCACGATTATTTCGTTGAAGAACAGTTTGAAGCGGGCATCGTGCTGCAAGGCTGGGAAGTCAAAGCGATTCGTGCTGGACGTGTGCAATTGAAAGAGGCCTACGTCATCATCAAGAATGGCGAGATTTTCTTATTTGGCGCGCACATTGGCGCCTTACCCACCGCATCGACCCATATCCATCCCGACTCGGTAAGAACTCGCAAATTATTATTGCACGCAGAAGAGATAAAAAAGCTAATCGGTAAAGTTGAACGTTCCGGCTACACCATGGTGCCGCTCAATATGCATTATCTAAATGGTCGGGTGAAATGCCAAATTGGTTTAGCCAAAGGCAAAAAGCAACACGACAAACGCGACTCAGAAAAAGAACGTGATTGGCATCGTGAACAGCAAAAAATTATGAAGCAACACCGCCGCTAATTCTTTTCTTGGCGCTTTTGATAAATATCTTCCCTTGCTTCGCGGATTTGTCTTCGCAATGCCATACGTTCTTCTGGCGTCAGTCGATTAAATCTAGGTAATGGGCGCTGCCCCAATTCTGGTGCTGGACGTGGCGGAGGTAGATTCACTTTGTCCTGCAGTGGCGGCGGTCGTTGCATTCTTTCATTTTGACGCATTTCACGCTCGAGGCGTTCCTGACGTTCAAGTTGCCTTATCGCACGAAATTCTTCAATGCGGCGCTGACGCATTTCAAGCTTTCTATTCATCTCAAAATTAGTTTGTTGCGCATACACTGTTCCGACATCAACAAGACCGATGACCAACAGCGCACTCAACAAACTTAATTTCAAATTACTTTTCTTCACAGAAAACTTTCAAAATACCTTCAACAAAAACATCATTAAATTTTTTCAAACCAATCTCCCGAGGAGAATATTTTATTCTTAATGCAGACTTCACATCAACTCTGACTAAGGAGAGTGTAAAGAGAATGCGGCATGATGAACAGATGATTTCTGTAATGTCTGTAACACTTTGTAATGCACACAAAAATCTATGAAAAAAAGTCTATTTTAGCAGTAAGATAAGCCTATTCCTCTTAGAAAATTGATCAAAATGAGCGACTCCAAAGCAAAAATTTTAGTGGTTGACGACGATATCCGTTTGCGTGACTTGTTGCGTCGTTATTTAACTGAACAAGGTTTTCAAGTCGTGATCGCGGAAAATGCGACGGCAATGAACAAGCTCTGGTTGCGCGAGCGTTATGATTTATTAGTTTTAGATTTGATGTTACCGGGTGAAGATGGCTTATCGATTTGTCGCCGCCTGCGCGGTGGTGGCGACAAAACACCGATTATTATGCTGACGGCAAAAGGCGAAGACGTGGATCGCATTATTGGTTTAGAAATGGGGGCTGATGATTATTTGCCCAAACCATTCAATCCGCGTGAATTAGTCGCCCGTATCAACGCCGTATTGCGACGTCGTGGACCAGACGAAGTGCCCGGCGCTCCATTAGAACAGGGACAGGTTTTTCAATTCGGCGAGTTCTGCTTAGATTTATCTAACCGTAGTCTCAAGCGCAAAGATGAACAAATCAATTTAACGACCGGTGAGTTTTCAGTTTTAAAAGTATTTGCCCGCCATGCACGACAACCCTTATCCCGGGAAAAGCTCATGGAGTTGGCACGTGGCAGAGAATACGAAGTGTTTGACCGTAGCCTTGACGTCCAGATTTCACGTTTGCGTAAATTAATAGAAAAAGACCCGAGCAGCCCGCAATACATACAAACGGTCTGGGGTTTGGGTTATGTTTTCATCCCTGATGGACAATCGAAATAGGCCTTCGTTTTTTAGCCAACCAGGTCAAATCATGCGCCATTATCTTCAGGCCTTAAATGGGATGCGCAGCGCCCTATTCTGGCGTACCTTCTTTTTGCTGACAATATTAGTCACCGCTAGTATGGCGGCTTGGTTCATCAGTTTTAAATTCGTCGAACGCAAACCGCGCGCCCAGCAAATATCGGGGCAAATCGTGTCGATGGTGACGATTACCCGCGCCGCTCTCACCCATTCTGCCGAAGACAAGCGCCGTGAGTTGTTGCTAGATTTGGCACGCAATGAAGGTATACGCATTTATCTTCTAGAAGCAAACGACAAAATCGTAGCGCAGGAAGATACCGTCTTCTTTGCCGAGCTGCGAAAATTGATACAGGAAAAATTGAGTGCGAAAACTCAATTTGCCAGGGAAGTCAATGGCGAAGAAGGATTTTGGCTAAGTTTTATTATCGACGAAGACCAATATTGGCTGCGCCTGGAACAAGACCGCTTACAAAATGAGACTGGCATGCAAATATTAGGCTGGGCCAGCATCACACTCATTTTAACTTTGGTGGGTGCCGTCTTTATTTCACGACGAATTAACGCACCTTTGTCAAATCTAAGTCATGCAGCACGCCAACTAGCGCATGGTCGGCGCCCGCCACCGCTTCCCGAAAATGGTCCAAGAGAAATCAGAGAAACCAATGTCAGTTTCAATCAAATGGTGGATGATTTGGCGCGCAGCGAATCCGATCGGGCGGTTATTCTCGCGGGCATTTCACATGACTTGAGGACACCACTCACGCGTCTGCAATTGGAATTGGAAATGGCACCGCTAGATAGCATGACGCGCGACGCTATGCAGTCCGATTTAAATCAAATGGATGGCATCATCCAGCAATTTCTTGATTACGCCAAACCATTACACGAATCCACATTTTATAGTGTCAATCTGAGCGAATTAGTCGAGAAAGTCGTTCAAGATTTACAACGCGATGCCAGCGTCAAAATAGATGCACAAATCGATGCTGGAATTTTTATCACTGGGATTGAAATTGAGATTCAACGTTTGCTCAATAACCTGATACAAAATGCCCTGCGCTATGCGCGTGATCCAAGGACTAATCAGCTGAGCCTGGAATTAGAATGTCGCGTTACCGAGCTTCCGACAAGACTTATCGTGGATCTGCGACTTCGTGATCATGGTCCTGGCGTCCCAGCAGATGAAATCGAGCGGCTATTGCGTCCATTCACCCGAGGCGATATTGCCAGAAGCCAGGCAAATGGATCGGGCTTGGGCCTCGCCATCGTTGATCGCATAGTAAAACGCCATGGTGGCAAAATACATCTCAAGAATCATCGCGCGGGCGGCTTAGAGATACAAATTCGACTGCCAGCTCACCGCACTTAATTTGTATTAGTTCAGACTTGATCTGACACATCGACTTGAAAAGATGAGAGTTACCGGTTTAGATATGGGTGTCGAATCCTACTAAACCAAAGAAAGGTAACTCTCATGCTACATACTAACAACCCTATCATCAAACATAAAGCCGGTTTGCTCAATTTAGCTGAGGAACTGAGCAATGTGTCCCGAGCGTGCAAAGTCATGGGTGTTTCACGCGACACTTTTTATCGCTATCAAGAGCTGGCGAACGAAGGCGGTGTTGAAGCGCTGATTGATAAAAGTCGGCGTTCTCCGAACCTCAAGAATCGTGTTGATCCCACCATTGAAGACGCCGTTAAAACCTATGCGATTGACTACCCGGCGCACGGGCAGCACAGGACGAGCAACGAGTTAAGAAAGCTTGGCATCTTCGTTTCTGGTAGTGGTGTACGGTCCATATGGCTGCGTCACGATCTGGAAAACTTCAAGAAGCGACTCAAGGCGCTGGAAGCGAAAGTGGCAAGTGAAGGCATTCTCTTAAACGATGCACAGGTTGCCGCATTGGAAAAGAAGAAGGATGACGATGAAGCTTGTGGTGAAATCGAAACGGCGCATCCTGGCTATCTTGGCTCGCAAGATACTTTCTATGTGGGCAACCTTAAAGGTGTGGGTCGTATCTACCAACAGACCTATGTTGATACCTATAGTAAAGTCGCTCATTGCAAGCTCTACACCACCAAAACCCCGATCACGGCGGCTGATTTACTCAACGATAAAGTGTTACCGTTTTATGAAGCCAATGAGCTTTCTGTACTGCGTATCTTGACGGATCGAGGTACGGAATTCTGCGGTAAAGTTGAACAACATGACTACCAACTTTATTTGGCTATCAACGATATTGATCACACCAAAACGAAAGCGATGTCGCCACAAACCAATGGTATTTGCGAACGATTCCATAGAACTATTTTGCAGGAATTCTATCAAGTGACGTTCCGTAAAAAGATCTATACAACGCTCGATGAATTACAAAAAGATCTGGACGCTTGGCTCATTTACTATAACAATGAACGAACTCATCAAGGCAAAATGTGCTGCGGCAGAACGCCAATGGATACTTTGCTTGAAGGGAAATTGATTTGGGTTGAAAAGAATTTGACTCAAATCTAATCTGACAGACACCCTAGAAAAACTGGTAACTGTCAGATCGGGTATGAGCTAATACACTTAATTGGGGTCTACAAAAACCAGGAAAAAAATGCCGTCACAGATTTTTCTGTAACGGCATTTTTTGTTTCCCTCGTTCGAGCTTGATTTAAGCTCCAATACGCTCGCTCAAAAAGTTCACTTTATGTCTATTTTTCTGCGCCATTTTCTGCCGTCTTCTCTACTATATTAAGTTGATAGCTCATGCGCAGATTTTTATTGGCAGCATCCGCATTCGACTGTGTTTGCGCGAGTGCCACAGGCTGAGGACTTTTCACTGGCAATGCGCTACCGAGTGCAGCATTACTTGCCTGCGCCTGCAACATACCCCAACTCACCGCGCCCACCATGCCTATGCTCATCAATACGCTAAATAACACCGGGGAACGCAAACGACTGTGTTGAACAGTTTCAGATTTTGCGACAAAGTCAGTCAGTTCGACTGGAATTGGCGATGCTTGCAATACTTCTTTTGCACGATCACACCATTGTTGATGCTGACCTTGTTCCAAAGTGAAACGATCCAATAATTGTTTCGTTAAGGCTTCTGCTGCGCGTTTTTCAGCATCAATTTTGTTTTGCAAAGCAATGGTATTTTCTTTTTGCAAATTGACTTCATTTTTCAATTCTGTTTGCAAAGCCAAAGTTTGCGCCAATAAGGCCTGTTCTTCCGCCTGCTTTGCTTTGGCCAATGTTAATGCTGCTTCTTCTTGCTGCACTCGCTCCAACATCAATTGTTGCGCTTCATGTTCACGTTGCAAACGTTCCACATGCTTGTGACGCAATGATTGTGCTTCTATGATCTGATCGGCTAATAAGCGTGCAATTTGTTTTTCCGCTTCAGCATTCTCAACTTCGAGTTGCATCAAAATGCTTTGTTGCTCACGATTTTTTTCAATTTCGCTCACATGCAATTGTTCTTGTTCAGACTTCGCATTGGCCGCCAATGTCAAAGTCAATTCTGTTTCGAATCTTGCCTTCTCATCGTTTGAAGCGATACGCTCTGCTTCCAGACGTGCCTGAGCCTGCACCAATGCTTGATGCTCAAAATCGGCACGATTTCTCGCTTCCTCGATAACCAAAGTTTCTGCCTCTAACTTCAATTCAATATCGCGCAGAGTCGCGTTATGCAAGTTGATCATCTCTTCTTCCAAAGCCAGTTGTTCCTGCGCTTTCGCTGCAACCGCCGTTTCTAATTCAAGGAGCGTTGTTTGTGCTTGCTGCAGACGCAGCAAATCATTGCTTTTAGCCTCTGCCGTTGCGGTCAACTCCATTTCTACTTGTGCTTGTTGCGCCGCTAGAACACGCGCCTCGTTTTCGGCTGCAAAACGATTTTGTAATGCGATTCTGGCTTCTTGTTCGGCCAAAACACGACGTTCGCATTCCTGCAAATAGGCTTGCTCGGCCTCAATACGCTTCGCGGCTTCCTCGGCCAGGCACTGCTCTGCAATGCTTTTTTGTGCAAGCACTTGCAATTCCTGACTTTCCAAGGCAACGCGCTGTGTTTCGAACTGTCTCAATTCTTCCGCTTGAGCCACACGTGCTTCAATCAAATTCAAAGCCGTTTTTTGTGCTTCCGCATGATCACGGGAAATCATCAACAAGGTGTTTTCTTGAGCAAACTTTTCTTGTATAAGTTGTGATGCTAATGCTTCCTGTTCAGCACGTTGACTTTCCGCTTCTGCCAGCATACTTTCGAAGCGAAGACGCTCATTTAAGGCCGCGATAGCACGTTGTTCATCTTCAATTTTTTCTTGTATCTCTGCATTCAGCTGCGATTCTACTTCGCAGTGTTGCTCGGCCAAAGCGATCGACAGTTGCAAGGATTGATTCTTGGCTTCTAGTGCATTACTCGCCTGCAAGCGCGCTGCCGCTTCTTTCTCTGCCAAGACAAGATAATGCACCTCCTCAGCATTCAATTTTTCTAATTCTAGGCGAGCTTGTTCATCTTGTTGTTGACGTTGTACGGCCAGACGCATTTTTTCTTCTTCACTGGCTTGTAAGCGCCTGGCTTCGTCCAAGGCATTCTTTTCTGCAATTTGCGAAAATTCCAAAGCGGCCAGACTTGCTTGCTCTTGGGCGATACGTTCTTGATGCAAATGATGCAGTTTCAATTCTTCATCAACACGCTGTTGCATCAAACCGGCAAATACTTGTTGCGCATCGGCATTGGCGGCCAAGGCCTCATGCAATACCTCTTCTTTGGCTAGAGCGGATTGCGCTTGTTGTTGTGCAATTGAGGCAAGCTCACTATTGAGTGTTGCGTTTTTTAAAGCAGCTTGCTCACTAAGCGTCTGCGCTTGCAAGCTGAGCAGTGTAGACTTTTCTAGCGCCAATTTTTCATTGGTCACGGTCAACAAAGCTTGATCTGCGGCGCAACGTTGTTGCGCCGTTTGCTCCAGTTCTGTGATACGTTTTTTCTTTTGAATTAATACCTGACGCGCTTGATCCTGTAGCGCAGAATATGCACTTACTTTGGCATGCAATTCTTGCTCTTGCTCTAGCTTATCTTGCTCCAGCTGTTTTGCCAGAGTTTCCGCTTTGGCTCGTTCTTCTGCCAAGATACTGTTTTGTTTTTCCACAGCTAAACGCGATTGAGCTTCTGCGGAAGCGATACGCTCTAATTCAACTCTTTGTTTTTGTAATGTTTCTTCTTGTAAGGCTGCATCTTTTTTCTGAATCTCTAATGCCGTGATTTCTTCTAGAGTCTGCAAGGCAGTTTGTTGAGCCTGCAGCCTGGTTTTTTCAATATTCGCTAATTCACAGGCACGCTTAGCGCGCAACTCAGTGGCTTCTTTTATTTGTTGTTCTAACGCGATCTTTTCCTGATTTTGTGCAATGAGGCTTGCTTCCGCCTTACTCTTTTCTTCTAGTGCTAGGCGGATTTTTTGTTCCGAGTTCAAACGTTCTTGGTGTAAACGTATATGATTTTGTTCTTCTTCAGTTTTTGCCGAAATTTCTGCCAGCAGTTGTTTCTCCAGCGTTTTCTTTTCTTCTATCAATGCCAGCTTGCGACGCTCTTCCTGCTCGCGTTCACGCATTAATTTAGTCAACTCTATCGCTTCCGTTGCCTTCGACTTTGCGATGTTGGCAGTTTGTCTTTGTGACTCAGCATGCTCAGTCATTTTTTGTAAACGCACTTGTTCTGCGGCCATTAATTCTTGCCGAACCAATTTCGCTTCTTTTTCTTTTTCCTGACGTGCAAATAACATCTGTGCATGTTCACGATCCGCTTTAGCACGCGCTAACGCTTGTTCGGCAGCTTCACGTTCAGCTTCCAATTTTTCTTGGTTAGCAATCGCCGCATTACGTTCTGCTTCCAAACGCAATTGTTCGGCCTTGGTCATTTCCACTACCTGGCGCGCTTTTAACAGAGCCAAAGCAGCTGCTTTGCATTGCAACTCAGATTGCACTTGCGCCTGTTCCAGCGCTTGTTTTTCCGCTTCAGATAATGCGGCTAAGGCTTGTTGTTGTTGGCGTTCAACGATCTCTTTTTTTTCGGCTAAGGCAATCGCTTCTTCTTCCGCTTGCAATCGAGCTGCAGCTGCAAGCTCAGCATCTTTTTCACTTGCTAATTTTGCTTCAGCGGCTTGTAATAATTTTTCTGCAGACTCTGCTCTACGTTTTTCGGACACTAATTTTTCTTGTATCAGTTCCAAGGCCTTGCTTTCCGCCTCTACCCGACTTTGCTGGGTTTCTAACAAGGCCTGTGTGTCCTGATTTTTTTGAATCGCAAGCATGGCCAATTGTTGACCCAATTTCACGTTTTCTACCGTATTTTCCAATGCAATTTTTTCTGCTACTACTTTGGTTTCTTGAGCAATCCGGATCGCTTGCTGCGCCTGATGTTGCATGCTCAAGACTTCGGCCTGGGTTTCTTCGGTTTTGGCGATAGTCTCGGCTTCCGCAATCACTTTTCTCTCTGCCTCGACTTTTGCCTGTATCGCTTTGGCCGCTCTTTGTTCCGCCTCTGCACGCATTTTTTCTGCCTTGGCTAACTCGATAATGCTCTGTGCTTTCGAATTCGCTGCCATATTGGCACGCTTCAAATACTCAGTTTGGGCAGAGATTGCAGCCAATGCTTTTTGCTCGGCATCGGCCTTTTCTTTGGCCAATTGCACCGCTTCGCGCTCCAAATTGGCTTTCTCACTCGCATATTTTTCTGCGCGTTGTTCTTCCTCACGGCGCTGTCTCGCCATTTCAGTCGCTTCTAACTCGGCCTGACGGCGACGTTTTGCTTCTTCGTTAGCCTTCTCTTCAGCGTCTAGTCGTGCACGCGCATTGGCATCAGCGTATTGTTCGCTCTCTACGCGAACGAGTGCCTTGGTTTGCAATTCTTTTTCTGCCTGAATACGAGATTCAGTTGCCGTACGAATTTTTTCTTCTGCTTCACTGCGTGCTAAAGCCGCTTCTGCCGCAATCTTTTCTGCTTGTTCACGACGATTTGCCGCCGCCAATAACTCTTGTTCGGCCTGCAAACGTAGTTGAATCGCATCCGCTGCGCGCTTTTCTGATTCAACACGAGCTTGGGCAATGGCTTCGTACTCACGCTCTAACATGGCTCGACCACGGGCTTCTTCGCGGGCACGGATTTCTAAAGGGGTGCGGTTCAAAGACACTTCTAAAGCGATTGCTTCTGCTTGATCACGCTCACGATTAATTTGCTGGGATTCGTTACGAATTTTTGCTAAGCGTTCCGCATTCAAACGGGCTTCACGGTCTTGACGTTCACGGTCACGTGCTTGCTCAGCCAGGCGGGCATCGACACGAGCACGCTCGATCGCTTCCTGTTTAGCTGCATAGGACGCAGCAGCTCGTTCTGCAGCCCATTGCTTGGCATTTTCTGATTCAGTTGCTAAGTTTTCGGCGTCAATCTTGGCTTTGAAATTGAGTTGGGTATCAATCTTAATTTGCTCTAACGCTGTCTTTTTTGCATCTTGTTCATTTTTTGTCCGTAGATCAGCTTGATATTTCGCTTGTTGCTCTAAAATTGTGCGTTCTTGCATGACACGTGTCTCTTCCGCATCACTAGCAAGTCGTTCTTCACTTGAGAATTTCAAATCTAACTCTGCAGCCAAACGGGCGCGACTGCCATCGGCTTCTACTTGCAGTAAATGAACATTTTCTGGTACGGCTTCTGAAACTGCCGTCTCAGTTTGCCGAGATTGCTCTGCCAATGCTTTTGCCTTCAAATCAGCTTGCAGGCGATTCTGCGAGGCGACAGTCGCTTTTGCTTCTGCTTCGACTCTCGCAATCGCTGCTCGTATGCCTTTAATATCGATACGAGCGTGCGGTGTCTGATGATCTTCTGATGTCAAATCAACTTGCGGATTCGTTTGATCATCCAATGCCATTGCGCCCATGGATAATCGATTGAGTATCATTTGATTGTCATTCATCGCACACCTCGTCATTTGGTCTGCCCTGCGGTTCGCCCAAAATGTCTTAGCGCAAACCAGTCAAGGGATTTGTATAGCTTGAATTATCGACTAGTGGAAAATAAACGAAGCCTAGAGAAGAACGGGAAAAACACCGTATTTCCCCACTTCCGGTGTTTGCCTACTTTATTCTGGTACCGAATATGAGCTTATGTTGAGAATGTCTAAAGCGAAATAAGGCAGAATGAACAATTATCAGTACAATCAGCACAAGCACTTATATTTTTATTACCAATTTTCTACATTTAATTTTTTATCGCAATGCATACCCACCTGCCGTCACTGATAAGCTCCAAGCTGCCTGAGGTAAAAACCACAATTTTCGCCACGATGTCAGCACTAGCCCAACAACATCAAGCCATTAATTTAGGTCAGGGCTTTCCTGATTTCTCTTGTGATCCAAGCTTAATCGCACATGTACATGAGGCCATGCTGGCTGGTCATAATCAATATCCTTTAATGCCCGGTGCGCTTCCCTTACGACTCGCGATTGCCCAGAAAGTGAAGTCTTTGTACAAGGCCGAATACAGCGTAGATAGCGAGATCACGGTGACAGCGGGCGCAACCCAAGCGATCATGACCAGCATTTTGGCTTGCGTACATGTTGGTGATGAAGTGATCGTGATCGAGCCAGCCTACGATAGTTATGTAGCAACCATACAATTAGCGGGTGGCATTCCTGTTTTGGTTGGCATGCGCCTAGAGCATGATGAATTCAGAATTGATTGGGATGAAATAAGAAGTAAAGTTAACGACAAAACTCGCCTGATCATTATTAATTCTCCCCATAACCCTACAGGGGCAACTTTACAAGCTAGTGATTTGGATGCACTCGCGCACATCACACGTAATAGTAAAATTTTAGTTTTGTCAGACGAAGTCTATGAGCACATGGTGTTTGATGGGCAAGCTCATTTGTCATTAGCTAGTCACCCAGAATTGGCCGCCAGAAGTTTTATTATTTCTAGCTTTGGTAAAACGTATCACGTGACAGGTTGGAAAATCGCCTACGTACTAGCACCCCAGGCACTTACCGCGGAATTTCGTAAAGTACACCAATTCAATGTATTTACCGTCAATTCCGCGATGCAATTTGGACTTGCCAGCTATATGCAAAACTCTGACGCACACCTGCAACTGGCATCTTTTTATCAGGAAAAGCGTGATTATTTCCGGCGTGCTTTGAAAGACTCGAATTTCCAATTGTTACCGGTGAGCGGCACTTATTTTCAATGTGTCGATTATTCGGCAATTTCGGATAAGCCTGAATTCGAATTTGCCAGTTGGCTGACAGAAAAAATTGGGGTTGCTGCGATCCCTGTTTCTGCTTTTTACCAACAACAAACTCAAAATACATTAATACGATTTTGTTTTGCAAAGAAAAAGGAAACTTTGGATGCGGCTTTAGAGCGCCTGATCAAGCTGTAGATTACTTGAAAATTTATATGAGCTCGTTACAAACCTAGTATGAACTTAGGATTGGAACTTGGTTTGAACTTTTGTGAAAATGAGAATTTTGAAGTTTAATTTTCTTTAGAATTCTCTGCTTTCATATTATTGCTTTCAGATTTAGACTCAAATCTGGCTGCTCGCGCCTTGCGTAAAAAGGATTTGGCCTCTGAACTAATTCGTCGTAATACTTCTTGAACCTGACGACGTGTCAGACGCAGATCGTCAAAACAAGCAGTAACAAAAAAATTATCCTGACACTGTAATTCCTTGTCATGCACGAAGTTTCGCAAAACGGTTTGTACTTGATCAACTTTACTCAAAGCCGCCTCTGCAGCTTCTTTCGCACCGATAGATCCAGCAATAAACTCGCGATTCAACTCTGCCGTCATTTTCTCCAATAAATTATGTTCAACTTGAGTAAGAGCATTTTGTGCCAAAGCAGATGTCGAAAAGGCGCCTAGCATTATCAATAGACAACATAGCGAAGAGACCGCATTAATTATTTTCTTATGACACATAAGCTGGCGTATCTAACATCGCATGAATTTCTCGTTGGTCGGCATTCATATACTCTTGAGATTGCATTTCTATAATGCGCGACACGGTTCTATGAAACTCATTCGACAATGTACCTTGTGTGTACAATAGTTCCGGCGCTACTTCTGCCGACATGATTAATTTAACTTTATTGTCGTAAAACACATCAATGAGCCAAGTGAAGCGACGTGCCTCAGATGACATACCCGCAGACATTTGCGGAATCGACGACAAAATAACGGTATGAAAGCGACTGGCAATTTCTAAGTAATCGTTTTGTGAACGCGGACCACCACACAAAGTCGCAAAATCAAACCAAATCGTGGTGCCAGCGCGGCGCAAGGACTTCAGGCGTCGGCCTTCAATATCAACGTAAGGATCTTCGTCCTTGGTCTCGGCAACTTTTGCAAATGCAGCACGCAATCCTTGATCAGTCTGCGCGTTCAAGGGAGTCAAATAAACCTCAACCTGTTCTAATGCGCGCTTGCGGTAGTCATTGCCAGAATCAACATTTAAAACATCCAAACGCTCTTTGAGTAAAGCGATAGTCGGCAACATTCTGTCTCTATGCAAGCCATCGGGATACAAAGTATCTGGTTGATAGTTGGAAGTCATGACAAACGAAACACCATTATCAAATAAGGCTTTCATCAAGTTGTACAACAGCATGGCGTCAGCTACATCAGATACATGAAATTCGTCAAAACAAATCAAACGATATTTCTTAGCGATGCGCGCTGCGACTTCATTTAAGGGATCTGCCACACCTTTCAACTCATCTAGTTCTCTATGAACGGCGCGCATAAACTCATGAAAATGCAGGCGCGTCTTACGTACCACTGGCACTACAGAATAAAAACTATCCATCAAAAAGGACTTACCGCGTCCAACACCACCCCACATATAAACGCCACGAGGTACTTCTGGTCGGCTAATCAAACGCACAAGACGATTTGATCGTTTGGATTTGTATTCAACCCAATCATCATATGCCAATTGCAAACGATCCACCGCAAGTTTTTGCGCTGCATCGGCTTGAAAGCCACGCTGATTAATAGCTTCTTGATAGAACTCGAGGACGTTCATGCGCTAGGAGTGAAAATGAGCAAATTGCTCTGGGATGACCTGCTGGAAATTTGAAAATATGGAATAAGCCCTTACTCGAGCTATTCCATATTTCAAATTCAACTACGATAAGAACCGACTTAAGACAAAACTTAAAAATTCAAAGAACGCTTATCTACAGCAAGTGCTGCTTCTTTTGTCGCTTCCGACAAAGAGGGGTGCGCGTGACAAATACGAGCGATATCTTCAGATGATGCACGGAATTCCATCGCGACGACAGCTTCAGAAATCAACTCAGATGCCATAGGGCCAACGATATGGACACCCAAAATTTCATCCGTCGTCGCATCGGCCAAGAATTTCACCATACCTGATGTATCACCTAAAGCGCGTGCGCGGCCATTTGCCATGAATGGAAAAGTACCCGCTTTGTATGCAACGCCATCGGCCTTCAATTGTTGCTCTGTACGACCAACCCAAGCGATTTCTGGTGAGGTGTAGATCACCCAAGGAATCGTATTGAAGTTCACATGACCATGTTGACCAGCGATACGCTCAGCAACAGCAACGCCCTCTTCTTCTGCTTTGTGTGCCAGCATAGGACCGCGTACTACGTCACCGACCGCCCATACGTTAGGCAAGTTCGTTTTGCAATCACCATCGACTGCAATGAAACCACGTTCATCTAAAGCCAAGCCGACTGCTTCAGCATTCAAGCCATTCGTATTTGGGGTACGACCGATAGAGATAATCAGTTTGTCGAAAACCGCTTTGTGTTCTGCGCCTTTGTCGTCCGTGTAATTGACTGTGACATCACTTGCACCTTTAATGATCTCACCGATCTTCACGCCAAGGTTGATAGACAAACCTTGCTTCACAAACAGTTTGTGCGCTTCTTTAGCGATTTGTTCATCAACCGCACCGAGGAAAGTAGGTAATGCTTCCAATACGGTCACTTCAGCACCGCAGCGGCGCCATACACTGCCCATTTCCAAGCCAATAACACCTGCGCCGATCACGCCCAATTTCTTAGGTACTGCGCCAATTTTCAAAGCGCCATCGTTCGACAGTATCAATTCTTCATCAAAAGCTGCACCTGGTAATGCGCGTGCATTCGAGCCAGTTGCTACAACGATGTGCTTACCCTTGATAGTTTCTTCTGCTTTACCTGCAACTTTGATTTCATAGCTACCATCAGCAGCTTTGACGAAAGAGCCATGGCCGTGGAAGAAAGTCACTTTATTCTTCTTGAACAGGTAGATGATGCCATCATTGTTTTGTTTAACTATCGTATCCTTGCGCTTCAACATCTTGGCAACATCTAACTCCAAGCCACTGACATTGATACCGTGATCAGCAAATGCATGACCAGCGTGTTCATAGTGTTCAGAAGATTGCAATAAGGCTTTAGATGGAATACAACCCACATTGGTGCAAGTGCCACCAGGTGCCGGGCCACCTTTTTCATTCGTCCACGCGTCAATACACGCAGTAGAAAAACCCAATTGTGCCGCACGAATTGCAGCGATATAACCGCCAGGACCGCCGCCGATCACGACGACATCAAATTGTTTGCTCATAGTCTTACCTTGCCAGGTTCACTGAAATTAAAAAATAAATGAAAAATGAGCGCAGCAATTAATCGTAGTGACCATTGCCTGCGCTCAAAAATATTGCTGATCTACGCTTCCTCTGGAATAAAAATCCAGGCCAGCAAATACGCGATCACACCAAAACCAAAACACGCCACAAACAAAAAGAACATCAGGCGCCAAATCCAGGATTCCATGCCGGTGAATTTACCCAAACCACCGCAAACACCACCTATCCATTGATCGTTTTTTGACCGACGCAATTGATTGATATGCGCAAAAGGATTTTCTCCATTTGTGCCGCCATGTGTGGCATTTGAGGCATTTGTAGCATTTGCATTAAGAGATGCAAGTAACTTCTCTTTTGCCTGGGCGAATTCTGCATCAGTCAATGCGCCTGACTGATGCAATTCGTGCAGACGTTTAATTTCGTCAGCGATATTCATGTTATGGAGTGTTGGACATTGTTGAAATTACAGATCCAACAACAAACGAGCTGGATCTTCCAGTGCTTCTTTCATTGCGACCAAGCCTAATACCGCTTCACGACCGTCAATAATACGGTGATCGTAAGACATCGCCAGATAGTTCATAGGACGAATCACGATTTGACCATTTTCAACCACTGCACGGTCTTTCGTCGCATGTACGCCCAAGATTGCAGATTGTGGTGGGTTGATGATCGGTGTCGACAACATAGATCCGAACGTGCCGCCATTGGAAATAGAGAAAGTACCACCAGTCAAATCATCCAAAGTCAACTTGCCGTCTTTAGCTTTTGCACCGAATTCGCCGATTTTCTTTTCGATATCAGCGATAGACATTTGATCTGCATTACGCAAGATAGGCACGACCAAACCACGTGGTGAACCGACTGCGATACCGATGTCAAAGTAACCGTGATACACGATGTCATTACCATCGACGGATGCATTGATAATTGGATACTTCTTCAATGCAGCGACCGCAGCTTTAACGAAGAAAGACATGAAACCTAATTTCACACCATGTTCTTTTTCGAACTTGTCTTTGTACTTGTTGCGCAATTCCATCACAGGTGCCATGTTGACTTCATTGAAAGTCGTCAAAATCGCGTTAGTCGATTGTGATTGCACCAGACGTTCAGCGATACGTGCACGCAAACGGCTCATAGGAACGCGTTCTTCTGGACGGTCACCGAGGTTCGCTACTGCAGGTGCTGACACTTGCTGTAATGCTGGTTTCGCTGCAACTGGTGCTGCCAGCGGTGCCACAGCTGGTGCCGCTTTATTAGCAACTGCTGCTAAGGCATCACCTTTAGTCACACGACCATCTTTGCCTGAGCCATCAATTGCGCCAGCGGATAAATTATTTTCTGCCAGAATCTTCGCTGCGGCTGGCATCGCGATACCGGCTGCTGAGCTGCTTGTTGCAGCAGCTGCAGCAACTGGAGCAGCTACCGCTGCAGCGGCTGCCGGAGCGCTTGCAACTGCACCAGCAGACGCTTCAGTATCCAACATCGCGATAACTTGACCTGCAACCACTGTGCTGCCATCACCACTAATAATTTGCGTGATAACGCCCGCTGCTGGTGCTGGTAATTCCAACACCACTTTGTCTGTTTCTACGTCCACCAGATTTTCATCGCGCGTGACTGCTTCACCCACTTTTTTATGCCAGGTCAGCAAAGTCGCTTCAGCGACGGATTCAGATAACTGAGGAACTTTTACTTCGATAATTGCCATGTTTTTTCTCCGTGTAGGATGTCTATTTGGTGCCGCGCTTTATTTATTATTGCTGGCACCACCTAAGATTATTTGGTCAGGATATAACCTTTAAGTTTCGAAAAGGCTGCATCAAGCAATGCTTTTTGTTGTGCATAGTGCTTGTCATAGTAACCGACAGCAGGCGATGCACTTGCAGGACGTCCTGCATAAGCGAGCTTCTGACCTTCATCCAAACTTTCAAAGATATTGTGTTGAATCTGGAACCATGGACCTTGATTTTGTGGTTCATCTTGTGCCCAAACCAATTCCACCATATTCGGGAATTTTTTCAATTCCGCGACGAAACTCTTATGTGGGAATGGGTAGAGTTGCTCAATACGAATGATCGCTGTATCAGATTGACCGCGTTCTTTGCGGGCATTCACTAAGTCGTAATAAACCTTGCCGGAACAGGCGACTACACGTTTCACTTTCTTCGCATCGATAGCTTCATCAACTTCACCGATCACCGTGTGGAAACTACCTTTTGCCAATTCAGACAAAGGTGAACCCGCATCTTTATTACGCAACAAAGATTTCGGCGTCATGATGACCAAAGGCTTACGGAACTGACGGATCATTTGACGGCGCAACAAATGGAAAATCTGTGACGCAGTCGTTGGTTGAACTACTTGCATATTGTTATCTGCACACAATTGCAAGAAGCGTTCTGGACGAGCAGAAGAATGCTCTGGGCCCTGACCTTCGTAACCATGTGGCAGCATCATCACCAGACCACAAGCGCGACCCCATTTCACTTCGCCTGAGCTAATGAACTGATCAATCACAACCTGTGCACCATTCGCGAAATCGCCGAATTGCGCTTCCCAGATCGTCAAAGTATTTGGTTCGGCACTGGAGTAACCATATTCAAACGCCAAAACCGCTTCTTCTGACAAGACAGAATCAATCACTGTAAACGGTGCTTGTTTGTCTGAGATATTTTGCAAAGGAATATACGTACCTGCGTCCCAACGTTCACGTTTTTGGTCATGCAATACTGCGTGACGATGAACGAAAGTACCACGACCAGCGTCTTGACCTGTCAAACGAATCGCGTAGCCCGAAGACACTAAAGAAGCGAAGGCTAAATGCTCGCCCATGCCCCAGTCCAGATTCATTTCACCACGGCCCATCGCAGCGCGGTCACTTAATACTTTTTCTACTAAGCTATGTGGTTTGAAATCTGCAGGAATGCTCGTAATACGTTCAGCTAAGCGTTTTAATTCAGTGGTTGGCACTGCCGTATCGGCTGCATCAGTCCATTTCTTGTTCAAGAATGGAATCCAGTCAACCGCAAACTTATTCTTGAAATTGGAAATGACTGGATCAACCGTATGTTTGCCTGCATCCATCGCATCGCGGAAAGCTTTCACCATCGCATCACCGCCGTCAGCAGCAATCGTACCTTGTGCCGCCAATTTATCAGCGTACATCTTACGAGTACCTGGATGTTGTGCGATTTTTTTGTACATCAGTGGTTGTGTCAATGCTGGCGTATCTTGTTCGTTATGACCTAATTTACGGTAGCAAATAATATCGACGACTACGTCTTTCTTGAAAATCATACGATAATCGAGCGCAATTTGCGTTGCCAAAACCACCGCTTCTGGATCATCTGCATTGACGTGCAAAACGGGCGCTTCAATCATCTTAACGACGTCTGAGCAATACAAAGTCGAACGTGCATCGCGTGGATCAGATGTCGTGAAACCGATTTGATTATTGATGACGATATGGACTGTGCCGCCTGTGCCATAGCCACGTGTTTGCGCCAGATTCAAGGTTTCCATCACGACACCTTGGCCTGCGAATGCAGCATCACCGTGAACCAAGATAGGTAAAACTTGCGCACCATCTTTGTCGCCACGACGTTCCATACGCGCTTTAACCGAACCTTCTACCACTGGATTCACGATTTCCAAGTGGGATGGATTAAACGCTAAAGAGAGATGAACTGGGCCGCCAGGTGTTGAAACATCTGAGGAGAAACCTTGGTGATACTTAACGTCACCTGCTGGCAAATCATCGCCATGCTTACCTTCAAATTCAGCAAACAAATCTTGCGGCATTTTACCCAAGGTGTTCACCAACACATTCAAACGACCACGATGTGCCATACCGATAACGATTTCTTCCACGCCGCGTTCACCCGCGCGTTGAATAGTTTCATCGATAGAGGCAATAAAACTTTCGCCGCCTTCTAATGAGAAACGCTTCTGGCCAACGTAACGTGTGTGTAAGTAGCGTTCCAAGCCTTCCGCTGCTGTCAGGCGATCGAGAATGTGTTTTTTCTTCTCAGCTGTGAAGTTGGGTGTAGAACGAATAGATTCGAGTTTTTCTTGCATCCAGCGCTTTTCGGCTGGATCGCCGATATACATGAACTCAGCACCGATAGAACGGCAGTAAGTATCGCGCAATGAATTGAGCAAGTCGCGTAAAGACGCGGTCTCTGCTCCGAAATAAGTGTTACTGATATTAAACTGCGTGTCCATGTCAGCATCAGTAAAACCATAGAAACTTGGCTCCAACTCTGGCAATGGTGGACGCTCTTGACGCTGAAGCGGATCTAGATTAGCCCAGCGACTACCTAAGAATCGATAAGCGGCAATTAATTGCTGAGCGGCGACGCGTTTGCGTCCCATTTCAGCATCACCAGCTGCACTGACGGTACGAATTGGACCTTGTTTTGCACGTTCGGCAAACGAAGCGATGACAGGCGCATGAGCGACGTCAGGTTTGGCAGAGCCATCAACAGCAGGAACGTGTTGCATGGCGTCGAAATACGCACGCCAATTATCTGGCACGGAGCCAGGATTATTTAGATACGCTTCATACAGTTCTTCAACATACGGCGCATTGCCGCCGAACAGATACGAGTTAGCGTTATATTGTTGCATCATATTGCTCACCTTTCTTCGCGCTTCGCGAGATTAGCGGGTTAATCTAACCTTCCGCGACACGGCCTGACCGGTTAGCGGATTGCACATCAAGTTGTGGGGAAGGACTCATTCGAAATTCTATTTTCAACCCAGACTTTGACACGGTAGGAAAACAAATACCACTTCAAATAAACAGGAGGAATATTGACTTTCAACATCAAACGCGAGAATAACATATTTCGCCATAAAAAAAGCGAGTAATTTTTACTCGCTTTTATAAGATATATTTAATTTCTTAAATAATTTATACGGTTTTTATCTCAGCGCTTATCAATCGCTGGTACATCACGTTTTGGTGAACCAACAAACAATTGACGTGGACGACCAATTTTTTGCTCTGGATCAGAAATCATTTCTTTCCATTGCGCGACCCAACCTACTGTGCGCGCCAAAGCGAAGATACCTGTGAACAATGCAGTTGGAATACCCAATGCACGTTGTACGATACCAGAATAGAAATCAACGTTTGGATACAATTTACGAGATACGAAGTATTCGTCTTCCAATGCAATTTTTTCCAAAGCCATTGCCAACTTGAACAATGGATCATCTTGCAAACCGAGTTCATTTAAAACTTCATAGCAAGTTTCGCGCATCAACTTGGCACGTGGATCGTAGTTTTTATAAACACGATGACCAAAACCCATCAATTTCACGCCAGAGTTCTTATCTTTGACTTGTTCGATGAAATGAGGAATGTTATCGACTGAGCCGATTTCTTCCAACATACTCAATGCCGCTTCATTTGCACCACCATGCGCAGGACCCCACAAGCAAGCAATACCGGCAGCAATACAAGCAAATGGATTAGCACCAGATGAACCAGCCAAACGCACTGTAGAAGTGGACGCATTTTGCTCATGATCTGCATGCAAAATCAAGATGCGATCCAAAGCACGAACCAATACCTCGTTGACTTTGTATGGCTCACATGGGTTAGAGAACATCATGTACATGAAGTTCGCGCTATACGATAAGTCATTGCGTGGATACACGAATGGCTGGCCGATAGAGTATTTGTACGCCATTGCTACCAAGGTAGGCATTTTTGCGATCAGGCGAATCGCAGAGACTTCACGATGATGTGCATCGTTAATATCTAAGGAGTCGTGATAGAAGGAAGCCAAAGCACCAACAGTTCCGACTAACACAGACATAGGATGTGCATCACGACGGAAGCCGCGGAAGAAGAATTGCATCTGCTCGTGCACCATGGTGTGCTTAGTCACGGTATCCACAAACTTTTGCTTCTGCTCTGCGTTTGGCAATTCACCGTTCAACAGCAAGTAGCAAGATTCCAAGAAATCGCCACCGTTTTGCGCCAGTTGCTCAATCGGGTAACCGCGATACAACAACTCACCTTTATCACCATCAATATAGGTAATAGAAGAATTACATGCCGCAGTTGACATGAATCCTGGATCATAGGTAAATTTACCCGTGGCACCATACAACTTGCGGATATCAATTACGTCAGGTCCAATCGAACCTTGGTAGATAGGCATCTCGATCGATGGGGAGCCATCAGAAAATGATAGCGTTGCTTTTGTTTCAGAGTTAGTCATGGCTCTTCCTTCGTTGCAGGTGAGTCGTTAGTGAAAAAATGCGTTTAAAAAAATTAAAAATCCTAAGCTGCACGCAGACGTGCCAGCAGTGCTATGACATGGGGCAAATCAAGCTGATCTTCAGGCTCGGTTTTCCCCATCAACAAATCCATTAATGCATTGTCAGAAATGTCCATCAGGCGACTAAAAGCATCGACCTCTTCATCCGACATAGTTACTTCATGCGCATCTAAAAAGCGCGTGAGTATCAAATCATTCTCTAATAAGCCGCGGCGCGCACGCCAGCGTAATCGTGCCCGATTTACTGGGTCACTTTGATGCAAGCCAGACATAACACCTGACATGATTGTTCCTATCTCTTTCACTGGCCAGATTTTCATGAATAAATCAGAAAATCTGGCGCAGAATACTTACTTACGTTCATAGAGAACGCAAAGTCGTGATTCTAATTACACCGCACGTCGAACCATTAATTCTTTAATCTTACCGATTGCGCGGGTAGGATTGAGACCTTTAGGGCAAACGTCAACGCAGTTCATAATCGTATGACAGCGGAACAAGCGATATGGATCTTCCAAATTATCCAAACGCGCACCCGTCGCTTCATCACGTGAGTCGGCGATAAAACGATAAGCCTGTAATAAGCCAGCCGGGCCAACGAATTTATCCGGATTCCACCAGAATGATGGGCATGAGGTTGAGCAGCACGCGCACAAAATACATTCGTACAGGCCGTCTAGCTCTTCACGCTCCGTTGGTGATTGCAGACGCTCTTTTTCCGGAGGAATGCTGTCATTGATCAGGTAAGGTTTGATCGAATTGTATTGCTTGAAGAATTGCGTCATATCCACGATCAAATCGCGAATCACAGGCAAACCTGGCAATGGACGCAATACGATAGGTTCAGACAATTCATTCAAGTTGGTGGTACAAGCCAAACCATTCTTGCCATTGATATTCATTGCATCAGAGCCGCACACACCTTCACGGCATGAGCGACGCAGCGCCAAAGAATCATCGACGTCGGCTTTAATACGTTGCAAAGCATCAAGCAACATCTTGTCTGTGTCTTGCAATTCCACCGTCAGGTCTTGCATGTAAGGCTTCGCATCCTTGTCCGGATCGTAGCGATAGATTTGAAATTTTAATGTACGTGCCATAGTGATCTCTTTAGAATGTACGTGCTTTAGGTTGGAAAGTTTCCACCGTGAGCGGCTTAGTCACAACTGGTTTGTAATCTAAGCGATTACCCTCTGAATACCACAATGTGTGCTTCATCCAGTTTTCATCATCACGTTTTTCGTAATCACGGTGTGCATGTGCGCCACGCGATTCTTTACGTGCATTGGCGGAAGTAATTGTCGCTTTTGCGGTTTCGATCAAGTTATCTAATTCCAGAGCTTCTACACGTGCCGTGTTGAATACTTTAGATTTATCTTTGAAAGAAACGTGCTTGCGACGCTCATCCAATTCCATAATTTTGCCCAAGCCGGTTTGCAACAATTCGTCGGTACGGAAAACGCCGCAGTATTGTTGCATCGTGCTACGAATGGCATTTGCCACGTCTTGTACGCGCTCTGTGCCTGTGCTGTTTTCCAGTTTTGACAAGCGAGACATCGCCAAATCTGCTGCGTCTTTCGGCAAATCTTTATTACTACGTGATTTCAAATTACTTGCCACAACGTGATTGCCAGCAGCACGACCGAATACGATCAAATCTAACAAAGAGTTCGTACCCAAACGATTCGCACCATGTACGGAAACGCAAGCGCATTCACCGATTGCATACAAACCGTTGACGACTTCATTCACACCGTTCTTAGTCGTAACAACTTGGCCATGAATATTGGTCGGAATACCACCCATTTGGTAGTGAATAGTTGGAACGACTGGAATAGGTTCTTTAGTTGCATCAACGTTGGCAAACTTGTGACCGATTTCAAGAATTGATGGCAAACGCTTTTGAATCGTATCCGCACCGATGTGACGCAAATCGAGCATCACGTGGTCTTTATTTGGACCGCAACCTCGACCTTCTTTGATTTCCTGATCCATAGAGCGGGAAACGAAGTCACGTGGCGCCAAGTCTTTCAATGTAGGCGCATAACGTTCCATGAAACGCTCGCCCTGGCTATTCACCAAGATACCGCCTTCGCCACGCACACCTTCGGTAATCAATACACCGGCACCGGCTACACCTGTTGGGTGGAACTGCCAGAATTCCATATCTTGCAAAGGTAAGCCAGCACGCGCCGCCATACCCATACCGTCACCAGTATTGATAAATGCATTCGTTGAAGCAGCAAAAATACGACCAGCACCACCAGTGGCGAACATCGTTGTTTTCGCTTCCAGCATCATCACTTCGCCAGTTTCCATTTCAAGTGCAACCACACCCAAAACGTCACCTGAAGCATCACGAATCAAATCGATCGCCATCCATTCAACGAAGAAATGGGTGCGTGCACGGACATTGCGTTGATATAGTGTATGCAACAATGCATGACCAGTACGATCAGCCGCCGCACAAGCGCGCTGCACAGGCTTTTCACCAAAATTTGCAGTGTGACCACCAAATGGACGCTGATAAATAGTGCCGTCAGCATTACGGTCGAATGGCATACCAAAATGCTCTAATTCGTACACAACTTTCGGTGCTTCGCGACACATGAATTCGATCGCGTCTTGATCACCGAGATAATCGCCACCCTTGACGGTGTCGAACATGTGCCAGAACCAGTTATCTTCGGACATATTGCCGAGAGATGCACCGATACCACCTTGAGCAGCAACGGTGTGTGAGCGGGTTGGAAAAACCTTAGACAGAACAGCCACGTTAAGGCCAGCTTCTGCCAACTGTAAAGATGCGCGCATACCGGATCCACCGGCACCAACGATGACCGCATCAAAGCGACGGGAAGGGATTGCAGATTTAATTGCAGCCACGGTTACATTCTCCACAAAATCTGTGCGGCGTAGCCAGCACAAGCGATCAGCCACACGATAGTGGCGACCTGAAATACCAAACGCAATATCACTGAATGCGTCACATAATCCATCCAAACGTCACGCATGCCTACCCATACGTGATAAAGCAAAGCGACAACAACAGCGAACGTCAGCAGCTTGAACCATTGCATTGCGAAAATACCACTCCACGCAAGGTAACTGGACTCACTCGAAGTTAAAAACAAAACCAGTAATACGACAGTATAAATCGCCATTAAAATGGCCGTTACGCGTTGCGCCAACCAATCGCGCATGCCATAGCCTGCGCCAACAACCAGGCGTTTTGATCCAATATTATTATTCGCCATTTTTAGAATACTCCAAACAATTTCAATGCAACGAGAGCCGTCAAGCCCAAGCTCACGAACAACACCGCGACCGCTGATTGACGACCGCTATCTTTATCTAAACCAAGATGAAAATCCATCAACAAGTGACGCACACCCGCAGAAAAATGGTGCAAATACGCCCATACCAAAGCCAACACCACGAGCTTGACTGGTATCGAAGCGAAGAAAACATGCAACATGGCGAATGACACTTCTGAGCGTAGGCTTTGATCAAGCAAATACAACGCGAATGGCAACAGCAAACACATCAACATGCCACTAATACGATGCAAAATCGATACAAATCCTGCTAGCGGTAATCGATAACCACCAAAGACCGCATCAGAAAGGCGCATCACACCAAAACGCTTCTTGTTTTTAATTACTTCAGACATAAATAAACTCCCCCAAAATGACTCAGCACTACAACTTTATAATTTTCGCCTATTTTGATGCATTGCACCAACTGATTTGACGGTTTTCTGAAATTTATTCTTCGAATTGATCAAGAATTAGGCAAATAATCTGGTTCAATCCGGATCGAGCATGCGGTTCAACTCAATTCGTTCCGATAATGATGCGCATTCGTTAAGTACAAACCACGTCGCAATTCAACGGCCCTATCGCCATAAGTGAAGGAAATTCGCTCTACACTCAGCAAAGGTGTCCCACCTGAGACTTGCAACAAATCTGCCACCTCTTCATTTGCGCAGACTGCGCGAATCTCTTCTTGAGCACGTATCATGTGGGTACCGAATTCAGATTCGAATAAGGCATACATAGGTCCTTTATATTCATTCAAACGCTCAATTGTTAAGCCTTTAAATATAGACCCCGGCAACCACAATTCTTCCAAAATCGTTGGCACGCCCGCGAAAGATTGTACACGCTTTAAAAAAACGACTGATTCACCCGCCTTCATTTCCAGCAAACGAGCAACCTCCGCTGGCGCACGCAGACGTTTAACTTCAATGATTTTATTCTCTGGATAAGCGCGCTCGCCACTATCGGGCACAAGGCGCAAGAAACGAAACTGAGAGCGCGCTTCATGGTGAGTAGCAACAAATGTGCCCTTCCCTTGTCTGCGCACCACTAAATTTTCAGCCGATAACTCATCAATCGCTTTGCGTACCGTACCTTGGCTAACCTTAAAACGCGCAGCCAATTCGATTTCACTCGGAATTAACTCACCGGGTTTCCACTCGCCCGATTGCAGGCTTTGCGTAATCAAACCCTTAATCTGTTGATACAGCGGGCTAAAGGTCGGCGCTGCGGAGGAATACGAATCCGCATCGGAAGCTGGCAAACTTTTCGACTCATTAGGCTGCATAGTTGATGATACCGTTGGATTCATAGTCCGCAATTTCACCACAAAAGCGGTCGATAAGTCTAGAGAAAAGTAAAAAACTTATCATGTCTTATATAAGACATAAGATATCCATTGACACAAACTAAGGGGCGCAATAAACTTCCACGCATTATGCTGATCTAGCGCAATTTTGATGACAATATTTGACATTTTTTTGGCGAAACAAACTGCACAATAAGAAATTCCATCGCTTACAAGTATCATTCAGCGTTATCATTCCAGCCGCTCATTTCATTTAGCATGATTTTGACAAGACTGATGAAACAAAAGATATAACAGACCTTGAAATTGACACCTAAACAGACGTTTCAATCTAATTGCTGGACTAAAGCATTACAATATTATTTTTACACCACTGCGGAGAAATACCATGTCTAAATCCCCTATGCACGTAGCTGTTACTGGCGCAGCTGGCCAAATCGGCTACTCCCTCTTGTTTAGAATCGCTAATGGCGACATGCTGGGCAAAGATCAACCAGTGATTTTGCAATTATTGGAAATCCCTGATGAAAAAGCACAAAAAGCGCTGAAAGGCGTGATGATGGAAATCGACGATTGCGCATTCCCATTATTAGCTGGTATGACAGCGCATAGTGATCCGATGACCGCCTTTAAGGACATCGATGTGGCATTGTTAGTGGGCGCACGTCCACGTGGCCCAGGTATGGAACGCAAGGATTTACTCGAAGCAAATGCACAGATTTTCACAGTGCAAGGTAAGGCATTAGATGCGGTTGCATCACGCAATGTTAAAGTATTGGTGGTTGGTAATCCAGCCAATACCAATGCTTACATCGCCATGAAATCGGCGCCAAGCCTGCCATCTAAAAACTTCACAGCGATGTTGCGCTTGGATCACAACCGTGCTTTGTCACAGGTTGCTGCGAAAACTGGCAAAGCAGTTGCTGATATTGAAAAACTCTGCGTTTGGGGTAACCACTCTCCGACTATGTACGCTGACTACCGTTTCGCAACGGTTGCAGGCGCATCAGTTAAAGACATGATCAATGATCAAGAATGGAACAAAGATGTGTTCTTGCCGACAGTAGGCAAGCGTGGTGCAGCGATCATCGAAGCACGTGGTTTGTCATCAGCAGCTTCTGCAGCGAATGCGGCAATCGATCACGTACGTGACTGGGTACTGGGCACAAATGGCAAATGGACAACGATGGGCATTCCATCCGATGGTTCTTATGGTATTCCAGAAGGCACGATGTTTGGCTTCCCTGTTACTACAGAAAACGGCGAATACACAATTGTACAAGGTTTGGAAATCGATGAATTCTCACGTGAACGCATCAACGTCACTCTCAAAGAATTGCAAGAAGAGCGCGACGGTGTAAAACACTTGGTCGGCTAATTGACCTAAAATTGGGCTTGTCGACGAAGACAAGCCCTTTAGTTTGTGGATGAGCTTTTTTAATTTCAACTTTGTTTCAACTAAGTTGAAATAACAGTCGCAAATTTTGCCAGCCGATTTACTGTACGACGATTTACTACAAAATCTATTAATGACATCAGCGCCGATGCACCCATCTCAGGCATTATTTCAAGATCAGGCCGCGCCAATATTCTTACCAGTATGTGATCACTATGCTGGTTCAGAAAAATTGATGCTCAAGTCTTTAAGCCTGCAAATCGAGCTCGGGCCAGTATTTGATATTACATTTGATTGTGAAGACGGTGCAGCAGTTGGCAATGAATTAGCGCACATACACATGTTGACGCAGATTATCGCGTCCGATAGCAATCAATTTAATCGTATCGGAGTGCGCGTTCACCACCTCGATCACCCAGCATTTCAGCAAGATATAGAACAACTTTTGAGTTCCCGTGTAGCCTGTGAAAAACTCGCTTACATAGTACTTCCTAAAGTGAATACGGTAACTGAAGTCAACACAGCCATTGATGCTATAAACCAGCTATCGCAAATCCATGATCGCCAAGCGATCCCACTCCATCTGCTGATTGAAACGCAGACCGCACTAGCAAACGTGCAAGACTTGGCGGCGATTCATCAGGTAGAATGTTTGTCCTTCGGGATTATGGATTTTGTGTCCTCCCACTGGGGCGCCATTCCCGCAAGTGCCATGCGTTCTCCAGCTCAATTCACCCATCCACTCGTGATGCGCGCCAAACTGGAAATCGCAGCGGCTTGTCATTTATACGGGAAAGTCCCATCCCACAGTGTCACCACCGATTTTAAAGATCCGTCGATCACACTCAGCGATGCAACCAGAGCGGGACTAGAATTTGGCTACACCAGAATGTGGAGTATCCACCCAAGTCAGATCAAGCCAATTATTAAAGCCATGGCGCCGCGCAGTGCAGAAATTAATGAGGCAGTTGCGATTTTGACCTCTGCGCAAGAAAACCAATGGGGGCCGATAGAATTACATGGCCGCCTGCATGACAGAGCAAGTTATCGCTATTACTGGACGGTATTAAAGAAAGCAAGTATGAGTGGCGTCAATCTGCCTGAAGGTGCACAATACTTGGTCTAAGTAATCTGTTAGTCGGAACATAAATCGCATTTTTTGAAATACTGAAGGGGCATCATGAAAACATCACCATTATTGCAGCAGACATTCGCCAAATTACTGATCACTTTGTGTGCCTCTGGCTTATCGGTATCTGGGTTCGCCGCCGATACAACAACAAGTCCAAGTCCCGCAAAGAAACAAGTAAAAGCAAAGCCAACAAAAATTGCCAAGGCGAATAGCAAGAATGCAGAGATCGATACAACTGAACCAGAGCCAAATATCGAACAAAGTGCAGACACTGAATACAAATGCGAACTTGGAAACTCATTAGTGATGTACACACATCCAGAAGATAACCAAAGTTTAGCCATGCGCTGGAGAAATCGTCTTTACAAATTAACTCGCGTGGAAACTTCAACAGGCGCACATCGCTTTGAAAATCAGAAAATTGGATTAGTGTGGATTAACATTCCATCAAAAGGCATGTTGCTCGACTCACGCCGTGGCCACCAATTAGCGAACGAATGCAAAAGTACCAAAGTCGCAAGTTTAGGCACAAGCGACACACAAGTTAAGTAAGTCTCAAACAAATTGATCTAATCGTTTTAATCTTTAAATCCGTATCACCTCACTTCATTGTTCATCATCGAATATAAGGAACAGCCATGAGCCAAGCCAACTATCAAGACGCGTTTAAAACGCTGAAAGATTTTAAAATCACTGACACTAAGAAAGGAAAATTCTTTTCTTTGCCAGCACTGGAAAAAAATCTGGGCGTGAAAGTATCACGCTTACCAATTTCTATCCGTATCGTGCTGGAATCCGTTTTGCGCAACTGCGACGGCAAAAAAGTGACTGAAGAACACGTCAAACAATTGGCAAACTGGGGTGCAACTGCAGCGCGTACGGATGAAATTCCTTTCGTCGTCTCTCGTGTCGTATTGCAGGATTTTACAGGTGTTCCATTGTTGGCCGACTTGGCAGCAATGCGCAATGTCGCGGCAAAACAAGGTAAAAATCCAAAGAACATCGAACCCTTGGTTCCAGTCGATTTGGTCGTCGATCACTCTGTGCAAATCGATCATTTCCGTGAAAAGAAAGCTCTCGATCTGAATATGAAACTGGAATTCCAGCGCAATAACGAGCGTTACCAGTTTATGAAATGGGGCATGCAGGCGTTTGACACTTTTGGCGTGGTTCCTCCAGGTTTTGGTATCGTGCATCAAGTCAATCTTGAGTACTTGGCGCGTGGCGTCCATAAAGCAACTGACAAAAAGAAGAATGATGTTTACTACCCAGACACCTTGGTAGGCACAGATTCTCACACCACCATGATCAATGGTATCGGCGTAGTTGGTTGGGGTGTCGGTGGTATCGAAGCCGAAGCAGGTATGCTCGGCCAACCAGTCTACTTCTTGACACCTGACGTGGTCGGCGTGAACTTAACTGGCGCATTGCGTGAAGGTTGTACCGCGACGGATTTGGTATTGACGATCACAGAAATGTTGCGTAAAGCCAAAGTTGTCGGCAAGTTTGTCGAATTCTTCGGCGAAGGTACACGCACTTTGTCCCTGACAGACCGCGCAACCATCGCCAACATGGCACCAGAATACGGCGCGACTATGGGCTTCTTCCCAGTGGATGAAGCAACGATCGATTACTTCAAAGGCACAGGCCGTACTAAGGCAGAAATCGACGCATTCGAAGGCTATTTCAAAGCACAAAAAATGTTCGGTATTCCGAAAAAAGGCGACATCGATTACACGACAGAATTGTCATTAGACTTGTCCACGGTTGCGCCGTCTTTAGCTGGTCCTAAACGCCCACAAGATCGTATTGAAATCGGCAACGTTAAATCCACTTTCGCTGATTTGTTCAGCAAGCCAACTTCCGAAAGCGGCTTCAACAAGAAAGCAGAAGATTTGACTGCGGTGTACACCAATACCGATGGCGTTAAAGTAAAAAATGGCGACATCTTGATCGCTGCAATTACTTCTTGCACCAACACATCCAATCCTAGCGTATTGCTGGCGGCCGGTTTATTGGCGAAAAAAGCGGTTGAAGCTGGTTTGAAAGTCTCTCCGCACATCAAAACTTCCTTAGCGCCTGGCTCCCGTGTTGTGACTAAGTATCTGGAAGCTGCGGGCTTGTTGCCATACTTGGAAAAACTCGGTTTTGGCGTAACTGCTTACGGCTGTACAACTTGTATCGGTAATGCAGGTGATTTGACGCCAGCAATGAACGAGGCGATTGTTGCGAACGACATCGTTGCAGCGGCAGTATTGTCCGGTAACCGCAACTTTGAAGCACGTATTCATCCAAACATTCGCTCTAACTTCTTGGCATCACCTCCGTTGGTAGTCGCTTACGCGATTGCTGGCAACATGAACAAAGATTTGATGACTGAACCAGTTGGCCGCGTTAAAGGCAAAGATATCTTCTTGGGCGACATCTGGCCAACTAGCGCAGAAATCAACAAGTTAATGAAGTTCGCGATGAATTCTAAAACATTCAAAGAGAACTATGCTGACGTTAAAGGCGCTCCAGGTAAATTGTGGGAAGATATCAAAGGCGTGGCAGAAGGCCAAGTCTACGACTGGCCAAGTTCGACTTACATCGCTGAACCACCGTTCTTCGCTGACTTCACGATGGAACCAAAAGCAGCAGCGACAGGTATCACGGGCGCGCGTGCATTGGGCGTATTCGGCGACTCGATCACAACCGATCACATCTCCCCTGCTGGCTCGATCAAAGAATCTAGCCCTGCTGGTAAATGGTTGAAAGAAAACGGTGTATTGAAAGCCGATTTCAACTCCTACGGTTCACGTCGTGGTAACCATGAAATCATGATGCGTGGTACGTTTGCTAATGTGCGTATCAAAAACTTGATGATCCCTGCGAAAGAAGATGGTTCTCGCGTAGAAGGTGGCGAAACATTGTTCCAGCCAACGGGCGAGCCTATGGCGATCTACGATGCAGCGATGAAATACGTTGCAGAAGGCACGCCAACCATGATTTTCGGCGGTGAAGAATACGGTACAGGTTCATCACGTGACTGGGCTGCAAAAGGCACTCAATTATTGGGCGTAAAAGCAGTTATCGCTAAGTCTTTCGAACGTATCCACCGTTCTAATTTGGTAGGTATGGGCGTATTGCCTTTGCAATTCATCGGTACAGACAGCGTCGATTCTTTGGGCATCACAGGCAATGAATCCTTCGACTTGAAAGGTATCGAGAACGATATCAAACCACAGCAAGAAGTGACTTTGGTCATCAATCGTGCAGATGGTAGCTCACAAGACGTTAAGGTCCTGTTGCGTATTGATACACCGATCGAAGTTGACTACTACAAACACGGCGGCATCTTGCCATTCGTGTTGCGTCAGTTGTTAGCTGCGTAATCCAGGATTGCTAGCGAGTTGAAAAAGGGACGACGCTTTTGGGTTTCGTCCCTTTTTTCTTATGTAGAATCGAGGATATGTGTCGAGAGTAAAATTGGTAGGGCGAGTGAAACCCGCGCCGACGGTGTTTGATAAACCACAAAAGCTAGCTCAAATTCGATGATAGTATTTAAGCGAATATATCGTGGAATTTCATTGTGGTGTCATTTTCGCTCTAGTCTTATGACTTCCCTTCTCGTTTGATCAGATTAAGTTACGGTGCCCGAACATGCCACAGCCAAAGCTAGCCACAAACTTCATCGTTTTAGACTCCAAACAGATGGCAACTGAAATCCCGGTTACGCCTGGCATCTACGAAGAACTCGATGCAAAATTTGAGCAGTTCAAAGAATGCTTGCTGGTCTCGGAATACACATTTTCATCCGATTGGCCATCATGGGAAATGCATCCTAAAGGAGATGAAACCCTTTATCTCCTTTCTGGCGAAACTACCCTGTTGCTGTACTCCGACGGTGTAGAAAGTCAGATTGAATTTAACGTACCTGGGAGCTTTGTTATTATTCCAAAAGGCGCTTGGCACACGGCCCTGGTTAAAACCAATTGTACTATCTTATTTATTACGCCTGGTGAGGACACGATCAACGGTGCAGATCCGCGCCCTTCCAAAAATTAAGCAGTTGATTTCTTATAGCTACGACTACATTACAGTTTTGGTCTCTAATTTATTTTTCGTTTTTTCAACTTAGCAAAAAGGAGTTCGTATGTGGAAAGCACTAGTAGGTTTTTTGGTTTTTGCGGCAATCGCTTTATTCTTTATTTTTAAAGCGGGTGACAAGATGGATATGCAAGGTGAAGCTGGCGCACATACAGGTGCGGCTTCTGAGCAGGTCTCTGCACCACCGGCATCTGCTGTTGCAAGTACGCCAGCACCTGTCGTTGACGCCGCCTCTGCGGCGTCGGCAGCATCGACAGCATCCGTGCCTACCACGCCAGTAGTCGAAGCAAGCACAGCGGCGGCGTCTGCATCTGCAAGCAAATAAGTAGTCGGTTCAATATAACAAAAGCCAGGCTTCGATCATGAAGTCTGGCTTTTGTTTATTCGGTGTTGCTAGATGTCAAAAATAGAAACTCAATGTCGTTTTTGAAATTACGTATTCGCAAAATTCAACAAATCATCCCCAGCTAAACGATATTTAACCCATTCCGCCTGCGCCTTCGCACCGACGGCATCATAAAAATCAATTGCAGGTTGATTCCAATCTAAGACGCTCCATTCGAAACGACCACAGTCCTCTTCCACCGCGAGTTGTGCCAAATGACGCAACAAGAATTTACCCGCGCCCAAGCCACGATGCTTTAGTGATACGTAAAGGTCTTCCAGATATAAACCTTTCTTACCTTGCCAGGTTGAGTAATTGTAGAAGTACACAGCGAATCCTATGGCTTCACCATTCAATTCACAGATTAGCGCTTTGGCGGGTGAGTCAGTGGAGAAAATACTGCTTTCAATTTCAGCGATACTCGCTTTAACCTCATGCTCGGCCTTTTCATAGACGGCAAGTTCGACAATAAAGCCATGAATGGTTGCAGCATCTGTTGGGACTGCTTTACGAATAATAAGTGACAATTTAAACCTCTGCTATTTTCAAATAATTACATTGCATTCAATGATTGCTCAATATCAGCAATCAAATCTTCCACGTCTTCCAAACCTATATTAAAACGCAACAGAATACCCTTGCAGCTCCAGCTTTGACGCATGCTTTCTATGCGATACGGAACGCACAAACTATGCGAACCACCCCAGCTAAATCCTATCTTAAAAAGTTTAAGTTGGTTCACGAACTGATCCGTTTGCGCTTCTGTATATCTTTCATCGAAGAGCACGGAAAACAAACCACCCGCGCCGGTAAAATCGCGTTTCCAAACATCGTGCCCCGGACAATCTTCCCAGGCGGGGTGTAATACCTTAGCAATCTCCGGACGGCTTTTTAACCAAGCTGCAACTTTGCGTGCCGCCACGTCATGCGCTTCAAAACGCAGCTTCATGCTTTGTAAGCCGCGCAATACCAAGTACACATCATCCATACCCACGCCAAAACCTAAGCGCATGTGTGCCATCAGCAAGCGATTATTTAGCTCGGCATCTTTAGTAATCACTGCACCCATCAACACATCAGAACCACCACTTTGGTACTTTGTCAGCGCTTGCATAGAGATATCGACGCAGTACTCGAAAGGTTTAAAGGCGAGACCAGCAGACCATGTATTGTCTAACGCAACCAACACGCCTTTGCTATGCGCTGCCGTACATATCGCAGGCACATCGGCAACTTCCATCGAGACGGAACCTGGTGCCTCCGTCCAAATCAATTTCGTTTTGGGTAAGATTAAATCACTGATGCCTGCGCCAATCATTGGATCATAAAAACGTACACTGATACCGAAGCTTCGTTTAAGCCAAGCGCCTTGCTCCTTGTTTGGCCCATAAGCATTGTCAGGTACCAAGACATCATCACCAGTCTCGAGAAACGTCATATTCACCAAAGTGATCGCGGCCAATCCACTTGGCGCTAAAACACAATGCTTACCACCTTCAATTTGGGCAATCTCACCTTCCAATTGAAAGCTGGTTGGCGTGCCATGCAAACCATATGTGTAAGTCGACTTATTGAGCCAACTGCGTGCACGCATTGCTTCAACATCTTTAAATAACACCGTAGAAGCATGATGAATTGCAGTCGGAAATGCTGAAAATCCATCGGGTGCCTCAAAAGCAGGATGAACAATTGCGGTACTTGATCCTTGTTGTTTGTCAGTCATAATAATGGCGTCGATAAAAGTTCAAATAGATAAAAAATAGGGGCGAAAAATCGCCCCTCTCCAATTCACAATACGAAGCTTAGATTGCCTCGCCCCACAAATCATGGGCATCTGCCGCAGTGATTTTGACTTCAACAAATTCACCGACTTTCAACTTGCGATGTGGTTCAAATGGCGGCTTAACATACACCACGCCGTCAATCTCAGGTGCATCTGCTGAACTACGGCCAACACCGCCACTTCGATCGAGACTATCAATCAAAACACGCATCGTCTTACCAATTTTCGCTTGTAGACGTTTCTTTGAAATAGTCTCTTGCAATTCCATCACACGACGACGACGATCTTCACGCACATCATCTGGCAACTGATTAGCGAGTTCGTTGGCAGTTGCACCATCCACCGGAGAATAAGCAAAGCAGCCCAAGCGATCAATTTCGGCTTCTTTCAAGAAATCCAAAAGATACTCAAATTCCTCTTCTGTCTCCCCCGGGAAACCCGCGATGAAGGTAGAACGAATGGTAATTTCGGGACACATTTCGCGCCAAGCTTTGATGCGTTCTATATTTTTCTCACCACTCGCTGGACGCTTCATGCGCTTCAACACATCAGGATGAGCATGCTGCAAAGGCACATCGAGGTAAGGCAGAACGTGTCCATTATTCATGAAGGGAATGATTTGATCGACATGTGGATAAGGATAAACGTAATGCAGGCGTACCCAAGCATCATACCGTTTCGCAAGTTCACCAAGCGCTTCGACCAATTGCGTCATGTGCGTCTTGACTGGTTTACCATCCCAAAAACCGGTACGGAATTTCACATCGACACCATAAGCGCTGGTATCTTGAGAAATGACCAACAACTCCTTGACGCCAGCTTTGAATAAATTCTCGGCTTCAAGCATGACTTCACCAATTGGGCGTGAAACCAGATCGCCACGCATCGAAGGAATAATGCAGAAGCTGCAACGATGGTTGCAACCTTCAGAAATCTTTAAGTAAGCAAAGTGCTTTGGTGTGAGTTTGACACCTTGCGCTGGCACCAAGTCAATGAAAGGCTCATGCGGTTTTGGCAAATGTAGATGCACCGCGCTCATCACTTCCGTCAGGGCGTGTGGCCCCGTGACGGCCAAGACTTTCGGATGTATGCTTTTGATCAGATCATTGCCATCGGCATCTTTTTTCGCACCCAGGCAACCGGTCACAATCACTTTGCCATTTTCATTGAGCGCTTCTGCAATAGCATCTAATGATTCCTGCACGGCAGCATCGATGAATCCACAGGTATTTACCACCACCAAATCCGCGCCATCGTAGGATTTGGCTGTTTCGTAACCTTCTGCACGAAGCTGTGTCAGGATTTGTTCTGAATCGACCAAAGCCTTCGGGCACCCGAGAGAGACAAAACCGACTTTGGGTGCGACTGAAGTGGATGCGGGGATGAGAGTTTCGTTAGACATAATAAAAAAGGATACAAAGCAATTCGCTATTGTACCCTTTCTACGCGTCTAACTACAGCTTCAGCCAGTTTAAATGTGCTGCAAGCAATTGAATTTATTACTTTTTCTTATCATCTGGTACAAATGGAAAACCAAATATGTTCTTTGATTGGCTCTGCATTTGCTCTTGCATTTGTACAAATAGATTTTTGCTCTGATCGATATAGTTACCCATCATGCCTTGCATCATAGGGCCCTGCACGTTCATAAACTGTGTCCACATTTCAGGGCTAAATGGCTTGCCTTCTACACCGCCACTGGCACCTTCAGTGAGTTTATTTTGTATATCAATAAACGCTTGAATATTTTTCTCTAGATACGAACCCATCATCCCTTGCATGGCATGTCCGTAATAACGAATAATTTGCGCCAAGGCGACACTGGAAAACATCGGTGCACCACCGGCTTCAGCTTCCAAAATGATCTGCAACAAAATACTACGTGTCAAATCTTCGCCTGTTTTGGCGTCAATCACCGCAAAATCATCATTCTCCATGACAAATTGCTTCACATCGACCAAGGTAATATAGCTACTGGTTTGCGTGTCGTATAAGCGACGATTTGGGTATTTCTTAATCAAATGCTTGCTTATTTTTTTTGTGCTATTCATTGCATTCTCGTGGATAAACTGCATTAAAGAATAAAGCTAAGGTGCTTACAATATCCTGCAAACAAGTAAGCACCTTAGACGAATTTTTGTATTAAATTCAATGCTGCGACACAGCATTATACTTAGTACTAAATTCTTGGGAATAGTTCATTCGCATAACAACAGACAACAACGAATGATTAGCCCATATGCAAACCACCGTTAATTGAGAAGTCAGAACCTGTCGCATAGCCACCTTCATCAGAAGCGATCCACGCCACGATAGAGGCTATTTCTTCTGGCTCCGCCAAACGTTTAACCGGTATACCCGCAACGATCTTTTCCAATACATCAGGACGAATCGCGCGTACCATGTCAGTACCGACATAGCCAGGTGAAACCGTATTCACCGTCACACCTTTAGTCGCGACTTCTTGTGCCAATGCCATACTAAATCCATGAATACCTGCTTTCGCAGTAGAGTAATTAGTTTGACCGAACTGACCTTTTTGGCCATTGACGGAAGAGATATTAATAATACGTCCCCATCCACGATCAACCATACTCTCGATCACTTGTTTCGTGACATTGAACAAGGAATTCAAATTAGTATCAATAACCGCATCCCAATCCGCTTTACTCATCTTACGGAATTGACCATCACGGGTAATACCGGCATTGTTAACCAGAACGTCGACTTCACCGATTTCAGTGCGAACTTTCTCAAACGCGGCACGGGTCGACTCCCAATCAGAGACATTGCCTTCGGAAGCGTGCACTTCATATCCCTCGGCGCGCATATCCGCTAGCCATTTATCTTTACGTGGAGAATTTGGACCACAACCAGCAACAACGATATAACCGTCTTTGCACAGACGCTTACAAATTGGAGTTCCAATACCACCCATACCACCAGTTACATAAGCAATTCGCTTTGACATACTTAATCTCCAGAGTTTTAGTAAATTTACGGCTAAGCTTGTTTCTACAAAAAATTTGAACCTTGTCCAACTAATCAGCACGTACTTTGACGTAGCGTCCCGGAGCTGGCTCTATCTCACTATAAACCACATTGCCTGATTTCAGGGGTGCTTTTATCATCTTTCCACCATGTTCCGACAAAAATTGTGCCCATTCTGGCCACCAACTACCAGGCACTTCTTTCGCCCCCTCAAACCATTGCTGCGGATCTGCTGCGATTTTTTCATTGAGCCAATAATTGCGTTTGTTTTTTGAGGCTGGATTGATGACGCCAGCGATATGACCGGAAGCACCCAATACGAAACGATTCTTGTTTTTTTTCTTGGGATTCAATATCGCAGTGGACGCGTAGGCCGCTTGCCACGGCACGATATGATCTTCGCGGGATCCATAAATGAACACTGGTGCATCAATCTTTGCCAGATCAACCAAATTTCCGGCCACTTTCAATTTGTTGGGCACCTTCAGACTATTTTCCAAATAGGTGTTGCGCAAATACCAGCAGAACATGGGCCCTGGCAAATTGGTGCTATCAGAATTCCAATATAGAAGGTCGAACGCGGGTGGTTTTTGACCTTTCAGATAATTTGATTGCACATAATTCCACACCAAATCATTCGGTCTTAAACTGGAAAAAGTACTGGCCAAATCACGTCCAGGCATTAAGCCACCATGACCTAAAGTTTGCTCGCGCATACTCACTTGCAACTCATCTACAAACACATCAAGTACACCTGTATCGCTAAAATCCAATAAAGTAGTTAACAAAGTCAGACTACTTGCGGGATGACTATCCCTATCCGCTAACACGGCCAATGCTGTAGAGAGTATGGTGCCCCCAACACAGAATCCAAACACATTAATTTTGTCTTGCTTAGTGATTTGCTGGACAACATCAATCGCTTTGATTGCACCTTGCTCGATGTAATCATCCCAAGTGACATCTCCCATTGAGTCATCTGGATTTGCCCACGACACAAGAAACACAGTATGCCCTTGCTCGACGGCATAACGCACTAGTGAATTTTCAGGTTGCAAATCTAAAATATAGTATTTATTAATACAAGGTGGCACCATCAACAAAGGACGCTGATGCACGGTCTTTGTTAAAGGTGTGAACTGAATCAATTGGAACAAGCGATTTTCGAAGACCACCACGCCCTCAGAAGTCGCCACATTTTTACCGACTTCAAACGCAGATTCATCCGTCAATGAAATTCGACCTTTCTGCATATCATCAAACATCTGCGTGATACCCTGCATGAGGCTTTCACCACCAGTCTCAATTAATTTTGCCTGAGCTTCGGGATTGGTCGCCAGAAAGTTCGCGGGTGACATCGCGTCTATCATTTGTTGGACGGCAAATCGAATTTTTTGTCGCTTTTTCTCTGGTGCCTGAACAGAGTCTGCCAATAAACTCAAGAAGCGCGCATTCAGTAAATACAGAGCAGCATTGTAAGCATGGGTCGTTTGTTTCTGCCAATCTGGCGCAGAAAATCGACGATCATTGAATTCAGGTTGTTTTGCAGACAAAAAATCTTTCCACAAATTACCTAACTCTTCAAAATACTCTGCTTGTAGTCGACTTAAAACCTTAGGATCAAGCTCTGCGCCAAATTCTTTCAACATTTGAGGAATTGACGAATCACTGCCAAAGGGACTTTGTTTCATCCAATCCTGCAGGGGATTTTGCTTCATTACCTGTTGCATCCAATTGGCGTACATCGATTGAAGATTGTCACTCATTATGCATAATTCCTAGATTTAGAGTATTGTCGCAATGTGCTGACCGCTAGCGCAGCACTACTGCCAAAAATTAAACCACCTAATTCCAACGACGTCTATTTCTTTATGGCTTTTTTGTATCTTATCGCAATCGCATGGATTTATGTCGTGTTGATGATGTCACTGGCAGAAATTTCCTTGATTGCCGGCATCCTGACTTTCATTTTTTATTGCATCATTCCGCTCGGTTTAGTCCTGTACATTTTGAGTTCACCGGCACGAAAACGTCAACGCAAACTTGAGGAAGATGCGCGACGCAAAATCAATCCATCCAAATCAGATTAGCCATACGCCCAGTGCAGCGGTCACGACGATAAGAATAAAAAAGTTCACTCTGTGTCACCGTACAATACTGACCACCATGAACACGCTGAACACCAAGCTGGTGCAACACTTCCCGGGCGACGCCATAAATATCCATATCGTATTTTTGAGCGCCGCCTTGTGTCGCTAAACGTACTTTCATAAATCGGTCTAACTTTGGAATTTTTTTAAAAAATTCCAAATATACATCGTGCCCAACTTCAAATGCAGTTGAACCTATCGCAGGTCCCATCCAAGCAGTCAGCTCACCGGCACCTTGTTGACCTAAAATCCGTATCGTATTTTCAATCACATTATTAGCCAGTCCTCGCCAACCTGCATGTATTGCCGCCACATACCTACCGTCTAATGATGAGAGCAAAATGGGCAAACAATCCGCAGTTAATATCGCACACACAACACGCTGATCTTGTGTATAGCAAGCATCGGCTGTCATTGGCGAATTAGATGACGACTCGAGTACAGAAGCATCAAGCACAATATTGCCATGCATTTGTGATAAGAATGTGACATCTGAGGGTAACAAGGCATTTAGCAATGCCCTGTTTTGCAACACGTGCGACATATCATCACCGACGTGATCACCGAGATTCAATCCACCGCCTCCGAGTCCATCGTCGTAAGGAATTTGACTACGACCACCCAGTCGAGTGCTTGAAAAAGCGTGAACATTAGTGGGCAGATCCGGCCAATCTGGCTGAATCAGCGTCAATCCATTTTCACGAACGACGATAAAACTCATTGCGCTGGCATACCTGCTTGCTCCAAAAGAGAGGCAAAGTCGGCTTCCAGTGGAATACTCCATTCCATAGCCTCACCGCTTTCCGGATGAATCAAGCCCAAACGTCGTGCCTGTAAAGCCTGACGAGGAAAAAAACGCGCCAGATGCTGCTTACCGTACAACGTATCGCCAACCAAAGGAAAACCTAAGGACAACATATGCACGCGAATTTGATGGGTGCGACCTGTTTCGAGGCGACAAGCCACCAAACTAACCGGAAAACGTTCCAACATACCGGTTGCCAGTCGCTGATAATGTGTGATGGCTGGTTTAGCCAAAACACTAAATGAAACTGCCATTTTGAGTCGGTCGCGACTATGACGCGCCATCGCAGCATCCACAGTCCCAGTCGAAATTGGCGTCCCCCAAACCATCGCAGCGTATTCGCGCTTTACTGTACGTGCTTGCAATTGACGCACCAGCTCTGTCTGAGCCGTCAAAGTCTTAGCCACCACCATCAAGCCCGAAGTATCTTTATCTAAACGATGAACAATGCCAGCGCGCGGCACTTGCGCTAATGCAGGTCTATGAAATAACAAAGCATTTAATAATGTGCCAGACCAATTGCCTGCACCAGGATGTACAACTAATCCTGCAGGCTTATTCAATACTAAAATCGCATCATCTTCAAAAATGATATTCAGAGGAATATCCTCTGGCGTAAACGAGCTTTCATCGGGAGAGGACTGCGGAGCAATTTGTATCAGCTCACCTCCCAGCATCGTGGTTTTAATTTTTGAAGGTTTTCCATCGACTTGGACGTGTCCATCTTCTATCCACTGCTGAATGCGGCTACGGGAATATTGAGGCACAAGCTTAGACAGCACCTTATCTAAACGATCACCACACACACTATCCGGCAGCTTGATTGAGATAATTTCTGCTTGCTGAATTGGCTGTTCACTCTCGTCTTGATCGATTTCTTCAAGATCCAGCTCAGTATCAGGTAAAATCCCCAGTTCTTTTGGTATAACATTAATTGCCATCGGCTATAATCCGTAAATTATTCTCATGCACATGCAAAGTTTATGCAAATCAAATATATAAAATTGTTCGGTCTTATCCTCACTTTATCTTTAGGCGGCTGCGGTATTTTTGGCGATAAAGTTGAAGAAAGTAAAAATTGGTCAGCAGAGAAATTATACGCTGAAGCGAAGGATGAATTAGCATCGGGTTCGTATGAACGCTCAGTTCAGTTATTTGAAAAACTCGAATCTCGCTTCCCTTTCGGCGCATATGCACAACAGGCGCAGTTGGAAATTGCCTACGCCTATTACAAACAAGGTGATCAGGCGCAGGCATTAGCCGCCGTGGATCGTTTCATTAAATTGCATCCAAATCATGCTAATGTCGATTACATGTACTATTTGCGTGGCTTGGTTAACTTCAATGACGATATGGGCTTCTTAAGTTTTATCGCCAATCAAGACATTACCGAACGTGATCCAAAAGCGACCAGAGATTCATTTGATGCCTTCAAGGAATTAGTCACCCGCTTTCCAGCGAGTAAGTATACGCCCGATGCGATCGCTCGTATGAAGTATTTAGTCAACGCCTTGGCGCAATACGATTTGCACGTAGCCAAATATTACTTGCGTCGCAACGCTTATCTTGCCGCAGCCAACCGCGCCCAATCTGCAATTAAAGAATATCCAGATGCACCTGCGAGTGAAGAGGCTTTAGTAGTGCTCATCAAATCCTACGATGCGATGGGGATGACTGAGTTGAGAGATGATGCAAAGCGGGTTTATCTTAAAAGCTTCCCAAATAGCAATTTGCTTGAAACTGGCGGCGTTAAGAAATCCTGGTGGAAATTCTGGGGTTAAAGCACTCTAGAATTTGAGCAATAAAATTGACCTATTTTAATGCTCTAAAAATCAAGGCCTCAAATTTTTGAGGCCTTTTTTGCAACTAGAAATCAAACGCTAAGATCCTCGACGAAAAACCCAGTGCGTCTGATTGGACTCTTCCTCGATAAATTGATATCCATCGCAATCAAACTCCTTTAATTTTTCTGGTTTCTTTACTTGATGCATCGCGCAGTAACGCACCATAGAACCACGGGCTCGCTTTGCAAAAAATGAAATCACTTTGAACTTTCCCGCTGAAAAATCTTGAAAAACCGGATTAATTACGGGAATACCTAACTCTTTTAAATTGACTGCTTTCGCGTATTCTTCCGAAGCCAGATTAACTAAGAACTTAGTTTTCGTAGCATGTAATTCTTGTTTCAAGTGAACCGTCAATTTTTCGCGCCAATACGCATACAAACTATTCCCCGCACTATTTTTTAGGCCAGTTCCCATCTCTAAGCGATAGGCCTGAATCTTATCGAGCGGACGCAAGATGCCGTACAAACCAGATAAGATTCGTAAGCGCGCCTGCAGATAATTGACTTCTTTTTTCTGCAAATCCCGCGCCCGTAGTCCATCGTAAACATCACCATCAAATAAAAAGACTGCTTGTCTTGCCGGCATAGTATCCTTGCTCTCACGCATATTGGCGAAACGTTCAAAATTGAGCTGCGCCAAATTAGCCGATATACTCATCAGGCGCTGCAGATCTGCGACGCTTAAGTCAGCGGCTAATTGTGATAAATACGCTGTTTCGTCAACAAAGATGGGTTCACTTGATGTCTTCACAAGCGCAGGCGTCTCAAAATCGAGACTTTTCGCGGGAGATAACAAAATCAACATAAAAGTTCAGTTCGGAATTAAATTATTCAATAAAGGATTCCTGCCTTGCCAAGTTAATTAGCAAAGACAGAATATAAAAACACGTATGACGTTTAAAATTATTTTAGATACCAATGTTTGCTTGGATTTGTTTGTTTTTTGCGATCCACGTTGGTCTCAAATTAGCGTAGGACTCAAAGAGCGAACTTTGCAGGCAATCACGCGCGCAGACTGCCGAGATGAATGGCTAGCGGTACTGCACTACCCGCATTTACCGATCACTGACGAAACGCGAGCCGCGATTGTAACAACATTCGATGAATTCATTCATGTTAAGGACTTTCCGGCAAAAAATATTAAGCTGCCCGTTTGCACCGATAAAGATGATCAGAAATTTCTAGAGTTCGCACGTGATGCGGAAGCTCAAATCTTGATAACCAAAGACAAAGCACTGTTGAAACTAGCTCGAAAAACTCAACAATTAAATCTATTTATTATTGAAACTCCAGAAAAATTTTGCGCTCGCTTAGTTGCAAATCCGCAAGCTTTGTAAATAAATTCACTAATTCGGTAATTAAGTGATGACAAATTTTGTTGCTCGGGGTTATCCTTACAACATGCAAGTCTGGTTGCTGTCGGTAAACTTCCTCAAAAATCAATTCCCTTACGACAGCATGGCTTTATGCTCGGATTTATCTTGAAATTATGCTCACAAGGAGTAAATTTCAATTTTGATCTGGCAATCAATATTGGCGACTATGGAGAATAAAGAATTATGACAGACTCAGCTGATGATCTAGACGCACTGTTTGAGGAGATGGCGACACAACGCGACACCAATGCATCAGCGGCTCCGTCGCCTGCAGCGGCACCAGTCATTGAAGCTCCGCCACCAAAATTGAATTTACAAGTCGGAACTGACCCAGCTAAACCTATGTTTGATCGCTTAGGTAACTTGGTTCGCATGATGCACGATTCCATGCGCGAGCTTGGCTATGATCGCTCACTTTCCGATGTAGCCTCGCAGATAGCTGACGCGCAAGGAAGGCTTGAGTATGTAGCCAGCTTAACCGAGCAAGCGGCCAACAAAGTGCTCAATGCCACCGATGCAGGGATTCCTGAGCAAGATGCGCTGGCGAAAAATGCAAAAGGCATAGAAGAACGCTGGACTGCACTTTTTGATGGGAAACTAAGCGTCGATGATTTTAAAGTTTTAGCATCAGATTCCAAAACTTTTGCGAACAAAGTGATCGCCTCAACTGACGCTGAAAAAGCGCGCTTGTTAGATATTATGATGGCGCAGGATTTTCAAGACTTGACCGGCCAATTAATCAAAAAAGTACTGATTATCACCCAGGCCGTAGAAAACGAGCTTGCCCAGATTTTGCTAGATAATGCGCCTACAGAATTAAAAGAAAAAGCCATTGAATTAATGGAAGGGCCGTCCGTCCCTAATGCTGCGCTTGAGCAGGACGACGTAGACAACCTACTTGATAGCTTGGGTTTCTAAATGGATGATATGCTCAAAGAGTTTGTCGTTGAAGCCTTGGATCTGGCGATCAACGTCGAAGAACACCTGCTCTCCTTGCAACGTAATCCTGAGGACATGAATACGCTGAATGCCGTATTCCGTTCCTTTCATACGATTAAGGGTGGCGCAGGTTTCATGAACCTGTCGGCTATGGTATCGGCGTGCCATCTGACTGAAAACTTATTTGACGCTTTGCGCACTGGCAAATCACCCGTGACGCCGATCGCAATCGAGGCGGCGTTAGAAGCTAGTGGCTTTGTTTCAGACCAACTCAGTGCCTTATCAAATGGCACCAGTCCTGAACAATTGTCGACCATGCCTGCTGCTTTAGAGCAGCTCTTGAACGATGCGATCGAAGGCAAAGCCAGCTCTGCGCCAGTAAAGAAAGATAACAAAACGGCTGCAGTTGCAACGACCACAGCAACTACCGTCCCCACTGCCAGTACTAGCGCTGATACCGCCACCTTCACCCCCGATGGCGAAGTGCCATGGGAAGCCTACTATCGCGCAGTGACACCTCCAGGCACCTTGCCCGAAGTAGCCGCAATTAATCCAGTCGTCAAACAAGAACAAGAAGCAGTTAAAACTTCCTTGGCCAGTAATGAAATCAAGCAATCAGCGCCCGCCAAAGAAGAAAGTATTCGTATCGATGCTGTTAAGCTCGACGTCCTGCTAGAAGTTGCTGGTGAATCCGTTCAGGCGGCGAATCAAGCTGCCGTATTATTAGAAAAATTAGGTCAATTTTCGTTTGATGGCGATGCGGCACCGTTGATGTCAGCACTCACCGAAACACTGAATCGCGCCTCACGCTATTCAACAGAATTACAAAGAGCGACGTTGGCAACTCGCATGCAACCGGTTGGTCGCTTGTTCCAAAAATTTCCGCGTTTGATTCGTGAGCTTGCTAAAGATTTGGGTAAAGACGTTGATCTGGAAATTTCCGGTGCTGAAACCGAAGTCGATCGCGTGGTCGTGGATAGCTTGTATGATCCACTCGTGCATATGTTGCGCAACTCCTTAGATCACGGCATCGAATCCGCTGAGGAACGTGCTCAAACCACAAAGCCAGCTCGAGCAAAGATTTTACTCAAAGCGTGGCAAGAAGCTAGTAGCGTCATGATAGAAGTGACCGATGACGGCAAAGGTATGGATGCTTCACGCTTGCGCGAAAAGGCGATATCAAAAGGCTTGATTAGTACGCACGAAGCGCGGACAGATGACGAAGCTTTCCAATTAGTTTTCTTGCCTGGTTTCTCAACCAAAGAAGTGGCATCTAGCGTTTCAGGTCGTGGCGTTGGCATGGACGTGGTAAAGACTGCGGTGGAGCGTCATCGTGGAGCAATTCGCATTAATTCGCACTTGGGAAAAGGCACTACCTTTATCATTCGCCTGCCTATCGAATTATCTATCGTACCGACAATGTTAGTAAGAACAGCGGGTGCCTCTCTGGCATTACCTATGTCTACGGTTCAACGTGTGGTTGAATTACCTGAGACTTTTGAAAGCGTTGGTGGACAGCCCGTATTACGAGACTTAGGCAGACCCCTTCCTATCCGATCTTTAGGTCAGATTCTTGGCTATGAGAAGAGTACTGAGCGAGTTGGTATCGTCATTGCTGCACCCAATCCCTATATCATTTCAGTTGACTCCGTGGATGGCACCTCTGACTTGGTTATCAAACCTTTGACCTGTATCTCAACACCAGGCATCACAGGGACGGCCCGTTCCGCTGAAGGTGAATTAGTCTTGGTAATCAGTTTGTCATTCTTATTGGATGGTTGCAAAGTGGTCGAACGTCATAGCGCCTGATTTTTCGCAAATCCCAGTAAAAAAAGAGTAAGCCTAGGGACTGTTGACCTATATTTTTTCAAGCGTTTCAAACAAAAAAATATAGGTCAACAGCCCCTAGTATCTGGCATATCCCCTAAGTTATGTCAGATACTGGCTCAACATGAATAGTGGTTCTCTGTCAAAATAGCGTTTTGATCTTATCACGCGCTATCGCGGCGACTATCCTTCAATAATGAGCTATTCAGATACCCCACCGATTTCGCCCCTTGCGTTTCACAAGCGCTTCACCAGTCTAGGTCACGCTTTCTATACTGAATTGCAACCGACACCCTTAAAATCGCCCTATCTGATTGCAACGAGCCCGCCCATGTTAGCTGAATTCAATCTATCAGCAGAGCAAATGCAGTCACAAGACATGGTGGAAATCTTTAGCGGCAATCGTACTCAAGCTGGAAGCACGCCACTGGCAGCGGTGTATTCGGGTCACCAATTTGGCGTCTGGGCAGGACAATTGGGCGATGGTCGTGCGATTTTGCTCGGTGAGCTGATATCGAAACAAAGTGGTGAATTACACGAAATACAATTAAAGGGCGCAGGTATGACGCCCTACTCCCGCATGGGGGATGGACGAGCCGTGCTTCGTTCGTCGATCCGAGAATTTTTGTGTTCAGAAGCAATGGCGGGATTAGGTGTACCCACTTCACGAGCACTATGCATCACGGGATCAGACCAGTATACGATGCGCGAAATGGCAGAAAAGACTGCCGTCGTCACACGAACTGCCCCAAGTTTTATTCGATTCGGTTCATTTGAACACTGGTATTACAATGACAAACCTGAACAGCTAAAATCGCTAGCTGACTTCGTCATTCAGCATTACTACCCAGATTTGGCACAGTCGGACAATCCATATCAGGCATTATTGCGCGCCATTGTCATTAAGACGGCAGATCTGGTAGCTCAATGGCAATCGCTTGGTTTTATGCATGGCGTATTAAATACCGACAATATGTCGATATTAGGCCTGACTTTAGACTATGGGCCGTTCGGCTTTATGGACGGCTATGATCCTGCTCACATTTGCAATCACAGCGACAATCAGGGACGTTATTCCTACCAAATGCAGCCTCGCATAGGCCAATGGAATTGCCATGCTTTGGCGCAGGCCTTGCTACCATTAATCGGTGACGTAGAATCTACGCAAGAAGCACTATCTTGCTATGTTGAACAGTACGAAAACAGCTATAACCGTCTCATGCATAGCAAGTTCGGCTTAGCGACCTCGCTGCCAGAAGATCAGACTATTTTTACTGACTATCTGGATATTATGGCCGAAACAGGTACAGACTTTACTTTAGCTTTTCGCCAACTCGGCCGCCTACAAATGGCAGACAAGCAAAACGATCATTTACTAAGAGACCTATTTATAAATCGGGAACGGCTTGATGTTTGGCTACAGACCTATCGCCAGCGACTACAGCTAGAAAATTCACTGGATGCTGAACGCCAAACCAGTATGAACCGCGCTAACCCTAAATACATCCTACGCAACTACTTGGCACAGCAGGCCATAGATCGGGCAGAGCAAAAAGATTTTAGCGAAATTAACAAATTGATCGCCATTCTGAACAAACCCTACGACGAACAAATCGAACACGAAACCTACGCGCAACTCCCCCCCGATTGGGCCAGCACCATATCGGTAAGTTGCTCTTCTTAGTAAATCATTACAAGCAAGTAAAACCTGCTTGAACTGAACTGGAGTCATCATGAACAAAGTAAAAAAAACTGACAGCGAATGGCGCAACCAGCTTTCCGACATGGAATACGAAGTGACCCGACATGCCGCCACCGAGCGCGCTTTTAGCGGAAAATTTTGGGATCATCATGAAGTTGGAACTTATACCTGCGTATGCTGCGACACGCCCTTATTTGAATCCGATGCGAAGTTTGACTCTGGCTGCGGTTGGCCTAGTTACTTCAAAGCACTCAATCCTGAACATGTCAGAGAAATTCCAGATCACTCACATGGCATGACGCGCATCGAAATTGTGTGTAATATCTGCGACGCTCACTTAGGGCATGTATTCCCAGATGGTCCACCGCCGACTCGCCTGCGTTATTGCATTAATTCCGCGTCATTAAAATTTAAACCAACATAAAACAATTTCGAATTTATGATGAAGCTACTGTTTGACCTGTTCCCTGTTTTACTTTTTTTCCTGAGCTACAATCGCGCAGAAAAATACCCTGAAACCTCACATCAACTTGCAAACCAATTTTTATCTGGATTAACCTCTGGCAATATCGTAACGCAACAAATGGCGCCGATTTTGATTGCGACGGCGATTGCGGTGATAGCCTCAGTATTGCAAATTCTTTACTTGTTTTTACGTAGAAAAAAAATTGACCTCATGCTTTGGGTTTCTTTTTTCATCGTGAGTATCTTTGGCGGCCTGACGATTTACTTTCAAAATGATACGTTTGTTAAAATAAAATTAACCATTATTTACTGGTTGTTCGCTGCTGGCTTTGCTTTTAGTCACTATGTAATGAAGAAAAATTTCCTCAAGTCCATGATGGGAACCGAGATCGTTATGCCCGAAATAGCTTGGAATAAACTTAATATGGTTTGGATTGGCTACTTTCTGCTTATGGGAGCAGCAAATCTTTATGTTGCATTGAGCTTTTCTCAAAGTACCTGGGTGAGCTACAAGTTTTATTCCTTTTTTGCTTTACCAGTTTTTGTCATCGGTCAAACCTTTTTCCTGATGAAGTATGTCGAGGAGCCAAAATGAGCCAATCAACGACCAGAATACAAACTATCAAAAACAAACTAGAACTTGCCTTGCAGCCACTTTCCTGCGAGTTAAGTGATGATTCTGCAGCGCACAAAGGACATGCAGGTGCGGCCAGTGGTGCAGGACACTTCACTGTTACAATTATTAGCGAAAAATTTGCAGGTTTAAATCGCATTTCCCGCCACCGTCTAGTGTATGATGCCGTTGGCGATTTAATGCACACGGAGATACATGCACTTGTGATCCACGCTTTAAGTCCTTCTGAAGCATCCCATTAAACATTTTATTAACCGTTTTTTGTTTTATTTACTTTGTTATTTTAGGAATAGATAATGACTTTTAAACCCGCTCATTTGCTGGTTGTACTTCTTGTAACCGCATTCCCTGCGATGGCGCAGAATTTGGCAACGGTCAATGGAAAAGCAATCCCTGCTTCAAAAGCAGACCCATTTGTAAAGCAAGCATTGGCACAAGGTCAAAAAGACACGCCACAACTGCGCGCAATGATTAAAGACCGTTTGGTTGGTACAGAAGTTATGTTGCAAGCAGCAGAAAAAGCAGGCTTCTCAAAAAATGAAGATGTAAAAATTCAGATTGAAATGGCTCGTCAGCAAATTCTAATTCAATCATTGATGCGTGCCCACGTAGAAAAAAATCCAATTTCAGAAGCTGACATCAAAGCAGCTTACGACAAATGGAAAGCACAAAATGGCGACAATGAATACCATCCTTTCCACATCTTGGTAGAAAAAGAAGATGACGCCAAAGCCATAATCTCGAAATTAAAAGCTGGCGCTAAGTTTGACGAATTGGCGAAGCAATCGAAGGATACTGGTTCTGCGGGTAAAGGCGGCGATTTGGATTGGGTTTCTCAAGCCAACGTACCACCCGCATTTGCGACTGCTTTGGCATCTTTGAAAAAAGGCCAATTCACAGAAACTCCGGTAAAAACAGAAGTTGGTTTCCATGTCATCAAATTGGATGATGTACGCCCTCTGAAACTGCCTACTTTAGATGAAGTGAAACAACAGATTGGTGAAAGCTTGATACAAGAAAAAGTTCAGGCCTACCAACAATCTCTGATCAAAGCTGCTGTAATTAAGTAATCTAAGATCACCTGCTTGCAATACAAAAAAAGACGCCTTCGAGCGTCTTTTTTGTTTGCAAGTGGAAGAATATTTTAGACACCCATTTTTTCTAACATACTGCCAAGTTCACGCAATGCTGGTTCCAGTTTTGGGTGTTTAGCAGCAAACTGTGCATAAATCGCCCTTGAACGGTCACTTAATGCAGCATACAAAGGATCATCCGGATTCTCATCTTTAGCTAAGACAGTTTCTATGTCTTGGTGCAAATTTTGCAGTAAGCCCTTCATCTCTGCATCGACTTGCTCTGTGCTATGCAAGCCATCTTGCAATTGTTTAAGTAAGCCTTTTAACATATCGCGCTTCATATTTATCTCCTTGGTTCCTACTTCATGTTTACTGCAATATTTTTTTACGTCCTTGGATTTAGTGTAGCACTAAGCCTTAAAAAGTAAGACTACCGCTTCGGCTGCGATGCCCTCCTCCCGTCCCAAATAGCCTAGCTTTTCATTAGTTTTTGCTTTAATGTTGACTTGCGCTTTCGAGACTTGCAGATCATCCGCGATATGTTCAATCATTTTCGATATATGCGGTGCCATTTTCGGTTGCTGGGCAATGATAGTCGCATCGAGATTTCCCAAAACATAACCGCTAGTATGAACACGTGCTAGCGCCTCTCTTAGCAATACACGAGAATCCGCACCGGCAAATTTGGCGTCAGTATCAGGGAACAATTTACCGATATCGCCAAGCGCGGCTGCACCCAGCAGCGCATCGGTGATGGCATGTAATAAAACATCCGCGTCGGAATGTCCTAATAAGCCTGTTTTATGGGGAATATCGACACCACCAATAATCAATTTGCGTCCTTCGACCAAAGCATGGCAATCGTAGCCCTGACCGATTCGGAATGGTAAAGGTAAAGACAAACTTACAACCTGATTCTTTTCACTTGTACTCATAACTCTTAAAAAAATAATTTCAAAAATTCTAAATCCTCGGGCACTGTCAGCTTGCGATTACGCATAGCACCTTCGATTAGTTTAGGTCTATATCCTATCGTTTCAATCGCACTGGCTTCATCGGTCACCTCTATCGCCAATTCCAACGCACGCGACAACAGACCCAGGCTAAACATTTGCGGCGTCTGTGCCAGCCATAAATTTGTTCTATCTATCGTTTCCACCTGACCTGCAACACTGCGTTTCACTGTGTCGACCACCGGCAATGCCAACAAGCCACCATTCACATCGTCTCCAACTGACTCAATCAACTTACTCACCAAGTCGGGAGTCAAGCCAGGGCGAGCGGCATCATGCACCAGAATTTGGTCACTGTCTTGATAATGACTAAACTTACGTATCACTTCTAAACCATTTTGTACGGTATCGCGGCGAGTGGAGCCACCACAATTAAGTATTGTCAACCTTTCATGTTCAGCCAATGCTTCGTCAATGAACGCATCTTCTGCGCTGACCACCACAAAGATATGATCAATTTGCGGGCAATTGAGAAAACAATCGACCGTTCTTTGCAAAACGCTTTTCCCTGCCAAATCTAAATATTGCTTAGGTACATTGGCAGCCATACGAGCGCCAACCCCGGCTGCGGGAATCAATGCAATATAACTTGGCTTTACAGCATTTACACTTTCCTCTTGCATAGACTGGGGCAAATCGGATAGGTGGGAAGATTGTTGGGTCATTTCAAGGATATAAATAGCTAGGCTTGTGCATCGTTTATAATTCAGCTTCATTTTAACCGCCAATTCTTGCCGCTGGGCTTTTTCCAGACTGTTTAGCATGAATTTGCAGAACTCCTTGCTTTACATCTAATGTCTTTCGATTTCATCAAAGCGCTACCCAAAGCGGGGCACCGATTCGTGTTGCCGTCCACCCACGGCTCAGCCGATGCCTATGCCATAGCAAAAGCTGCCGCAGCCTTAAAAACTGAACAAAGATTCTTGACCATCTTTGTTGCTAGTCCGGCTGATGCGCAACGTTTGCTCAGCGAATTGCCATGGTTCGCGCCTGACCTGCGCTGCCATTTACTACCAGACTGGGAAACGCTGCCATATGACGCTTTTTCACCGCATCAGGATCTGGTATCCGAGCGTTTAGCGACCCTGTATGAAATTAATAGCGGCAATTGTGATGTTTTAATCGTTCCTGCTACCACGGCCTTAGTGCGCATGGCGCCGCCGTCTTTTTTAGCGGCTTACACTTTCTTTTTCAAAGTCGGTGAAACTCTCAACGAGGCCAAACTCAAAACGCAATTGACGCTCGCTGGTTACACCCATGTCTCGCAAGTCATGTCGCCGGGTGAGTATTCTGTGCGTGGAGGCTTGATTGATTTATTCCCTATGGGCTCAGTGCTGCCCTATCGACTCGATCTATTCGGCGACAGTATAGAAACCATACGCACTTTCGATGCAGATACTCAGCGCTCATTGTATCCGGTGAAAGAAGTTCGCTTACTGCCAGGTCGTGAATTCCCTATGGATGAAGCAGGTCGCAGTGCATTTCGGAATCGTTGGCGTGAACAATTTGAAGGCGATCCTTCGCGTTCCACCGTCTATAAAGATATTGGCAATGGGATTGCATCGGCAGGTATTGAATATTATTTACCTTTGTTTTTCGAGTCGACCGCGACACTTTTCGATTACCTGCCGCAAAACACACATTATGTTTTAATTGGCGATATTGAAGAAGCGATACAGCGCTTTTGGACTGACACTCGCTCGCGCTATCAGTTTTTAAAATCTGACAGAGAACGCCCTGTCCTGCCGCCAGAAACCATTTTTTTACGTGATGAAGATTTTTTTGCGACGCTGAAATCTGAATCGCGCTGGATCATACAAAACGGTGGCGCAGCATCTGAAGTCTCTAGCTTTCTACCCGACATTGCCGTCAATCGTCGAGCCGATGATCCGCTGACGAATTTACGTTCCTATTTATTGCAAACCGATAAGCGCGTTTTCATCTGCGCCGAAACAGCCGGTCGACGCGAAACTCTGCAACAGTATTTCCGTGATTTCAATTTGGAAATGAGTATCTGTGAAGATTACACAGATTTCATTACCAGCTCTCCAAAACTTGTTTTAGGTGTCGCACCTTTACACGCAGGTTTTCAGGCGCATGACATCGCCTTTATCACTGAAACGGAGTTGTATGCGGGCTCAGGCAAACGCATAGGCCGCAAGAAACAAGAAGCCGTAACGCAAGTCGAGCACATGGTGCGCGATTTGTCTGAATTAAAAATTGGTGATCCCGTCGTGCACAGCAATCACGGCATCGGTCGCTACATGGGCCTCATCAGCATGGATTTGGGTGAAGGCGAAACCGAATTCCTGCATCTAGAATATGCAAAAGACACCAAGCTCTACGTACCGGTATCGCAGCTGCACGTGATTTCGCGCTATTCTGGCGCCTCGCCAGATGATGCACCGTTACATGCGCTAGGCTCAGGTCAATGGGAGAAAGCCAAACGTAAAGCAGCGCAACAGATCCGCGATACGGCCGCTGAATTACTCAATCTATACGCACGCCGCGCTTTGCGTCAGGGTCATGCTTTTGAATATTCTGCGCACGATTATGCTGCCTTTGCTGATAGTTTTGGCTTTGATGAAACGCCTGATCAAGCCGCTGCAATTACGGCAGTGATTGGTGATATGACCTCAGGTAAACCGATGGACAGATTGATTTGCGGTGATGTCGGTTTCGGTAAAACTGAAGTCGCCTTGCGTGCTGCTTTCGTCGCTGTCATGGGCGGAAAACAAGTCGCGATCCTAGCACCGACTACGCTATTGGCGGAACAACATGCGCAGACCTTCACCGATCGTTTCGCGAATTGGCCTGTTAAAATTGCCGAATTGTCGCGCTTCAGAAGCGGCAAAGAAATCGCGCAAGCCATCAAAGGCATGGGCGATGGCACGGTCGATATCGTGATCGGCACGCATAAACTTTTATCCGATGACGTGAAGTTCTCGCGCCTCGGTTTGGTGATTATCGACGAAGAGCATCGCTTCGGTGTGCGTCAAAAAGAAACTCTGAAAGCGCTACGTGCAGAGGTTGATGTACTGACCTTAACCGCAACGCCGATCCCACGTACCTTGGGTATGGCGTTAGAGGGTTTGCGCGATTTTTCTATCATCGCTACAGCGCCGCAAAAACGTCTGGCGATCAAAACCTTTGTGCGCAGTGAAGGCGATTCGGTCATTCGCGAAGCTTGTTTACGTGAACTCAAACGCGGTGGTCAAGTTTACTTCTTGCACAATGAAGTAGAGACAATAGAAAACCGCAAAGCCATGCTGGAAGCCTTGTTACCAGAAGCGCGCATCGCCGTAGGTCATGGTCAAATGAATGAACGCGACTTAGAAAAAGTCATGCGCGATTTCGTTGCACAACGCTATAACATTTTGCTGTGCACCACGATTATCGAAACGGGTATTGACGTCCCAAGTGCGAACACCATCATCATGCACCGAGCCGATAAATTCGGTTTAGCGCAGCTGCATCAATTGCGTGGTCGCGTCGGTCGCTCGCATCATCAAGCTTACGCTTACTTATTGGTACACGATGTACAGGGCCTTACAAAGCAAGCGAATCGCCGTCTAGAAGCAATTCAGCAAATGGAAGAACTTGGCAGCGGCTTCTACCTTGCTATGCATGATTTAGAAATTCGAGGTGCGGGCGAAGTGCTTGGTGACAATCAATCCGGTGAAATGCACGAGATTGGTTTTCAGATGTATTCGGATATGCTAAGCGAGGCCGTGCGCAGTTTGAAGAACGGCAAAGAACCCGATCTCGCAGCACCACTTTCCACTACCACTGAAATTAATTTACACATCCCTGCTCTCTTACCCAGCGATTTTTGTGGTGATGTACACGAACGTTTATCGATCTATAAACGCCTGGCAAATTGCAACAAGCTTGATGCCATTGATGACTTACAAGAAGAAATGATAGATCGCTTTGGTAAATTGCCAGAACCGGTCAAATCGCTCTTAGAAACACACCGACTGCGGGTTGCCGCTAAGCCGCTAGGCATTATCAAAATTGATGCGCACAGTGAAGCTGCGACACTGCAATTTGAACCACAACCGCCGATCGATGCCATGCGTATTATCGAATTGGTTCAAAAAAACAAACACATCAAACTGAACGGACAAGATAAATTGCGTATCAGCGCCAACATGCCCGACCTGGCCGCACGCGTTGCCCAGATTAAGAGCACGATGAAGGCACTACACTAGTCGTCCGTCACTACATTACTATGCAAAACATGAATCTGATCATACAAGGCTTATATGCCGTTTTAACTCAGCAAGCAGCAACTATCCAAAGCATCGCACAGATGTCGGGTGCAGAAAAAATCGTGCCGATTAATGCTAAGGCCGTCCGTCTGGAAAACGTGCAATGTGACGCTAAAATCCTGCAAGCGATTCAGGAACAATGCTCAGTCGCGCAGCTCGACGTGTATCACGGAGCATCGCGCCAACTCAGCGAGTTTAAGTTGGTCGCAATGGATATGGATTCCACCTTAATCACCATAGAATGCATAGACGAAATCGCCGACATGCAGGGTCTCAAACCGCAAGTCGCGGAAATCACTGAAGCTGCGATGCGTGGTGAAATCGAGTTTCAAGAAAGCTTAGTCCGTCGTGTTGGCCTGCTCAAAGGATTAGAAGCATCTGCGCTCCAAAGAGTCTATGATCGACGCCTGCAATTATCCATGGGCGCAGAAAACATGCTCAAGCATGTTCAACAAGCCGGCTTGAAAACCTTATTGGTATCAGGTGGCTTTACCTTCTTCACCGACAGAATGAAGTCACGTCTCAATCTCGACTACACACATGCCAACGTACTCGAAGTCGTCGACGATAAATTGACTGGCAAAGTCATAGGCACCATCGTCGATGCCGATGAAAAGAAACGCACAGTCGAAAAAATTTGTGCGGAACTCGGTGTCAGCCCGCAGCAAGCGATCGTCATGGGTGACGGCGCGAATGATTTGAAGATGATGGGTATTGCTGGAATGTCGGTGGCTTTCCGCGCGAAGCCAGTGGTGCGTGCGCAAGCCAATGTTGCTTTGAATTTTGTAGGCTTGGATGGGGTTTTGAATATTTTGACGGCCTAGGTGACTAGTGAAAACAGAGGGCGGACGCAAACGGCGCCGCCAGTACATAGTATGCGCTAGGCCGACACATTTGCAGCTCAGGATTCACCCCATAGGCGCTAACAAAATACCCAAAACTACGAACCACAGGTAAGCAGCATGCTGCGCACCAGAGGTTTAGAGAATACACAGAGAGAAATTTTTCTGAGTGAATTTGGAGAATTTTAACTATCTCTTATCTTTCTCGATGTCTCTGTGTTGAGAGGTTTTAGTTTTGGTCTTATTTTTTCTTTTCGATTTTGCTTAGCGCTTATGGGGTTTCACCCTCCCTACGAAACGAGGGATCAATTTCCAAATAAATAATAGGCATGGCAGCAAATGTGCGTGCCGCAGCCCAGCCCTATTTCAATTTATAAATCACGTCTATCGTTTGTTGAAATTTCAAAAACGACGGCGCGCCAAGATCGCGACTCACAGGTTTTAAGTCTGCGACTAAATTTTCCGCCACAATCGGTCCATCTAAACCCATCGTCGTACTAATTGTTTTAATCGGTGTGTTTGAAATCGCAGCAGCGTTTCCCAATTTTACCGAAAAGCTTTTGGCAAGCAGTTGTGCATTGTTTGCCGCATCTGCAGAGGCCATCAAAAATAAATCCTGTTGAATACGAGGCATATCATTGCGACCGAATGTGACGTTGAAATTCCCTAGGTACGATTTTTGCAGAAGGCCAGAAACTACGCGATTCCATTGCGAGAAATCTTTTACGACGACATGAAAATCCCTTATGAGCCGATACTTTTTTTCGCCAACCGCAGCATCTTGGTATTCGACAGAGCTCACATACTTTTTAATCTCACCTGCCTCCACATCTTCACCAGTAATGTTTTCCGATTTCAAGAAATCAAAAACATCATTCGAATGATCAAGCATCTTTTGAAATGTGAATTGAGGGTTTTCGCTCAGTTCAGTCAATTCAAAATCAATCTCACCGACATTGGGCGCCAATACAATCGCAGCCCTGCCATTGACATGAATGAAGGGATAACTTGGCAATGATGAGGCGAATGCGGTGCTAGCCAGCAGGAACAGGCTTAAAAGGAGGTATCTTTTTTGCATATATTAAATTAAGAAATATCGTTAAAAAGGAGCGAACAGAAACTTATTCAAAGTTTTTCATTGCCTCTGCTCGCAGGTAGTAATCAAGTCAATAAAATCAATCTAACTTCCACACGTAACTGACATTGGCCAATGCAGTTATCGGATTCCCGTCCTTCTTCCCAGGAGTAGCTTTACACGAACCAACCAACAACTGATTCCGTACCGCATTGTCTAATCCCCTAAAACCACTAGACTTGGAAATCTTAACGCTATCTATATTTCCAGTCTCGGATACGGAAACTTCCAATTTCGTGACTCCAGTCTCTTCATTCCGCAAAGAAGCCCTTGGATATTCAGGCTTGCACCCTACAGTTTCAAAATTAATTACCGGATCTGAATTAACATCTACTTTGTTTGATACCAGGCTTGAAACCTCATCCGCGTCCAGTTTCCATACATAGCTAATCTTGAATTTAGATCGCCGTGCCTTACCGTTAAAAGTTTCCGGTCTTGCGACACAGTTCCCACCCAATAATGCGTCCCTCGCTGAATTATCTAAAGCTGTAAATCCGCTTGATCTGGCAACGTCGGATTTGCTAATTCTCCCATCACTTTCCACTGTAACATTCAAGGTCGTTACTCCTGTGCTTCCATTTCTCAACTCCGCTTTAGGATATTCAGGTCGACAACTAGCTGCTTCGAAGTTCACTTTTGCGGGGATTCGTGTTCCCTCTATCTGTGCTTTAGGTGCTCGACTATTGTCACTGCTTGGATGCGGAGTCTCACTCACATCCCTATTGGCGGCCTCAGAAACGACGGGCTCCATCATAGGCTTGATCAACTCAATCGGCTTCTCGACGTATACCGCAGCGTTTGCCACGAATCCTATACAAGCCGCCGTAACGCCAACAACTGTGACCGCGGTTTTCCAATTGATACTTTGTGCTTCTGGGCGCACTAAACGTTTAATTCTCAACATAAGATTTCCTCCATGTGCCGCTTGGGCGAGTTGAGGGGTGGTGAATTGGATGTATTCCAATTCTTGTAATGCAAGCGCCAGGCGCCGCGGTTCGCCGAGCATACTTGCCGCTAAATCATCCGCAATGTTCTCGCGTTCAATACGGATCTTTTTAGAAATCCACCATACGGCTGGGTGGAAAAATAAAATCATTTCGATCAAATTTTGAATAAAGTTGACGACATAGTCGAAGCGCGAAATGTGCGCTAATTCGTGAGCGATCAATGCTTCCAAATAGCTCGGCGTCATGCAAGTAATTAGAGAAGCAGGAACCAAGATCATAGGTCGTATCCAGCCTATAGTTATCGGACTTTCTAGATCATTAACGATACGCACCAAGACTGGTTTGGCGATCTGAAACTGCTCTCTTAATTGATCGGTTTTTTGCTGCCAATAACTGTTGCTAACACCACGTTTTCCATTGCTGTAGGAACGCAGCCAGAAAATACCAAGCATTAGACGCAAGCCGAGTATGACAACCACAATCGCCCATGTAATGACGATGAAATCAATGTGCATCTGAAACCAAATCTGAGTGAGTTCAGTCCAACCTAACTCAGTTCTAGCTTCAAGAAAGCTACCGGTGACTGCCTGAGCACTAACAAATTCTTTTGTGGTTTGTAAGCTTTGCAGTATTTCCCAAATCGGTACAAAAAAACATACTGCGAGACTGACACACGCAATTAAATAGCGTGTTTGCGCTCTCGCGTTACGGCAGATTAGTAGTAAGAAAGCGGTACCTAAAGCAATCGCAAGCCCCTGCCAGAGGAAATGAACCAGCGCCCAACCGATGGCATTCATGATGGATTGGTAATCGAAATTCATTCTTCATCTCCATGCAAGAATTTTTGTATCTCAGCACGTTCTTCTTTACTGACATGTGAGCGCAGTGCAGCCAGCACCAAGGCCTTCGCCGAACCAGAGAAAGCCTTGTGTATCAAATCCTTAACCAAATTCGTTTGCAGATCGTCTTGTGCCTGTACGGCACTATAAACATGGGCACGTTGACTTTCATCACGGGTCAGCAAACCTTTGCTATGCATTACCTGCAGCATACGCAACACCGAGGCGTAGGCCAGCTCAGGACGCTCTTTAACACCAGCTTCGTGCACTTGTTTGGCGGTCGCTGGGCCAAGCACCCACAACAGCTTGAATATTTCCATTTCTGCAGCGGTCGGCTTTGGCTTCACATTTTTTTTGCCGTGATTTGTACCGGGGTTGCTCATGAATTTTCCTTTGTCCAAAGTAGTCACACCAATGTAGACTTATTAGTCTAGATTAAATGATCTAGATCTAATTGTCTAGAATAATTTTATGCAACTTTAAATTATTTTTTCATTAGCGGTATTTGCAACAGTTTTGACGCTTTCTCGTCTTCCTTTACTGTTGGCTAGAATCAAGATGCAATTGCTTAGCACAGGATATAATCGACTATCGTCGGTGAATACAAACCTCATTCCCGAAGCAGCGACACCTACTTATTTTTTATTGGAGAAACCATGATCGACGTTTATTCCTGGCCGACACCGAATGGTCACAAAATTCATATCATGTTGGAGGAATGTGACTTGAGTTATCGCGCAATTCCGGTTGACATTAGTGCGGGTGATCAATTTAAGCCAGACTTTTTGTCGATTTCACCCAATAACAAAATCCCTGCCATCGTTGATGCCGATGGGCCCGATGGTAAGCCAATTGCCCTATTTGAATCCGGCGCTATTTTGGTGTACTTGGCAAGCAAGGTCGGACGCTTTTTGGGAGCTAGCGACAGAGAGAAATACCAAAGCTTGCAATGGTTAATGTTTCAAATGGGCGGACTTGGCCCTATGTTAGGTCAAGCGCACCATTTCCGCATTTATGCACCGGAAAAAATTGACTATGCCCATGATCGTTACACCAACGAGGCGAAGCGCTTATACAACGTTTTAGAAAAACAATTAAGCCAGCAATCCTATCTGGCAGGAGAGCATTACAGCATTGCCGATATCGCTTGCTTTCCATGGACTCGGTCTGCGGCAAATCAAGGCATAGACTGGATCGAATATCCACATACCAAACGCTGGTTTGACGCCATTAATGAGCGCCCTGCCGTACAACGTGGCCTGAAAGTGCTCGCTAATTTAAGAAAACCATTGACCGACGACAAGAGCAAAGATATTTTGTTCGGTAAAACGCAATATACAAAAAAGTAAAGCTGTAGGCCGAGCGGCTCTTCATCTCAGCAGCCGTTTAGTCACAAGCCGGAACGAAAAAAATAGCGCCAGCACACTGACCACATTAAGAATCGAGAACATCATGCGACGCGCACCGAAAAAGAAAATTCAAAAATTAGCTGGCGACGCCTTGCGCATCGCCAACCTCTCCCATGCGATCTCGCAAGCAGGAAGCCGCCTGGAAGATAATGATTGGCAGTCTTTGCTAGATACACTGGTGGCTAAAAATCTGGAACTAAAACATCAGTCTGTGCTGGACTCCGCCGCAGAGCATGTCTTCACCAATCAACCCGAAGCTTACGAAGTTTTAATCGAAGCCATCGAATCAATTGCGACTTCTGGCCACATGAAGGTGGGGGATACCAATTATGACTTGCTCTTGGTGGCGGCACCGATTTTGGCGTGGAGTCGTTTTGAGATTGCTTCTGGTTCAGTCCCTGCCAACATTTTGAAATCTTTAACGACGAGTTGGCGCGAGTCTCTACTTTGCAAAGGTGTGCAGATATGCATTTTGCCTAACTTATTTTCTATCGATCAGTTACCGCAAGATCACTGCGCCATCAATGATTTGATGCACCATACCGCCGACCATTTCTTGCGAGATAAAGCGATAGCACCGGCAAAAGATTTACCTAAGACTGTCCCTTTCCTGGCCGATAGCCGATACTTATTGGGGGTGATTATCGCTCCTGAAAATTCTCCTTTATTTCAGTGGCAAATGACACCCTCGCCCTTCGATATCGCCAAAGCGAAGGAAGCGGCTGTCTTACTATGGAAACAAAGAGCGCATGCCGATGTTGCTCATTTATTGCCGGGCTGTGGATTTGAGTTTCTATTACCTGAGTCATACTATTCAGCCTGCCGCGAAGCCGACATTCTGGTTCGTCCGATTTCTATACGCTCAGCCGTTTTTTATCTGACGCAAACATTAAATGTAGAAGCCTCAGATCTGGGGGCAATCATCGCCCGTTTTGGTCCAGAAACTCACCCAGGTCAAGTCGATGAATTGCGAATAGGCTTTACTTTGAAAGCTGAACCAGAAATTATCTATGGCGTGATCTGGCCATTGTATCAACAAGAGGATGAAGTTAATGCATTGATAGGCCCATCTCTATCCACGATGGACGAACGTGAAGGTGATATTCCCACCCTACTCAAAGAAAGTGGTCTGACGAATATACAAATGCTGGAAGATATTTTTGGTTTAGAATTTTGCGATGATTGCCAGGCACCTTTATATGCCGATGCAGATGGAGAACTGGTGCATCCAGAAATGCCCGAAGATACACCACCTGAGGGTTCAGTACATTTCCACTAATCGCTTACAAAAACAAAGCGCCTACAAGAAAACAGCCAGACTAAATCTGGCTGTTTCTATTTGCAAACACTGATTCGAAACAAAAGTGCTACCAATGTTTGAACGGATGCTTAAACAAATTAGCATTCGCATAGCGATGATCGTGGCTGACTTCGTCACCGCACCAGGCTGGTTTAACGAACACTTGATCAATGCTACTCAGCTCTACTTCGGCCACCACTAAACCCGCATTGTCCCCCAAGAATTCATCGACTTCCCACACCAATCCATCTAGCGCAATACGATAGCGTTTTTTTTCGATCAAAGGCTGTTCGCACAAACCATCTAATAATTCTAGTGCATCACTCAAAGGAATAGGATATTCCCACTCGCCCCTCGCGATCCCAACTGATTTAGCTTTGATCGTCAGCATGGCAACTTGATCTTCGATGCGCACGCGTACGACACGATTAGCTTGGGAGCTTAAATAGCCCTGACGCATAAAAACAGGCTTTGCTAAAGTTTTCCAGTCGTCAGTGACGACCAGAAACTTGCGTTCGATTTCTATACCCACTTTAGTTCTTCACGACCGTGGTTGCTACATTTTTTAATGTTGTCAAAATAGGCTGCAACATCGCTTCACCCAATTTCATACTACGCGAGCCATCCCAACCCACCTCCAGATCTGGCATGTTGGCATTATCTTTGAATGGCAACTCCAAAGTCAGAGAGACGCACTTATAGGTATGACCAATGTACTTGGACGCTAGCTTCAACAAATCTTCATTGTACTTACTGGCTTCATAACCGAACTGAGTCTGAAAATCAGGGCTGGCGGCGCAAAAACTATTCACGAATGCGGTTTGCTCTTGCATTTGTTTTTCACTAAAACCCTCTAACATTTCACTACCAGCCACAAAGACATAAGGCAAACCTTCATCGCCATGAATATCGAGAAACAAATCGCAACCAACTTCTTCGATTTTCTTCTTCACGTAATACACTTCAGGACTGGTTGCCAGTGAAGGCGTCATCCATTCACGGTTCAAATTTGCGCCTGCAGCATTGGTACGCAAATTACCGCGTACCGAGCCATCTGGATTCATATTCGGCACCACGTACAAAACAGCTTCATCTAAAATTGCGCGAGCGATAGGATTCGATGGATCAAGCAAAGCATTCAAAGTTCCCTCAACCAGCCACTCAGCCATCGTTTCACCTGGATGTTGGCGCGCGATGATCCATACTTTTTTCTTCGCAGATGGGTTTCCGACAACGACCAAATTTAAGTCACGACCATCGACAGTATTGCCTAAATCCTCAACCCGCACTTGATCCGATTGCTCCACACTACCTAACAAGGCCAAATGGCGTTCCCAGCTATACGGCTCAAAGTAAGCGTAATACACACTATCCGTCTCGGGAGTATGTTTAATACTCATCACCTTGCCATCGAATTCAGTCTCGACGCGAAACCAATTTTCGCGATCATAACTAGCTACGGCGCGATAATTGACCCAACCATCTGGATAAGTCGCTTCTCCCGCATTCACAATGTGAATAGTCGCGTCTTGATCCCGCGCGCCTTGCAAACGAAAATAGAACCATTGTGAGAATTCGGCATGCGAGTCAGAACGCAATTTCAACTGAATATTTTCCACATCTGCTGTGCTTAACACTTCAATGGCACCAGCATCAAAATTTTGACTGATCTTTATCGACATAGTGATCTCTTTAAGTAATTGTAGATAAGTGAGTAAAGATAAGCTTGCTCTTAGCAAGTATCCCATCATTTGCATAGCGTTTAGCCGTGCCAAAGCGCTATTGTGACTGCTTTTAAACGAGTCTGACAATCACTAAAACAAAAATGAATCAGGATATTTATGAATGTAGTCTATTGATACATCTATGTGCGCCTACATTGATGCACTTAACAAATTCACTTTGAATACTTCCCGCACACATTTTTTGATGGATAAAAAACAGCAAATACCCTATAATCGCCCGCTCAGAGTCGGGGCGTAGCGCAGCCTGGTAGCGTACGTGCATGGGGTGCACGGGGTCGCAAGTTCGAATCTTGCCGTCCCGACCAAAAAAAATTATGGCTTAGCATCATTGCTAAGCCATTTTTGTTTTCAGCCCCTGTCGTATGGCACCCACTTACTATAAAGACCGGGCAAAATTATTGATTGCGACGACGTCGGCCGCCATAGACGTGAAGGGAATATTTTCACGTATCAGCAATTCTTTCAAAGCGAGATCAATCTTGCGCGCCTCTTCTTCATTTTGCAGTCGCCCGGTCTGCACATACTTTTTATCGCTGCGTTCAACCAATAAATTAATATTATCGTGGCGATGATACCACTCTAAAATTTGGGATCTTGTTTTTTCCACATCGCAGATATTCTCTCGATAGGCTTCGTTGTAATACAGTATCTGCATCAAGGCGCATTCTGTTACCAGGTATTGCACCTGACCATCGAGTAATTCGAGCATTTCAAATTGTCTCTGCGCGATTTGATACTGATTTCTCAAGGCATTAAAATTCTTTTGCCAAACCAAAGACTTTGCATAGTCAGGGATTTGCTCAACCGATTTATGGCGCAGATTTAAGTTAAGAATAATCGCCGACGAAAATAGAGACTTATCGCATCCGGGACCACCAATAATATTAATGATCTTGGTTGGATAAAGACGCATTTTATTGTCGTGACTGAGATGAGAGCTACCTGTAAATTGAACTGTCATGATGACCTCGATAGAGCGTAAAACATCACTAATGAGTTCATGTTAGCACGCGCCACATCCATGCGACAGGAGCTGAAACGGAATAGTTTTAGTATTGTGGAATTTTTGTCTCAACTAAAGCCGATCAGGCTTTTACTCCATCGAGAACAAGTAGATTGAAAACTAGCGCCTGAAGGCTGTGAATTTGCTATTCAAGCCAACAAGTAGTAGATAAAAAAATAGGATTAAATCACAAGTGACTTAATCCTAGGGACGATCATTTCGTGTCGAATTAGTCGACGCGAATTACCTGATCGCCAATGCGGAACTTTTCCCGGCGGTCACCCATCAGTGCTCGCAGGTCTTTAATGCTCAGATCGCTAATTTCATGCATACGAATCAACAAAGACGCACCAACCGGTAAATGGTGGTGACGGATTTTGCTAATGACTGGAGGTGCGACTTCCAATGCACGAGACAGCGCTGCATCATTTTTCAAATGCAATTGCTTAATCAAAGTATCCAACAGGTTGTTTGGATTGTAGTCAAAGTCTTCTGACTTCAGGTCTAATAAATTTGCCATTCTTTTACTCACTCTTCACAAAATACAGCCAAATACATCTGTACGACCTATTGTTAAAACGATATGGTCGCTATTTTTTAATTTCAGCCCGGTTATTACTTTGAAAAATAAGAACCAAACCAAGGCGCTTCAGAACAGAAATTGTGTCAAACAGCAAGTTCGCCAATTTCGGTTAAAGACGTCTACCCTTTGTCCATCTTTAACTTCTAACACGACGATCAATAGAACACAAAATACTTCTCCACTTGACTTTTTTTTATGTTTTTTGATCTTTGTCAAATAAACACATCACAAAGCGTTGGCGGAAAGACAGGGATTTGAACCCTGGATACGTCATAAACGTATGCCGGATTTCGAGTCCGGTGCATTCGACCACTCTGCCATCTTTCCAAACTACCAAGTGCAGTCAGGCGACGGATTGTAGCAAAGTTCAAAACGGTTTGGTAGCCTGTTTTTTTAGCAAGCAGCTAAGGCTAAGCCTATGAATTGCTTAGAGTTTCGAATTTATTTCTTAAATAGATAGCGCAACAAAGTTTATTTCCCTAGGAAAACAAAATTTCCATACTCAAATTAGAACAAAATTTCAATCCAGCCTAAATTTGTATCCAATTGTTAAACAATGTGAAAAATCGTACATGTACGGTTACAAGAACAAAATTTTATCAATCAATTATCAAAATTATGATAGGGCTTTAGTCGAAATGACATCATACCGTCACATTTCCTCACTAAGCTTGATTCAAATTGCTTGCCACACTGCAATATCTCATTTCATTAACGACAATTAAGTACCCGATTACGACTATGGAACATGGACTCAGTCTATCCCGACCAATGACACCCACGTGCCCCACCATTTTGCTCGATTTGACTGCTGAGCAACTCGCGCATCGAGAAAGCCTGGAACAACTCAATCGCATCATCCATGGCCGCCTGTTGACAGCACGTTTCCAACCCATCATACAAATGTGTGATGGTAGCATCTTAGGCTATGAAGGCTTGATACGCGGACCGTCAGATAGTCCGTTTCATTCGCCCATCAATCTCTTTCAAGCCGCCAGCGCACATAAACTAACGGTCAAGATCGAGCATCTCTGTCGCCGCGTGGTGTTAGAACAGTTTAAGGCACTTAATTTACCGGGAAAGCTATTTTTAAATGTCAGTCCCGAATGTCTGTTGCAACGCGATGCAAAGCACGGTGAAACACTGGACTATATTATTGAATTAGGAATCAATCCTGAGCGTGTCATTATTGAACTGACGGAATATCAGCCAACCCATGACTACGTTCTGCTTCAAGAAGCGGTTTTGCACTATCGCAAAATGGGATTTGAGATTGCGATCGACGACTTAGGTGAAGGTTTCTCCAGTTTGCGACTTTGGTCAGAACTAAAACCGGAATTCGTCAAAATCGATATGCATTTCATTCATGGCATAGACCGTGACGAAGTAAAACGCCAGTTCGTGCTGTCAATTCAAAATATCGCCGAAAAATCAGGAACACGAGTCGTCGCTGAAGGGATAGAAACTCAAGCCGAATTAATCACGCTACGCGATTTGGGCGTCGCTTGCGGGCAAGGCTATCACATCGCAAAACCACATGTGAATCCCGCAAAAACCATTTCAGCCGAGGTCGCTAAGATACTATCGTTTAAACAAGCAAACACATCAATGCTTCAAACAAGCTCAACTGCATCCTTGGTGACGATTAAGCATTTATTGAAATCACCAGTCACGATTAATTCAACCGTGCTCAATAATCAGGTAGAAAATCTATTTTTAGCTGATCCTAAACTCAAAATCATTCCTGTCGTGGATGAACATAAGCCCATAGGCATCATCAATCGCCACAATATGATAGATCGCTTCTCGCGTCCCTATCAACGAGAGTTGTATGGAAAAAAATCTTGTGCTGTATTTATGGACGTTCATCCGCTGGTCGTCGAGCATGACACCAGTTTGCAGCAAGTAAGTCACCTTATCGTGGAGGCAGATCCGGATAATCTGATTAACGGCATCATTGTCACTGAAAATGGCCGTTATCTAGGATTGGCTACCGGCCCTGATTTGATGCGAGAAATCACTAAGATGCAAATTGACGCTGCGCGTTACGCCAATCCACTGACTCAATTACCCGGCAACGTCCCAATTAACCAGCACATCGATGAGTTAATACAAAACCAGAAGTCATTTCTGGCTTGTTACTGCGATCTCGATCACTTCAAGCCTTTCAACGATGTCTATGGCTATCAGCGCGGCGATGAAGTCATACAAATGACTAGCAGAATACTGAGCGCACACTGTGACCCACAACAAGACTTCATTGGGCACATAGGCGGCGATGATTTCATTATTCTCTTTCAAAGCACAGACTGGGAAAGTCGGTGCAACAAGATACTGCATGATTTCGCCATCGCAGTGACAGAATTTTATAGTAATGAAGACCGGGATCGTGGTGGCTATATCAGCGAAGACAGGCAGGGGAAGAAGGTCTTCTACCCTATGATCAGCCTATCTTTAGGCGTAATCCGCTCGCAAGCTCAGCAATATTATTCGCACCATCAAATCTCAGTTGCGGCCGCAGATGCAAAAAAACAAGCGAAACGTATACATGGCAATAGCTTGTTTATAGACCGACGAAAGGAAGAACAAACGCCGACGTAAAAACGGCATCACTATGGATGCAGTTCGTAAGCCTAAACTCACAACCCGAAAACCGTGTCGCCACGGTTGAAAGCTTAAGCCGGCAGCAACAACTTTTCTATGCCGCCCATGTAAGGACGTAAGACTTCAGGAATTACAACGCTGCCATCTTCCTGCTGATAATTTTCAAGTACAGCCACTAACGTACGTCCGACCGCCAAAGCAGAACCATTTAATGTATGCACAAACTCGGTTTTGCCTTGCGCGTTACGGAAGCGCGCTTGCATACGGCGCGCTTGGAAAGCACCCATATTCGAAATAGAAGAAATTTCACGGTAGGTATTTTGCGCTGGCAACCACACTTCCAAATCATAGGTCTTTGCTGCGCCAAAACCCATATCGCCTGTACACAGACTCATCACACGATAAGGCAAACCAAGTTTTTGCAAAATCATTTCAGCATGACCGACCATGTCTTCCAAGGCGTCAAACGACTTTTCCGGATGCGAAATCTGCACCAATTCTACTTTATCAAATTGATGCTGACGTATCATGCCGCGTGTATCGCGACCATAACTACCGGCTTCGGAACGGAAGCAAGGCGTGTGTGCTGTCATTTTGATAGGCAAACTTTCAGCGTTCAAAATTTCATCGCGCACCGTATTAGTTAAAGTCACTTCGGCGGTCGGAATTAAATACAGAGATTCTCCTTCGCCATCTTGTCCGCCCTTTTTCACTGCAAATAAATCTTCTTCAAATTTAGGCAACTGACCTGTGCCACGCATAGAATCGGCGTTCACCATATAAGGCGTATAGTGTTCTGTATAGCCATTTTCCATAGTCTGGGTATCGAGCATGAATTGCGCCAAGGCGCGATGCAAACGCGCCATTCCACCCTTTAATACCGCAAAGCGTGAGCCTGTCAATTTGACGGCAACATCAAATTCCAAACCTAAACGCGCACCAATGTCGACGTGATCCTTAACCTCAAACGTAAAAGTCGCTGGCGAACCAAATGTACGTACCACCACATTCTCCGTTTCATCAACGCCGACAGGCACGGAATCATCAGGCAAATTAGGAATCGTCAACAAAAAATTATTCAAAGCGACTTGCACCTCAGCCAAACGTACTTCGGATGCTTTCAATTCATCAGCAATCGCACCGACCTCTGCCATCACTGCAGATGCATCTTCGCCTTTGCCTTTGAGCATACCGACTTGTTTGGACAAAGAATTGCGCTTGCCTTGTAATTCTTCGGTACGCATTTGTATCTGTTTGCGTTCGGCTTCCAAGCCATTAAACGTGGCAACATCGAGAATAAATTTGCGGGATGCCAAACGTGCGGCAACAGCGTCGATGTCTTTACGGAGCAATTGAATATCAATCATGATTTTATTGAGAAAGAGGTAAATGGCGCCCTGTGTTTCCGATGCCTATAAGCATACATCGCTAAAACTTCACAGGTAAACGAAAAAACGTATTGTAACAAGGGACATGCATTTCCTCTATGCTTTAGTTAAAAAAGCACAGCAAACAGAAAAAGCAAAATCAACATAACAAACCAGCATGCACAGGGCATGACGATCTTTCATTTTTTGTGATGCTTTTTTGTGCAAATTATTCTTTTCTTAAGACTAGAAACTATTTTCGATACACAAGTTGAACGCAGACACAAAACTTCACAAACAAATTACCGGATTAAGTGCGGTAATGCTTGTCAAGAACAGGTAAGCCGTGGATAATCCCGACCTCGCATAAAAATACGCAAAAATTCAATTAAAACATCGTGCCCGCTTCGCGGGTTTTTTATTTAATTGAGCTGGTGAAGGTAGTCTTGTTTAAGAATTGTTGAGTTTTGCTCTCAATTCGAATTCCTGCCTGACGCTAGTATTTGCTTTGCTCGATATTTTGCTTTTGTTGTTGCCATCCAAATTTGATTGGCATTTTGTTGTCGCACTTGATTTGTTACATGAAAAACAGCTTAACACCATCTAATACGCAATCCACTTCTGCAACTGTGTCAGCAAGCACCAAGACACTCAAATTAGGCAAACCACTGTCACTCGCCAAAACCAAAGCTAATGTGCCGCAGGCCGAAACCCGCACGTTTGCGACACCTGTGCTAACAGAGTCCGCAGAGTTAGATACTAACGATATCATTAAGACTCAAGTTCAATCTGTCACCGTTGTCACAAAACGTCGCTCGCGTCTGGCGCTGGTAAATGCGCAGACAACAGCTGAAGGGAGCGAAGCGGCTGCTATCGACAGTTCAGAAGAAGGCAATACAAATACAGTGACTGCGCAAACACAATTGGACGCTGCTGTTGCTCCAAGTATGCCTGTCGAAGCGCTGTCTGCGCCTGTCACTACAGATGACATAGTCGCTGACGTTGGAGCGACTGCAGCACCAGTAGAGTCGGAAGACGATTATTCTCTTCTTACGGTAACGCGTCCTACCGGGCCTGCGCCCGTGGTCAAAGTCAAGAAAAAGAAAATCATTGCAACTGAGGTTCCCTCGCTGACTGACTCAGGTGCAAACTCAGCTGTCGACTTAACTGCGAGCGAAGAAAAAACAGCCACAGTAGCCAACGCACTAGAAACTACTCTGTCTGCAATGCCAACAGTAGAAAAACCCGCGCCAAAAGCACGGGTAGCAAAAACACCTATCAGCGCCGTAGAAACGACCAGTGGCAGTGCCGCCGCCAGTGTTGACACGTCAGCCTATGCGTTCCCAACGGTGAAAGAAGCAGCGCGCCGTGGCCGCAAGCCTTCTTCACCACAAGCTTACAATGAAGAGATTCACGCCTTCAATGCGCTGGAATCCTCTGAGCTAAAGCGTGCTGCACGTGTCAAAGCTGGCAAAGTAAGTGTCGCGTCTGCAAGTAAAGAACAATTAGAAGAATATCGTCAACGTCTGACCAAGCTAATTCAATTAGGCAAAGACCGCAGCTATTTGACGCATGCCGAGATCAACGATCATTTACCTGAAAATGTCGATGATCCAGAAATGATACAAGGCATCATCAGCACTTTAAATGACGTCGGTATTGCCGTCTATGATCAGGCACCAGATGCGACCATGCTCCTGTTGTCCGATAACGTTGCAACTTCCGTTAGTGACGACGATGCAGAAGCGACCGCTGCGGTAGCATTGTCCACAGTCGACTCGGACTTTGGTCGCACCACCGATCCTGTGCGTATGTATATGCGCGAAATGGGCGGCGCGGAATTGTTAACGCGTAGCGGTGAAATTGAAATCGCTAAACGTATCGAATCCGGTCTAAAAGACATGTTGCAAGCCATCTCGGCCTGCCCTTCTGTGATTAAAGAAGTCTTAAACACAGCAGAAAAAGTACGCAATGACGACGTCATTATCGACGACATCATAGACGGCTTCCACGTACCAGAAAGTTTAGATATCGCACCTGCCATCATCGCTACTGCCGACGAAGAGATCGACGAAGAGGAAGAGGATGAAGAAGGCGGTGCTGCAGAAACCAGCAATACCTTAAGTGCCGAGCAACTGGCACAAATGAAGGCGACTGCATTAGAAAAATTTGCGGCAATCAAGACCAGCTTTGACGATATGTTTGCGCAGATTGAACAAAACGCCTACAAATCACCAAGTTACGAAGCAGCACAAGAAAACGTCACCAAAGAAATGGAAAGCATACGTTTCAGTGTTAAGACGACAGAAAAGTGGTGCGACATTTTACGTAAGCAGATGACGGAGTTACGTCAAACTGAAAAACGTATGTTGGAATTATTAGTTGATCGCTGCGGGATGCCACGCGCCTATTTCATCGCGAACTTCATGAGTAACGCGACGAATCGCGATTGGCTAGAGCAAGAAATGGAAGCGCGAGAAGCCTATGGTGCCGTGCTCAAACGTAATATCCATGCGGCACGAGAGTTGCAAGGACGTCTCATCGTATTAGAGCAAGAATCGAAAATTCCATTAACGGAGTTACGCGCTATTCACAAGAAAATGATCTCGGCCGAGAAGCGCACCCGTGACGCCAAAGCGGCGATGACCGAGGCCAATTTGCGCCTGGTGATTTCTATCGCAAAAAAATACATCAACCGTGGCATGCAATTTTTGGACTTAATCCAGGAAGGCAATATTGGCTTGCTAAAGGCGGTTGATAAGTTCGAATATCGTCGTGGTTATAAATTTTCGACCTACGCGACTTGGTGGATACGTCAGGCAATCTCACGCGCAATCGCAGATCAAGCTCGTACTATCCGCGTGCCTGTGCATATGATAGAAACGATCAATAAATTGAATCGTATCAAACGTCAATGCTTGCAACAAAATGGGACGGAACCAGATCCCGCCTTGATCGCAGAAAAAATGGATTTGCCTGAGATCAAAGTTCGTGAAATTTTAAAGATTGCAAAAGAACCTGTGTCGTTGGACGTCCCTATCGGTGACGATGGCGATTCTCAATTGGGTGACTTCATCGAAGACAATATCACTTTGTCTCCCATGGCGGCGGCGATGCAAGCGTCGGTGCAAGGCAAGTTGAAAGAAATCCTGGATGCCTTGAGTCCACGCGAAGCAAAAGTATTGCGCATGCGTTTTGGTCTCGAGATGGCGAGCGATCATACTTTAGAAGAAGTTGGCAATCAATTTGACGTGACCCGTGAGCGTATCCGTCAGATCGAAGCGAAAGCGATGAAAAAATTGCGCCACCCTTCTCGCTTAGAGCAACTGAAGAGCTTGCTAGAAAATAGCTAAGCAAGTTCAAAAAGTTCAACTAAGCTTAACTTAAGCAAAAATGCCAGTATCAGATTAAATAAGGTAGTGATACCCCTGCTTAATCTCCTACTGGCATTTTATATTCAAAGCCACGAAAACCAAGTTTCCAACTTCACCCAAGCAACTAACTTAAAAAATCGAGCGCAAATCGTACTTGCTGTACCCGTGAATCAAGGCTGCCCTCCACCAGCATAAACGGGATCTCACGTTCATCCAAAATACCAATCAACTCTTCATGTACTTGTTGACGGACTTGCGGTGATTCGCGTTGCAGGCCATCAGCTGTCCAAGGAAAATCAGGCGCAGTCACGACCGTAAATTGATAATTGTGAACCAAATCCATCGCAATCAATTCCGGATCGAGCTCACCAAAATAAATGCGGCTATATAGAGCAGTCATCATAGGCGTGGTATCACAAAATAGCCAAGTATTGGCCTGGTTGGCGGCAGCATTTTCTCGTTCCATCTGTGTTTTCGCGATCGACAACTGATCCTCAGAACGAGGTACCCGTTCATTTTCTTCGACAAATTCGCGTAAATATTCGGGCACCCACAAAGTCTTAAAATGAGCAGCCAAGGCTTGCGCTAGCATTGATTTTCCCGATGATTCTGCACCCAAAATTGCAATGCGATTTACGAGTGCACTTTGGCCTTTTGCATCGCCATTTTTTATACCTTGCATGCTGCTCTCCAAACACGCGCGCCATGTATCGCCATGAGTACAAACACCGCATATAAAATCGCTGTCAACATCAGATTTTTATAGAGGTACAAAGCCACGTATAAAACATCGACAATAATCCACACCGTCCAGTTTTCTATTTTTTTACGGGATAACAAGACTTGCCCCAACAAACTACCCGCAGTCAATAAACCATCCGCTGCTGGCACATCGGTGTCTGTACAAAATTTCAAAAATAGATAGAGGGTCGCAAACATCAATAGGCAAATTAATGCAGCCCACCAGCGCTCGGTAAGATTTAAATTTGTTACAGCCAATGCTCCACCCTCGGCTGCACCACGCAACCACTGAGACCAGCCCCAGAAGGAAACCAAGACAAAGACGAATTGCAAGCCCATGTCACCGTACAAACGCACCTCAAAAAAAACCATGGCATACAAAGCAGACGACAAGATAGAGAACAGCCAAGCCCAATGTATCTGCCGGATATTTAATGCAACCGTAATGAGAGACAATAAAAAGGAAACGAGTTCCAAAGGCGTTGTGGAAAAACCGAACACCAAGGGCAAATTTTGATTCATGCTAGATTTTCTAAAATTTTTTTGATTTTTATCAAACGTAACGCAGGGACTTAAATACGCAACAAGGGCGCAGCATAACAAACTTATGGCAACCACCGCAATTAACACAAAACACGGGCAAAAAAAATAACGGTTCCATCTCTATCATTTAAAAACACAAATAAAAATGGCGCCAGATTGCGCCATTTTTATTTGCGTGATTTGCATGTGTAGAAATTTATTGTGCTGCTTTGCCTTTCACACCGGCGCAATAATCTTTGGCCTCAGTTGCACTGGTGAACCAATAATAATCCGCTTTGCCAGCCGCACTGATATAGCTCGGTGCATCATGCTGTCCCTTCTTCACTTCTATCAATTGCAGCACCATCACATCGGCATCTTTTTTCTTTTGTTTTAAATGCCAAGGCACGGCGGTTTCAGCGCGTACGTGCTCACCACCCGCGATCAGCATAGCACTGGGAGTCTGTGCCATCGCAGTAGCCATACTGGCATCCTTAGCTAACTGTATCTGCAACATAGGTGTCAAAGTTTCGCGACTTTGCATACCGCAATGCGACGCAAAGATTTGATCTAGCAAATAGCTCTTGATCGCTGGCGTCGCTTGAGTCACCGTTTCAAAACGCGCATTGCCTTCCATTGCCTTTTCGCCCTCTTTATAAACCTTGCCAATAAATGCTTTGCTGATGTTACCTGACTTCAGCGCATCTTTATTCAATGCCGCCTGGAACGATGGACCATAACTAGGCCAATCCCAACCCTTAGCTGGCCAGTTTAAACCCATATGCATTTGCTCCAAACTATCCGTATTTTTTAAATTGGCCAGAGCAGCATCTTGGCTGTCATCGAGCATCTCAAACACGACTTTACTGTTTTTTTGCGGGCTTGCTTGTTGCAACCTGGCTTGTATCAACATGCGTTCAAGACGATGATGTTCGGGGTTGTCATGTTTTTCACCGACAAATACATAGGCATGCGACTGTAATTTTTCTATGAATTTCTTCTCATCAATAAGGCTCCCATCAGCCTTACTAATTTTGTTCAATAAGGGATGGGGATTGATTTCTTGAGCCGTACTAGCGAACATTGCGCTACAGGTCAATACAAAAAAAGTCAGTCGAGAAATTTGAACAAAGCGCATAGCCAGCCTTCAAAAAATGGAGATGGCTGACTATAACTTGCAAGATTAGGGCGTGCAAGCGAACTGCGATCACACTTAGGCGTTTTACCAATCGCACGACATTAAATTGAAATTATCAATTTAAGGAAAAGCAAGTTACAACAAATTGCCTATCTTAAATTGCAAGCAATTCGCACTCAAGCTACTTACCGTCGTGATTCTGAAATTGATTGCGGAGACTGCTGATGAGTGCTCCGCCGAGGTCGGTGAGCTGCCCGGCAAATACCGAGCAGTGCACACCTGGCTGCCGTCATACATATCGGTTGTATGTACAGCAGATAAGACGAATTTTAGACATTTTTTATTACCATACTATGACATCGTAGCTGCCAAAGAAAATGATGCTGGCGATACAAAATCTAACTCGATATGCTTAATTTTTTTAAAATCGCTCAGACAAAAACAATATCAACAATCCTAAATAATTTAAGAAAAAAACAAAATCTCAATTATTTATCACCACTTTTGTATTGGCCTTTATTTTTTCTCAAAGGCGTTACAGTCAACTTAGATAAAATTGCCATAAGGCATTAAATCGCAATTAATCAAGAAAACCCTTATGAAGCTAAAAAGTTGGCCACCAAGCTCTATCAAAACCCGAGTTACGTTTTCCACCTTGATCATATTTTTACTCAGCATTTGGATGCTGACTTTTTATGTTAATCAGAGCATACGCAACAACATGCAGCAAGCATTGGGTGAGCAACAGTTTGCTAGCGCTACTTATATGGCCGCTGAAATCGATCACGAATTCGAACATAGGTTCAATATCTTAGCCACGATAGCTGCCACTGTTACACCAGAACTACTCGACAATCTCACCGAATCTCAAGCACTACTCGAAAGACACACTAGCTTACAAAACTTGTTTAATGGCGGTGCGTTCATTACCAACATCGAAGGAAAGGCGGGTGCATCAATACCATTTTCTTCAGGGAGAACAAATCGTCACTATCTCGACCGAGACTACATTCGCATTCCCATTGAGAATGGAAAACACAGCATAGGCCGGCCAGTCATAGGAAAAGCGCTAGGCACACCTATTTTCGGGATGGCAGTCCCAATCCGAGACCGGAATAACAAGGTCATAGGCGCGTTGGCAGGCATTACTGAGTTATCGCACTCTAGTTTTCTGGACAATCTGCACATCGCAAACAACCAGCATCTAGGAAGCTACAAAATCGCATCGCTACAGCATCAATTATTAATAACAGCCTCTGACAAAAAACGAGTTATGCAAGGCTTCGAGGCGCGTGATTTTCAGCAGTTTAGTGACGAACAGCTGGCGCACAAGAAAACCTATGAAATCTCAAGGGATGACTTTGGAAATGAAGCGCTCAGTTCCATCAAAGCTATCCCAATACCGGACTGGTATCTCAGCATCACTTTACCGACTAAGCAAGCCTTTGCACCTATTCAATTGATGCATCAATGCCTCATTATTGCTGCAGTCGTATTGTCACTTTTCGCTGGTGGATTTACCTGGTGGACCTTGACGCGCCAACTCTCGCCGATTTTCACCACAATAAAATCAATTTCATCGCTAATTGAAAATCATCAACCACTGCATACCTTGGCCATAATCAAGAACAACGAAATCGGTCAATTAATACTCGCCTTCAATCACTTAATTAGAAAAATGGAGTTGCGGGATGAAGCACTACTTGAGAGCAAAGCCCGCTTCAAGACACTGACTGAAATGTCATCTGATTTTTACTGGGAAAGTAATCTCGAACATCGCTTCATCTCACGAACTTTCAGCAAACAAGGAAACCTCAATACAGGAGATCAAACGACCAATTTAATAGGCTATCTACTATGGCAAATCCCCGGACTTCAATTAGCCGCCCAGGTTCAAGAAAGCTTTCGGGATACGCTTTGCAAACATTCTGCATTTCGGGAAATTGAATTAGCACCTGCCACCAACGCAAACCGACAGATTTTCCTATCACTCAGTGGCGATCCTGTTTTTGACAGCAATGGTAAATTTCAAGGTTATCGGGGCATCGCAACCGATATCAGCGTGCGCAAACAAGCCGAGGCCGAACTCAGATTGGCCGCCTCTGCATTTGACATACAAGAATCAATGCTAATTACCAATGCCGAAGGTAGCATACTGCGGGTCAACAAAGCTTTCACAAAAAACCTAGGCTACAGTGCCGACGAAATCATAGGCAAGAAGCCAAGCTACTTTCGCTCCGGGACTCACAGTAAGGAGTTCTATGCGGAGATGTGGCAATCGATCCAAGACACCGGCAGCTGGCAAGGCGAAATCTGGGATAGACACAAAAATGGGGAAATATTGCCGTATTGGCTGATCATTTCAGCAGTAAAAAATGCCGAAAAACAAGTCACACATTACATAGGTGCACATTACGATCTGACCGAACGTCGCCACGCAGCCGAAAGAATCAATCATCTGTCCTACTTCGATCAATTGACCGGACTGCCCAATCGCCAGCTGCTTATAGATAGACTCAAGCAACATATGGCGAGCAGCAGTCGAAATCATAGTTACTGCGCCCTGCTTTCTATCGACATAGACTTGAAGGGCATTAATGATCTATTAGGTCACGACATCGGCGACCAGTTAATCCAACAAGTAGCTGGCAGATTAAATCAGTGTGTGCGAGAAGGCGATACAGTCGCACGCATAGGTGGTGATGAATTTATAGTCATGTTGGCAGGCCTCAGCACGCATGAAGCAGAGGCCGCGACACACACAGAAGATATGGCGGCAAGAATATTAAGTACGCTCAATGAGATTTACCTATTCGAATCAAGTAGCCATCACAGCACATCGAATATCGGTGTAAGCTTGTTTCGCGGCCATCAATTCGAAGTTGAAGAACTTCTGAAGCAAGTCAACCTGGCCATGGGACGGGCAAAGGACGCAGAAAAGAGTGGCGTGTGTTTCTTTGATCCAGCCATGGAAATTGCGGTGATACAAAGAGCCGCATTAGAAAATGACTTACATACTGCCATCGCAGAGCAACAATTCCTCTTAGTTTTTCAAGCTCAATTTGACGACAATGAACAGATAAACGGTGCTGAAGTTCTAGTCCGTTGGCAACACCCAAAACACGGCATGGTATCGCCAGCTGATTTCATTCCACTAGCAGAAGAAACTGGCTTGATTCTTCCTTTGGGGGAATGGGTGTTGGAAACTGCCTGCCAACAGCTCGCAGCCTGGCAGAAGAAAGCTGAAACCATGCACCTTATTTTGGCAGTCAATGTCAGCGCAAATCAATTTCGTCAAAAAGATTTTGTACAACAGGTCCTCAATATTCTGGCAAAAACTGGGGCCAATCCAAACCATCTAAAACTTGAGCTAACAGAAAGCTTGTTAGTGTCTGAGGTCGAAAGTGTTATCGAAAAAATGTTTGCACTTAAATCGATTGGTATCTCATTTTCACTTGATGATTTTGGTACCGGCTATTCCTCCTTATCATATCTGAAGCGACTACCTTTAGATCAATTGAAGATCGATCAATCATTCGTTCGTGATGTTTTAAGCGATCCCAACGATGCAGTCATCATCAAAACCATCATTGCGCTGGGTCAAAGCCTGGGTTTAAGCGTCATTGCGGAAGGTGTTGAGCTGGCGGAACAAAGGGACTTCTTACTCGCTGCCGATTGTCATACTTTCCAAGGCTACTTTTTTAGCCGCCCTCTTCCGCTCAATGAATTCGAGCTTCTTTGCAAAGCCAAATTTGTAGCAAATGAATGACGTCGCGATTCAGAGAACGGCGATCGAAATATGAAATTCATAAAAAAGCGTACCTCAAATCGATCGCCGCCAAGATCAAATCTCCTCAGCTAAAGTCGGTGCCTTAGATTGTATCAATGCCGTTCAAGTCGTAAGAATTTGTAATATATTGAGCCGACCACGATCCGATTCTCTATATTCATACCTGTAGTTTGTGTTTTATTGTATTCCTACCCTATTGTGAATATTGGCCCGCGATGTTTGCGGGCTTTTTTTGTGCCCTGCCAATTCAAACAAAACGAAATGATTTGCCTGATTTAACAAATCCTCGTATAATGCGAGGCTCACTTGCAGTGCACTTGTGCACCTAACATGTGATCCAGTGGTGGTCGTAGCTCAGTTGGTAGAGTCCAGGATTGTGATTCCTGTTGTCGTGGGTTCGAGCCCCATCGTCCACCCCACAGAATGAATAAAAAAGCCCGCTTTTGCGGGCTTTTTTGTTTTCTAAACGATTAATTGGCGTTGTCATTGAAGAGCACAATGAAAATCGCAGAGTTCGATTATAGAAACTGCGATCCTCATCGACAAAAAGTAAGCGTCTCTACCCATCCAATCCCGGATTTGCTGCTTTTACTTTTTGCATCGCTTCAAGCAACAATTCAGGATTATTCAAAGCTAATTTTTTCGTATCTGACAAAGTTTGTCGGAAAGCGCGGGCGCCGACTAGGCCGAAGGTCAAACCTAGCATGTGACGAGTAATACTATTGAGTTTCAATCCCTTGCCATTCTCACCGAATTTTTGTAATTGCTCACGAATGTAAGGCAACATTGCCAATATGACTTCTTCCCGCGTTTTAGGGGTACTGGTATCGCCATAATAGCGCGCATCAAAATTCGTCATGAAGTAAGGGTTGTGGTAGGCCTCACGTCCCAACATGACGCCATCGACATGCAATAGATGCTCATCAATCTCCTGTTCGGTCTTGATGCCACCATTAATGATAATTTCCAAACTGGGGAAATCTTTTTTCAGACGATAGGCGTAATCATATTTCAGCGGTGGCACTTCACGATTTTCCTTCGGTGATAATCCTTTTAAGATGGCATTTCTGGCATGCACCACAAAAGTATTACATCCCGCCTCCGCGATTTGTCCAACAAAATCTCTGACAAAATCATAAGAATCAACATCGTCAATGCCTATCCTGTGCTTTACGGTGACGTCGATGTCGACCACGTCACGCATCGCTTTCACGCAATCGGCCACTAAGTTGGGCTCTGCCATTAAACAGGCACCAAATGCACCTTTTTGTACGCGCTCTGAAGGACAACCACAATTCAAATTAACTTCGTCATAACCCCACTCTTGCCCACGTTTTGCCGCCAGTGCCAAATCGGCAGGCTCGCTACCGCCCAATTGCAAGGCGACCGGGTGCTCTTCTTGATTAAAATCTAAATGACGTGCGATATCACCGTAAAGAATAGCGCCGGTGGTGACCATTTCAGTGTAGAGCCAGGTATGGCGGGAAATATGACGGTGAAACAATCGACAATGACGATCGGACCAATCCATCATGGGGGCCACAGAGATGCGGCGCGAAGGCAGTACGGGAAAATTCACAATAGAAACAGGCAAAAATAAACAGGCGCTATTGTAACCTTTGTGACCTGGCTACGCTTATTTTGCCCTCACAATCAGCGACTCAAATAATAGAAAAACAAGATTTTCTAGCAGTCAAAGTATCCCAAAATCCTACTTTCATTTTGTCTTCGAAGCTTGTTTATCAATTGATAATTGGGCTAATTCCCAAACTTGCTAATCAGGGCCAAACAACTCAGATGGATGTGCAGTTCTATCAGCACCATTACCGCATGCGAGTGAATCGCTGGGACAATAGTGATCGCACCCCCAGCAAATACGTTCTGGATTACTTGGACTAAGAGGAAATTTCTTGGTCATTAATTTAAATGTCTCTGCCGTCATTTGATCGTAGGCGCCATTTATACGTGAATTTGATATTGGCATTGAATAATTTCAAACAAACGCAGGCCAAAACTTTGACTGAAAGCAAGAAAAATTCGAAGCGGCAGCAAGCTTTATTAAATGAGCACATCAGTCTTTCTGTAGAAAGAAATCCTGTCCACAGGATTGGACGGCCTGTCGGTAACGTGACACAATCGGAGTTAATGTAGAACCTAGGATGACCGCCTAAGACGCAAAATAATGGCAGCACCACAAATCAATCACCACATTACTTTTTCGAAAGCGACTTCATGCAAACCGACCATTTTTGGATGCCATTTACCGCCAACCGACAATTCAAGAGCAAACCTAGGCTATTGCAAAGTGCCAAAGGTATGCATTACACGACAGATGACGGACGTGAAATTCTCGATGGCACCGCCGGGTTATGGTGCGTGAATGCTGGTCACAATCACCCAAAAATCGTACAGGCAATACAAGCTCAAGCAGCAGCTTTGGATTTTGCGCCGACCTTTCAAATGGGACATCCACTGGCCTTCCAAGCGGCAAGCAAACTCGCGGCCATTGCGCCAGAAGGCTTAAACCGGGTGTTCTTTTGTAACGATGGTTCAGAAGGGGTTGATACCGCCTTAAAGATGGCACTCGCCTATCATCGCGCGCGCGGCGACGCAGCGCGCTGTCGCTTGATAGGCAGAGAACGCGGTTATCATGGCGTGGGGTTTGGCGGCATCTCGGTCGGCGGTATCGCTGGCAATCGCAAGCAATTTGGCCCTGGCTTAAGTGGCGTTGACCACTTGCGTCATCCTCTGAATATCGCCAAGAATGCATTTAGTAAAGGCATGCCTGCGCATGGTGCTGAGTTAGCAGATGAGTTGGAATTGCGTTTATTAACTCTACACGATCCTTCCAGCGTTGCAGCAGTAATTGTGGAGCCAATGCAAGGCTCAACCGGTGTGATTGTGCCGCCACAAGGCTATCTGCAAAAGCTGCGCGACATCTGTACTAAACACGGTATTTTATTGATTTTCGACGAAGTGATTACCGGATTTGGACGCTTGGGCAAGCCCTTTGCCGCTGATTATTTTGCTGTTAAACCCGACATGATCGTTTGCGCCAAAGGCCTGACAAATGCCGCCGTTCCCATGGGGGCGGTCATCGCTGCGCAGATGGTGCATGATACCTTGGTGAATGCCGCCCCTCAGGATCAAATCGAATTTTTCCACGGCTATACTTACAGCGCTCATCCACTGGCATGTGCTGCAGCGATTGCCACTCTCGAAGTCTACGAGGAAGAAAAAATATTTGAGGCAGCTGAGGCAATGGCGCCTTACTTTGAACAAGCTGCTCATAGTTTGCGTGGCTTACCATATGTGAAGGACATACGAAATTTAGGCTTGGTTTGCGGCATAGAATTAGAGCCACAAAGCGGCAAATCGACGACGCGTGCCTATGACATTTTTGAAAAATGTTTCTGGGAAAAAGATGTCTTAATTCGCACTACCGGCGACATCATTGCCTTATCGCCGCCGCTTATCATCAATAGAGAGCAAATTGATAGCTTATTTTCTCGACTGACTGATGCGATCAACGAGCACGCAAACGCGTCATGATTTGAACCCTAGGTCAACCTAAATATTGCAATTCAATTCTAGCGCACGGATTTTTTCGCCAATGCGGCATTGAACTTTTTAATGACACTATCCGGCACTTGTTTACTACACCATAAGTGCCGGCTATCTTCATGAATTGGCTCTTGAAAATAAGTGAATTTAAAATTACTTTTCGGGTAAGCGGATCGTTTTATCAGCGCCATCGCCTCTTCTTCGCCGAGCAGAAAGTAATCAGCGCGCTGATATACCAGCATGCTCAGCATATTCAAATTTTCGGCATTCGCGACTTCAGTTCGTGGGGCAAACTCGTTAATCAAATGATCCAGACGTTTGCCATAAGAGTAGGCATTTTTTACCAACAGGATTAGATTCTTATCTTGAAATAAGTGACTTACTTTAACTCTTCCATCGATTTTTTTATTGCTAGCCAAATGCAAAGCTATCATCTGCTGTCCGACATAAATTGGATCAGAAAATTTACCTATCAATTCACGTTCGGGCAATCGGTACCACCCCACCAGACAAGCTGGCTCGCGATTAGCACGTATTACATCCAATTGTGTTTCGGCTGTCGCCTTTTTCCACTCATAGGCAATGCCAGCACGTTCAAATCCCTGGCGCGCGGGTGTTGCAGTGAGCCCAGCGACCTGAGCGTTTTCTTGCGACTCCAGAAACGGCGGTCTTTCGTTATAGTAAAGCCGAATTATCTGACTGCTGGTAGCTGGCATACTAAAAAAAAGTCCACCAAGCAAACAAACAAATAGTGAACCGGACCACATCATCGAGGCATACCACTTCAAACAAAACAATCCCATCCCAGCCTCTTCATTCAGCTTTTCTATAATCTAAGCTTACTATTTCTTACTGAAAAACCATCAATGAGAAATAGAAACCGTCAGTGTATCTGCACTGATATTATTCGCCGCCAAGCAAACAGCGGCAAGCAATTTCGCAGGGGATGAAACACAAATTAACGATTCAAAAAATGCTTGTGGCCTAATGCCAGTCAATTAAATGCAAGGATCGCTTAATAAGTAATTCGGGAGCGTCATAAGTCTCATTTTGAACATTCACAACCAAAGAATATCCTTACAACATTCGTGCTAACAGAGCCTTATCATACTTCGCGTCAAGCGGAATACGCACTTTATGGCCGGCACCGCCGATCACATCAATCGCCTCATTATGTTTATTTCGGATCGCCGCCAGATCGACGATTTCATTGCCACTTGGGTGAATGATTTCTATCTTATCCCCGACCGAGAAACGATTTTTTACTTCGACTTCAGCCCAACCATCCGCGACGGACAAGACATTGCCGACATACTGACTGCGATGTGCCTTTGATACACCTTCCATATAGTTTTGATGCTCTTGGGTGTGATGACGTTGGTAAAATCCATCGGTATAACCACGATTCGCTAGACCATTTAATTCACCAAGCAATTGCTCATTGAACGGACGGCCAGCCACCGCATCATCAATCGCACGACGATACGTTTGTGCGGTACGAGCGACATAATACAAAGACTTGGTACGGCCTTCCACTTTGAGCGAATCGACACCAATTTTTGCCAAGCGTTCAACGTGCTCGATCGCACGTAAGTCTTTTGAATTCATGATGTAAGTGCCGTGCTCGTCTTCCAGTATCGGCATAAAACTACCTGGGCGCCCTGCTTCTTCCACCAAATATGGACGATCCGCCAAAGGATGACGCGGCATATCCCCCATCGCAGAGAATGACTGATTCGCATCTTCCAAAGCTTTATTGAAATCGAACTTGATAGTTTCAACCGGAATGCGCTGCAGGTCACCCGTCTCATTTTCAGTCGCGTTTTCAACCTTGTAATCCCAGCGACAAGAATTGGTGCAAGTTCCTTGATTCGGGTCACGATGATTGAAGTAACCTGACAATAAACAGCGTCCTGAGTAAGCGATACACAAAGCGCCGTGGACGAACACTTCGAGCTCCATTTCCGGGCAACGCTGTTTGATTTCTTCAATTTCATCTAAGGATAATTCGCGCGACAAAATCACGCGGGTTAAGCCCATCTTTTGCCAAAATTTCACGTCTGCCCAGTTAACCGCATTCGCTTGCACGGATAAATGTACATTCACTTCTGGCCACTTCTCACGCACCATCATGATCAAGCCCGGATCAGCCATAATTAAAGCGTCCGGCTTCATTGCGATGACCGGTTCCATATCATTCAGATAGGTTTTTAATTTAGAGTTATGCGGAAAAATATTGCTGGCTACGAAGAAAGATTTGCCTCGGGCATGCGCGCCGTCTATACCTTGCTGCAGGATATCCAATGTAGAAAATTCATTATTGCGAGCGCGCAAACTGTAGCGTGGCTGTCCGGCATACACCGCATCCGCACCAAAATCAAATGCTGCATGCATTTTTTCTAAAGAGCCTGCGGGTAAGAGTAATTCCGGCGCTTTTAACTTTGCTGAACTTGAAGCTGACGTAGGATTTGACATAGGGACACCATCTAAAAATACCGCGATCTCAAACGGGTTGAGAACGCTTAAAGTTAATCAATTTGAGGGAATTTTTGCACAAATTCGCTTGCGCGCTCTGTGCTATGACAAGCTTGGTGCTTTTTCTAATTGTTTTTTAAAGGCTTTAACAAGCGCTCCTGACGGAACGCCATCACTTCATTAAATATCAAAGCAAATAAAACAACCGAGCCGCCTAGCAGCGTCGCTTTTGCGGGCTCTTCGCCGATCGCCAGCCAGACCCAAAAAGGTCCGAGCACCACTTCGAGCAGAGACAATAATGAAATTTCCGGTGCACTCAAGCCTTTTGCCGCATGCACCATGATCATGCAGGGTAATCCGAGTTGAAACACGCCTAAAGTAGCCAAGATCACTAGGTCGTGCAAGGATGCCGTCAAAGGTAAGGCGAATGGCAACATCAAAGCTGCCGACAAAATTCCGCCAATTAAAACAGCAGGAATTAAATCCACATGCTGCCCGCCCTTCTTCAGGATAATCACGTTTGCCGCAACCGCGAAAGGCACGCATAAAGCCAACATCACACCGATCAAACCACTCGCATCAAGCTTAGAAAAACCATCAACAAACATCCATAACATACCGGCGAAAGCGACGAAAATCGCTAACCAAGTTCGATTTGGAATTTTTTCGGCCAGAAAGATCCAGGCGAAGATCGCAGTCAATAGCGGTGCGAAACTCTCTACGATCAAGGCATTCGCCACTGTGGTCATGGTCAGTGCTAACATAAAGCAAGTGAACATGGCTGCCCACATAAAACCGGATGCCAGGCCATAACGACCAAGGCTTAGCAGCTTTTGACCAAGTTTGCCTTTGTGCTGCCATACCAAAGCTAAGCCAACAAAAATGGCGGCAAAAAAACTCCGCCAAAAACTCACTTCAAAGCCACGTGCAGATTCCAGCTGGCGCGATAAGACGCCCGCTGTGCTCCACATCGTTGGCGCAATAATCATTAACACTAAAGCAGTTTTGTGGCTGGGCTGCCGCATGAGTTTACTCCAGAGATATAAAACAGAAACCCGCTTGACAAAGAATCAAGCGGGCTTCTTGTGATACCGCGTCATTCTCAACATGAATGCTAAGAATTAGCTGAACCTGTATCTTTATTTACGAATAAATCGACTAGTCGTCCATTCAATTAAGCTTCGCGAGACGCTTTTTTACGCTCGTGTTCTTTCAAGAAACGCTTACGCAAACGAATGCTCTTCGGTGTTACTTCGACCAATTCGTCGTCTTCAATAAATTCAACGGCATATTCCAAACTCATTTGAATTGGTGGAACCAAACGTACCGCTTCGTCCGTACCAGAAGAGCGAACGTTAGTTAATTGCTTGCCTTTGATTGGATTCACAACCAAATCGTTATCACGTGAGTGAATACCGATGATCATGCCTTCGTACACTGGATCGTTATGGACTACGAACATACGACCGCGGTCTTGCAATTTCCAAATAGCGTAAGCAACAGCAGCGCCATCATCTTGAGAAATCAACACGCCGTTACGACGGCCAGCCATTTCACCTTTTGTATTATCAACTGGTGCGTATTCATCAAACACGTGACTCATCAAACCAGTACCGCGTGTCAATGTCATGAATTCGCCTTGGAAGCCGATCAAGCCACGTGCTGGAATACGGTATTCCAAACGCACACGGCCTTTGCCGTCCGGTTCCATGTTTTGCAAATCACCACGACGACGACCGAGCTCTTCCATCACGCCGCCTTGGTTGTTTTCTTCTACGTCAACCGTCAAGTTCTCATACGGCTCGTGGCGCACGCCATCCACCATTTTGAAAACAACGCGTGGACGAGAAACAGCCAATTCAAAACCTTCGCGACGCATGTTTTCGATCAAAATCGTCAAATGCAATTCGCCGCGACCAGATACTTCGTACGTAGAATCATCACCTTCAGCTTGTACTACACGCAACGCCATGTTGGATTTCAATTCACGATCCAAACGATCACGAATCTGACGTGTTGTTACGAACTTACCTTCACGACCAGCCAATGGTGAGCTATTCACCATGAAGTTCATCGTCAATGTTGGTTCATCGATCTTCAACATTGGCAAACCTTCCGGTGCATCCGGTGCGCAAATGGTGGAACCGATACTGATCTCTTCAATACCGTTGATCAAAACGATGTCGCCAGCCAATGCCTCATCAGTCAATACACGGTCCAAGCCTTTAAATGTCAACACTTGGTTAATACGTGCTTTGCTTGGCTTGTCTTCAGGGCCATTCATCCAAACAACGTCTTGACCTGCACGAACGCGGCCACGCAAGATACGACCAACGCCGATCTTACCAACGTAAGAAGAGTATTCCAAAGAAGTGATTTGCAATTGCAATGGACCGTTTGGATCATCTTCACGCGCAGGAACGTGTTTCAAGATGGCATCAAACAAGGGCTCCATGTTACCGTCACGTACTGTGTCTTCTAAGCCGGCATAGCCTTTGAAACCAGACGCGTAAACGATAGGGAAATCTAACTGTTCATCAGTCGCACCGAGTTTGTCGAACAATTCAAATGTCGCGTTAACGGCTTTTTGCGGATCCGCGTTTTCACGGTCAATCTTATTCACAACCACGATAGGCTTCAAACCCAAAGCCAAAGCTTTACGTGTTACGAAACGCGTTTGTGGCATTGGGCCTTCTTGCGCATCAACCAGCAACAACACGCTATCAACCATGGACAATACACGTTCAACTTCGCCACCGAAGTCGGCATGGCCTGGCGTGTCAACGATGTTGATGTGTGTGCCTTTGTATTCAACTGCACAGTTTTTGGAAAGAATCGTGATACCGCGCTCTTTCTCAATATCGTTGGAATCCATAACGCGATTATCAACTTGTTGATTATCACGGAAAGTACCAGATTGGCGCAGCAATTGATCCACTAGCGTAGTTTTGCCGTGGTCAACGTGAGCGATAATGGCGATGTTGCGAATAGCGCGTGTATTGTTGGTCATGATTGTATTTATATGGGAGGTGATTCGAATAACCGACGATTATAGCATGCTGCAATGCAAAACTTACGTCTCGATTACAAACAATGCAGATATTTTCGTCATTATTTCAAAGACTTACTACGCATTGATGACAAAAAGAGGATTTTCTGGCAAGCCTGTTGAGGCTTTCGCGACGTCAGTCCTTGCACCAAGAATCAATGCCCACAGTCAAAGTGAGCGCAGAAAAATTACATAGCCCCTCTTGAAATATCAAGTTAGCACCACATTTGATGCTCACTTAAGTTGATTCATCGACTCCGTTAATTCTTAAATATCGAGGAAAGCATGTCAGAAAAACAAACCCTGGGATTTCAAGCAGAAGTTTCACAATTGCTCCAATTGATGATCCATTCTTTGTATTCAAACAAAGAAATTTTCTTAAGAGAGCTCATTTCTAACGCTTCGGATGCCTCCGACAAACTGCGTTTTGAAGCAATTAACGATGCCAGCTTGTTCGAAAATGATTCCGAATTAAAGATCAAAGTTAGTTTCGACAAAGCTGCACGCACGATTACGATCAGCGACAATGGCATTGGTATGACGCGTGATGACGCAGTGAACCATCTTGGTACGATTGCCAAATCGGGAACTAAAGAATTCTTTTCTAAACTATCCGGTGATCAACAAAAAGATGCGGCCATGATTGGTCAGTTTGGTGTTGGTTTCTACTCAGGCTTCATCGTTGCCGACAAAATGACAGTGGAATCACGTCGTGCCGGCACCGCAGCAAGCGAAGGCGTGCGCTGGGAATCTGCTGGCGCCGGCGATTTCAGTGTAGAGCAAATTACGAAAGAAGATCGCGGCACGTCTATCACTTTGCATTTGCGCGAAGGTGAAGATGATTTCCTCTCTTCTTGGAAACTCAAATCCATTATCCGCACTTATTCTGACCACATCTCTTTGCCTATTTTGATGCAAAAAGAAGAATGGGATGATGAGAAAAAAGAACAAGTTCTGAAAGACGAACTCGAAACCGTTAATCAAGCCAGTGCATTGTGGGCGCGCAGTAAATCTGACATCACGCCTGAGCAATACACTGAATTCTACAAGCATATTTCGCACGATTACACCGCACCGTTGACACACACGCACAATCGCGTCGAAGGTCGTAGCGAATATACGCAGTTGCTGTACATTCCAAGCCGCGCACCGTTTGATATGTGGGACCGCAATAAACGTGGCGGCATCAAGCTCTACGTCAAACGTGTGTTCATCATGGACGACGCAGAACAATTAATGCCAGTTTATTTGCGTTTTGTGAAAGGGATTATTGATTCCAACGATTTGCCTTTAAATGTATCTCGTGAAATTTTGCAAGAGTCACGCGATATCAAAGCGATCCGCGAGGGCTCCACCAAACGCGTGCTAGGCATGTTGGAAGATTTGGCCAACGCGGAAGGCGATGAGGCAGAAAGCAAGAAAGAGAAATTTGCCAGCTTCTGGAAAGAATTTGGTCAAGTTTTGAAAGAAGGTATCGGTGAAGATGCTGCTAACAAAGATCGTATCGCCGCCTTGCTCCGTTTTGCTTCTACGCATAATGACAACGAAGCGCAAACCGTGTCACTGGCTGACTACCTTGCCCGCGCCAAGGAAGGCCAAGATAAGATTTATTATGTGACGGCCGATAGCTTTGCCGCAGCAAAAAATAGCCCGCATCTGGAAATTTTCCGCAAGAAAGGCGTGGAAGTTTTATTGCTCACCGATCGCGTTGACGAATGGATGTTGTCGTTCTTAACAGCGTTTGAAGGTAAAGATTTGGTTTCCGTTGCAAAAGGCGATCTGGATCTGGGTAAGCTGGAAGACGAGGCCGAAAAAAAGCAACATGAAGAAACAGAAACGCAATTTAAAGATCTGGTTGAAAAAATGAAAACCGCTTTGACCGATAAAGCTAAAGATGTGCGCATTACCTTCCGCTTAACTGATTCACCAGCTTGCTTAGTCGCTGACGAAAACGAACTTTCAGGCAATTTGGTACGTATGTTGAAAGCCGCAGGTCAGGCAGCGCCAGAATCTAAGCCGATTTTGGAAGTGAATCCAGATCATCCATTGGTACAGCGTTTGAAGTATGAAGAAGCGAAATTCAATGACTGGTCACACATCTTGTTTGACCAGGCAGCTTTAGCTGAAGGCGGCACGCTTGATGATCCAAGCGCATTTGTAAAGCGCCTGAACGAAATGCTACTGAATGTCAGCAAATAAATAGATCAAACTTCAGCCAAGAATAAAAAAACCGGAACTCAAAATTCCGGTTTTTTTATTTTACGGTCAAACAAATTTAATGCGTGACCCGCGTAGTACGGCGATCTGACAATAAACGCACTCGCTCACCAGGGCGGAAAGTTTCGTCGGCATCTTGCGTAATTGCCTTCATTTCGCCATTGTCGAGACGCACGGTAATCTCTACACCACGACGTGTGTTCGCATTGGACTCTACGTTATTACCAATAATCCCGCCTACCACAGCCCCAACGATACCAGTTGCCGTCGAGCCGCGACCGCCGCCCAAACTAGATCCCGCTAAGCCACCTAAAGCAGCACCCGTTAAAGTACCGACACCGCTACGACCGCCATCTATAGTCACTTCACGTACAGATTCAACCACGCCCATACGAACTGACATTTCGTTCTGAGTCTGATAAGGCCGATAAACACTGCCAGAAGTATGTGTCGAAACACAAGCTGTCATAGTTGAGGCAGAAGCGATCACCGCAGCAACAATTAATAATTTTTTCAAAATAAACTCCTTACTTGGTTTGACGTCAGCATCACATAAATAGAATGCACAATTTGCTTACCTGTCCGGCTACAACGTCACATTTAACATTCAGTTGACAATTTGATCGAGAAACAATGTCACTTCGAATATTATGACAATGCGACGATAAATCAATGACACATCTAATAACATAGCGTTTACAATCAATCTCTGCTGCTCTTTTATCGTAAGCATTTGTTTCAATTCAAGACATTTCCGCCTTCGCCAGCCTACTTCTTATCATGTTAATCAAACGAAAATCCATAGAAGCTGAATCCAATTATCGTTCCGGTCCGAGTGCTGGCAAAAAAGACACGCCACGCAAACCAAAATTTGCACCGGTTACCTTATCGGAACATGACGGCGTACGTTATCTTCATTTTGGTACTGAATGGGTGCAAGGTGCAATGCGCTTGCGCAAGCCGGACTGGTTAGAATTGGAGTACGCACAGCAAATGATGGCGTGGATGCTATTTCATGATAGCCCTAAGCAAATCGCACAACTCGGTTTGGGCACTGGCGCCCTCACCAAATTTTGTTATCGGCAATTTCCCAATGCCAAAGTCACAGCAATTGATTTAAATCCAGCCGTCATTATGGTGTGTGAAAGCATGTTTAAATTGCCGCCAAACGATGAAAGGCTCAAAGTTATTGAAATGGACGCGATGGATTTTGTGCTTGATAGCGAGCATCATGATCAATTCCAAGCCTTGCAAGTTGATTTGTATGACGCCACAGCGCGTGGTCCAGTACTCGATACGACTGAATTTTATCAAGCTTGTGCTGATTGTTTGTCGGCAGACGGCGTATTGACCGTCAATCTATTCGGTGACCACCCGAGTTTTGCCAAAAACATCAAGGTTTTGCGCTATGTATTTGGCACGGTCTTGTGTTTACCTGAGGTGCATGACGGAAACGTCGTGGCCATTGCATTTAAGCAGCGACTCAAACTCGACCTGGGCGTACTGTACGAGCGAGCCAAAGCGATCCAATTACGAACCAAATTACCTGCAAGCAGCTGGGTAGATGGGCTGAAAAAAACGCAAGAATAAAAATAGCGCTGCACAAATACATCGATACGATTTGCATAACATCAACCTAGCCATGGCATCGCCCTTTTATTCTAACGAATGCACACTATGAATCCGACACCCAAAAATTTAAACTTACAGCAAATTTTTACGTGGTTGATGGAAGACGGCATAGTCAAAAAAGAAGATGCCAAAGCAGCGTTTAATCACACGCGAGGAATACTCAAAAACGGAGCCGCCAACATGCATCCGTTCACCGCAATTGCTCAGGCAAAATTGTATTCAGCATCACGCTCACAGCACTTGCTCACGCTGGATTGGGTTACAGAATGGGCTGCGCGCAAAGTGGGTGTGCCTTTCTATCGCATCGATCCTCTTAAAATTGACTTTACAAAAGTCTCAGACGTCATGTCATCGACGTATGCAACTCGCTTTAATATTTTACCGGTCGAGGCTAACAACGATAGTGTCACTATCGCCACGACCGATCCTTATGATAATGAGTGGCTGGACGAAATCACCAAGATCACACAAAAAGAAATCAAGTTAGTTCTGGCAAATCCACTCGATATTGCGCAATACACGGCACAGTTTTTTTCTTTAGCAAAATCCATTAAAGATGCACGTAAAGCCAACGGCAACGACGTCGCCTTACGAAATAACTTCGAACAATTGGTTGAGCTCGGCAAATCGAATAAACAAGTCGACGCCAACGACCAACACGTGATTAACATTGTCGATTGGTTGTGGCAATTCGCTTTCGACCAGCGCGCTTCGGACATACATTTGGAGCCAAAACGCGACATGGCGGTAATACGTTTTCGTATTGATGGTGTCTTGCATCAGGTGTATCAAGTGCCACCCATTGTGATGATCGCGATGACAGCGCGCATTAAGTTATTGGGTCGAATGGATGTTATCGAAAAACGCCGTCCGCAAGATGGTCGCGTCAAAACTCGTACCGCCGATGGGCAAGAAGTTGAGCTACGTTTATCCACGTTGCCAACCGCTTTCGGCGAAAAATTAGTGATGCGTATTTTTGATCCTGAAGTCGTGGTAAAAACTTTGCCGGAGTTGGGCTTCCCACAAAATGACGCTCTACGTTGGGCCAATCTGACAAAAAAACCGCACGGCATTATTTTAGTAACAGGACCGACGGGCTCGGGGAAAACCACGACTTTATATACGACCTTGAAAGCTTTGGCCACACCCGACGTCAATGTCTGCACCGTGGAAGATCCGATTGAAATGGTAGAAGGTTCGTTCAACCAAATGCAGGTCCAATCAAACATAGACCTATCCTTTGCCGATGGCATACGCGCTCTGATGCGGCAGGATCCCGACATCATCATGGTGGGTGAAATACGTGATTTGCCAACAGCCGAAATGGCAATCCAGGCGGCATTGACCGGACATTTAGTGCTATCCACCTTACATACCAATGATGCCCCTTCCGCTATCATGCGCTTGTTGCAATTAGGCGTCCCTTACTATTTATTGGAAGCGACCATCGTAGGTATCTTGGCGCAACGCCTGGTCCGGACTTTATGCCCGCATTGCAAATCTGACGATGGCGAAATTCAAGATCCGGTGTGGTCAGCACTGGTCGAGGATTGGAAAATTGAAAAACCGTCGAAAATATACCGTCCCGTAGGTTGCTTGGAATGCCGTCAAACGGGCTACAAAGGACGAACCGGATTGTATGAATTACTAACGGTCACGCAGACATTTAGTAAGTTAATACAACAGGACGCCGACATTCATGCTTTACGCAAACAAGCCATCGACGACGATATGAAACCTCTGCGTATTGCAGGTGCACACAAAATTATTGACGGCGTCACAACGGCAGAAGAAGTTTTGAAAGTAACTTCAGCCTTATTTTGATAAATTAAATTCGAAAGCGGCTTCACCCAAGTTTTCAAGAAGAAATCATTAACATCAAAACGAAAATCAAAATAAACCTTGCCACTAAAAACTTTCTTCCACCATGTGTTTCAAGCATAAATCTTTGTGTTAGATTGTCGAACCAGTTCGCTTTGGGCTCATATTAAGTTCACTATAAGCTCAATATAAATTGCTTACAGACTGGTTTTGGGATGCGATCTGATAATGGATTTATACGCTTTAGACAGTGAAGTTAATGCGATTGAAACGATGGTTTCATCACTTGAAGCCCTGCCGCGCCTTCAAGTATTAATACAACTCGCATGGTATTTGCGTCAACGTGATTGTCACCGCGCTTTGGTACTAAGCAGGGAAGCTAGCGCCTTATTGCAGCAAGATCATCTTCAGCAGGTGACGCCAGACGAACGTATTATTCTCGACGCCAGAATCAACTTAATCCGCAGTGAAATTCATTGGTTAAACGGCGAGCTTGGTATCGCTGAGAAAAATGCGCAGCTGGCATTGCAAAGCTTCAACCTAATGCATGACTTCTCTGCCATGGGTGACACTTGCTTTCTGTTAAGTTCTATCCATCGTGACCTAGGCGAAATTGATCAACGCGATCAATTCTTAAATGCCGCAATCGAGCAGTATCATATCGCCAAAGATAACATACGCTACCAAATCGCCTTAGCCCGTAAATTACACAACGGTGCGATCAACGATCCAAATCAAACTGCACTGTTACTTGATAAACACTTCTCCAAGGCTTTTACTTATCCGCTTGCTGTCGTTGCATGGTTAGATAGTGCGCGTGCTATCGTCGCGAATAAAATCGGAGAGCTGGGCGAATCATGTCGTTTGCATATACAAGCCCACAGAGCCGCACTCGACACCGGCCAGATTCGACAAGCGATCTTGACAGCCACGAATGCGGGTGATTCTTTTGCGACTTTAGGTGACTTAGACTCAGCTTTGGAGTGGGACGAAACTGCTTTAGCCTTAGCCCGACAACAGCAATGGCCAAGTTCATTGGCCATTGCACTATTACAAACAGGTAATGCCTTACGCCTGTTAGAACGCTACGCGGATGCTAAAGAAAAACTGATGGAGTCGCTCAGCATACAGGAAAAAATATCTGGCTCACGCACCTTCGCCCATACGCTGGCCTACCTCGGTGATCTGTCTATCGACTTAGAAACGCCTGCCGAAGCATTACGCTTCTTCGAACTAGCTGCCGAACGGATTCAAGTGCATAACGAACCTGTTTTCATCTCAGATTGTTGGCGTGGACAGGCAATTGCTTATTGTCGACTGGGACAGCCAACATTGGCGCACGAGAAAATCCAACAGGCCTTGAGCATTGCACGCGAACAAAAAAATCTCGATGAGCAGATCAAGTGTTTATGCGTCTATGCGGAGCTGGCAAAAAAACACCCTGAATTAATGTCGGCGGTCAGTACTGCTAGCCAACTCAGTTTGACCTATCTATTAGAAGCTCTGGCCCTATGTGAACATCTGAAAGCTGGAAATATCCCCGCAACACTACTCGACGATATTGCAGATAACTATGCACAAATAAAGAATTTTGAATCCGCATTTCACTACGCAAAGTTAGCTGCGAAAGCAAAAGAAAACAGACGCTTGCACGAAGCCCGCAATCGCGCTACGGCGATGCAGGTCAAGCATGATAATGAGCGCCATCGCTCAGATGCCGAGTATCACAAGCAAATTGCCAAAACTGAAGCAGCCCGTGCAAGCAGCCTACAAGAATCGAGTAATACATTAGAAACCTTAGGTTTAATTGGACGTGAAATCACCGCCAATCTGAATGTCGACGCCGTATTTAAAGCTTTGCACAGACACGTAGACGAATTATTAGATGCGACCAGCTTTGGCATTTCATTATTAGCCGCTGACGGACTGTCATTAGAGTTCGTATTTGGCATAGAAAATGGTCAAGCTATTTCAAATTTTGTCACCGCCATTGATCATCCAATTTCTTCCTTCGCCCGTTGTGCTCGCGAGCGTCAGGAGATTGTTCTAGAGCGAGAACCGGGAGCGACCGGGCGTTACATTATCCCAGGCACAATGGAAACTCTGAGCCTGCTCTATACGCCTTTGATCGTCGGCGAACGCTTGCTAGGTGTGATGTCTATCCAATCAACCCGCCCCCACGTATATGGAGAACGCGAGCGCTCTATCTTGCGCACTTTAGCTGCTTATGGTGCAATCGCGCTCGACAATGCCTCCGCTTACAAACAATTACAAGCGACCTTGCATGCTTTGCGTGAAACACAAAATCAATTAGAAGAAGTCAGTATCACAGATCCATTGACGGGATTAAGAAATCGCCGCTTCCTACTACAAAACATAGAAGGTGATGTAGCAAGAGCCGTCCGTGCTTATGAAGATCAGCTCGATACAGAGCAAGTATCAACTGGCTTTAACAATGATGAAGACTTGGTATTTTTTATGGTCGATTTGGATCATTTCAAATCGGTCAATGATACTTACGGTCACGCTAGTGGCGACATGGTATTAATTCAAATGCGAGATCGCCTGCAAAGCGTCTTCCGCGAATCTGACTACTTAATACGCTGGGGCGGTGAAGAGTTTCTAGTGGTTGCGCGTAGCTGTAACCGCAGAGATGCAGGCATAGTCGCAGAAAGAATACGACAGACCGTGTCGTCTTGCCCGTTTAAATTACTCGACGACGTGGAAATTTCTCGCACCTGCTCAGTTGGTTATGCGAGCTTCCCCTTCCTGCCCAAACAACCCCATTTAATCACCTGGTCTCAAGTCATCAATTTTGCAGATCAGGGTCTGTACATGGTCAAAAAGGGCGGTAGAAATGCTTGCATAGGAATTACACAAGCACCTCATGTACAACTAGAATTATTACCGCAAACCGATGATTTTTATAACCGTGTCATGCGCCATCCGCAACAAGCAGCGCAGTCAGGCTTGATTCAAATTATTACGCATAATGTGCGGGACTTAAATGATGCGATCAATGCCAGTTAAGTTGGGATCGCATTTCAGTTAATGACGCTATCAAAATTTACAGCTTCAATTCCAAGCGCAGGTTGAATACCGTATAAGTTTTGGAACGATTACTCTGTAAGTAGTGAACACCACCGACATACACCGTACTGCCGTTAAGCGAATCATTGGCTTGTAAGTTACTGGCAGACAAGCGAATTTTGGCAGTCGGTGACAATTTCCATAAAGTGTACACATCCAACTGGCGCTTAATGCCATAACTACTGGTTTGCGTATCGCTGGTTTGATTCACATAGGCTGGGGTCCAGTTAATATTGCCCCCCATACTTAAAGGCAAGCCACTCACACGATAATCGAGGCCTAGGTTGGCAGTTTGGGTCGGCTGCTGATCGAGACGGTTATTAGGGCCTTTAACATCGTCCACGTTCGACCAAAATCGGCTGTAATTAGTACGGATGTCGATTGCTGGACCTTCTGGAAAAAATTCCTGAGCTTGAAATTTCGCCTCAAGTTCTATGCCTTTTGCCACGGCATGACCAATATTAATCGGCGAATTGACCCAACGTAACTCATTGCCTATTTTTACCTGTTCGGTGCGACGGCGTATCAGGTCATCGATATTCTTAATGAATAAATTGACGCTCATAATCCCTGCGCTTTTCAGATAATGCTCATAGGCGATATCGATACCACGTGATAGTTCTGGTTTTAAATTCGGATTACCAGTCCGATCAGGACGAGTTGGACCGTTTAAAGGTGAAATCGCTGGTACGGCAATTACATCATTCAAAGCAGGAGCACGATAGCTGCTGGTCAAGCCCATGCGAATTTGGTCCTTACCAAAATCAGGAATTCGATACACGGCATGGACGATAGGACTAAATACGCTGGTCGAATTATCGACAATATAGTTGGATCGGCTGCTATGCGTCTTAATGCCCTCCCAGCGCAGACCCGCATAGCCAGACCACTGCGCATTAATATCAATTTCATTTTGCACCCAAGCCGCAACGCGCCGCGTCGAAGCATCTAAGTTGTCGCCAGAATCGCTAAACTGCGGCCTGCCATTGTCCAGAGAAACACGCTTTTGCTGACGCTGACTGTTTTCGATATCCCAACCGGCTGCCAGATTTTGCTTGTCGCCGATTGGTGTCGTGTATTTACCGCCCGTGCTGAAGGAGTTATCCCGCGTGTTGTTCACGTCGGTGATCAAATTCAATTGCTCGCCATTTTTTGCAAATTGTGTACGCAGACTATCGCTATTGGAACGCCCTACACCGCCGCCAATTTTCAAAGTCAATTTCGCTGTATCTTCGAATCGATGCTGATAATTTGAATTGAAGCGAAAGAAAGTCGAATCAGAATTTCCGTTTGAATTTGCTGATGCGACAGGTGCCAAATGAGTGAATGGGTCTAAAGTCTCAGGAGTCTGCGTGATTGCAGAACTGGTACGGGAGTGGCTGCGAGAGCTCATCAAAAATGGCTGTACAGTCAGGTTGTCACCATTCTCAAATTTATAGCTAAAACGCGGCGTAAAATGAATGCCGCTGGATTCACGTTTGGTCTGGTCAATCTGATCTTGCACCAATTGAATATGACCGTCATCAGCCTGCTCAATTCTTTGTGAGGTGCCAAAATCATTCTGCCCATTTTTAAAAATAGAGCCGCTCAAAGCATAATTTAATTCACCTAGCTGTCCTGGATAAGTGATGGACAAATTCGGTGCGACACGACCTTGTTCCATGCCTAAAGACAATTTCAAATCAACGTCTTTAGGATGGTATTCTTCACGTAAAACAATATTAATCGTACCAGCGATCGCTTGCGTACTAAATTCAGCTACAGGACCTCGCATCACTTCGATTCTTTCCACTTGATCGGGTGACAGCGACTCCATAGAAAAACCACGTGGCGGCCGTTCGCCATTTAATAAAATTTGTGTATAACCGCCACCCATACCACGCATGCGAATATCGCCACCTCGCCCTGGACGCCCCCCCGTCGTCACGCCCGGCAGACGTTTCAAGATCTCGCCTACACTGGAATCACCGTCGCGATCTAATTCTTCACGGCCTACGATAATTTTGCCTGCGATAGAATTGCGGCGCAAATCAACATCGGATTGTTTACTACCGTTGACGGTTACTTTCTGAACGGCTTGCTGATTTTGTTCTGATACTGCTTTTAAAGCGGCTGCATTTCTTTGCGCATTCGCTTTGCGCATGGCGTCAATGGCTTTAGCTCTTTCTTCAGGCGTTTTTGCTTCTTCTTTACTTTTCTTGGTTTGCTCTTCCTGCGCTTTATTCGTGTTGACAGTTTCACTTTGCGCATAAGCACTTTCAAACACAAACAAACTGCTAACAGCAAGCGCGACAGCACTCAATTTGAAGTTTGGCGTAATCATTATTTTTCTTAGGCTTTATTTAAAATAGATAAGTATGAAAAAAGGCAATGGCTAGTCGACACTTTGCTGTCGCCATTATATTTTCAATTCTTACCTGCACAGCCACAATTGCTTGGTCAATTTTGTATGAATTTGAAACAAGCAGCCGATTACTGTTACTTAAGGATACGTGGGCATTCAAAAATCAGTGCTGTTCTTTGTTCGCGTTGAAACGCCACAAAGCCAGTATCGAAAATACAGCTGTAAATGCTAACAATACGCTCACATTGGGCAAGGCTGCATCGAAACCCAAACCGCGCCAAGTCATCGCATCAAATCCATCCACCGCCCAACGTGTCGGTATATACAATGTGATACTTTGCAACCACGCTGGGAACATAAACGACGGCACCCAAGCACCGCCTAACATCACCATAAGTAAGGTCGCGAAAATCGAAATACCGCGGGCTGCTTCCGGTGTCTTGCCAAATGCTGCAATTAGCAAACCAAAACTGGCGGTCATCAAGGCAAAACTAAGTGCAATGGCGATCAGCCCCAACATACTTCCCAATATCTGCACTTTAAACAAAGTAACGGCAACGACATAAATAAGGGCAGTCACAACAAAAGCAATCAACGCACAGGATAAAGCTCGTGCCACGATCAAAGTATTTAGCCATATCGGCGCCGCCAACAAACGCTTCCAAATACCCTGCTTACGCGCCAACAGAACCGAAATACCCGCGTCGATTGCCATAAACAAGATGAACTGTACAATCATGCCGGCAAATGAGTGGGCATAGCCATTGTATTGACCATGAAGTCCATCATTTGCCACCATCGCTTGTTCACTTGTCGTGAATGGCATGCTTAAGCCGGGTTTTGCGGCAGTACTAGATTGCTCACTAGCGGAAGCTTGAGAGGTCTGAAATTTTTTGTAGCTAGTTAGAAATTCAGTTAGTTCTCTATCCTGTGGCTTTACTTTACCTTCGCTTTGATTTTGTGCCAGTTGCTCCAAACTTTTATCGGCAAATTGACCGCCCGCCTTGCCTGAAAACATTTCACCGCTCACGCTTTGCATCACTTGTTGCGTCAGCATACCTTTCACCATCGCCAGCATGGCATTTTGCGAAGGATCGAACAGTAAGGTCAATTCCGGCTTGGCTTTAGCATTAAACAAAGCAGCACCAGCGGCCTCGCCAAATCCCGCAGGTAATACTACGGCGACACTCAGCTTGCCTTTACGCACCAATTCTTGCGCCTGTTCTAAAGTCAATAACTTAGCGTTTAAGGCGCTTTCTGCCTGCAAACCAGCGACGATATTTTTACTAATCAGATGCTCATCTTGCTGCACCACGCCGATCTCAATTTTTGCTGCCTCTTGTTTGCCGCTACCACCGAAAATATAGCCAAAGAAAGCAGCAAGAACTATAGGCATCAACAAGGTCAACAACAAGGCGCGCTTATCATTCACAAATAAAATCAGGTCTTTTCGAATTAAAGCTATCAGGGGAATCATAGTGAGTCGTCCGTTTCTATTTTTGTTGGAATTCGTGTTGGTGTTCAGATTAGAGTTTATATCGGCACAAGCTTTTTCCTAAGCTTGCAAATCAATTTAACTAATCACGCAGACTGCGTCCGGTTAAACTTAAAAAGATGTCTTCTAAATTCGTTTTAGCGGTCGCAAAATGCAGGGGCCGAATTCCTTCGCTTTGCAAATAATTGAGTAGGCGTAAAGCATGTTCGCCATCGCTCAAGGCAATGGTCGTTTGCTGGCCATGGTCTTTGCTTTCTACATTGACGACGCCAATTTGTTGCTGCAAATTTTGCAGTTGCAGTACAGTTAGTGCTTGTGACAACTGTAGTTCTAAAGCCGCATGCGCCGGCAAGCGCTTAAATAAATCGGCAGGACTTTCGTTCGCAATCAACTTCCCATGATCGATAATCACAATATGATCGGCTAAGCGCTCGACCTCTTCCATATAGTGGCTGGTATAAATCAAAGAGCGACCCTGCGATTTCAAAACTTCTAAAGCATCAAAAATCGCATTTCGGCTTTGCGTATCAACTCCAACCGTGGGCTCATCGAGGATCAACAATTCTGGCTCATGCATTAGTGCTGCAGCGATATTCAATCGACGTTTCATACCACCGGAGAATGTCGCTGGTTTGTCTTTAGCGCGATCTGAGAGACTCACTAAATCTAGTACCGCATCACAACGTGTTTGCAGATGATTTCCACTTAAACCGTATAAAGCGCCAAAGATTTTCAAATTTTCACGCGCCGACAAATCTTCAAAAAGAGCAAGATCCTGCGGCACCAATCCCAATCTCATTTTCGCCTGATTATTCCCCGCACTCATTTCCTGGCCAGATAACTTTACCTGTCCACAGTCGGCTTGCAATAGGCCACAGATGATATTAACCGTAGTTGATTTACCTGCACCATTAGGTCCCAACAAGCCTATCGTTTGACCCCGCCGAACTGAAAATGACACATCATCGACCACTTTACGAGCCCCAAAGGATTTGCTTAGTTGTTGTACCTCGAGCAGGATATCGGTCATGCTATTTACTCCATGGTGGTAGCGAATTTAGTTCAATTCACATTAAAAAAGATCTGCAACATATGGCAATTATTTTCAAGCAAATACTTCACATTGAATAGAACAATTTGCCACGACTTTCATATGACAAATGTCACCCGCCCTATTGATGAATTCATGCATTCGTAAATTCATGACGAAAAAAAAACCAGCAATCTAGATTATTGATTGCTGGTTTTTTTTGCTGAACGCATTGATGCTGCCGCATCACCCTGAGTTTAATCTGCGCTATGCGACAAATTTAAGTTCAGTTGAGAACGCACCATGTCTTCTTTATCTGGACGAGAGCCATTGCGCGCTGCTTCTAAACGATCCAGATAGTCTGGCGTCACATCACCAGTGATGTACACACCATCAAAGCAAGACGCTTCAATACTCTTCAATACCGGATTGGCATCCGATATCGCACGTTTCATATCATCGACATCTTGATACACCAAGGCATCGGCCGTAATTTCACGACAAATTTCTTCTTGCGAACGACCATAAGCAATCAATTCACTACGCGTTGGCATATCAATTCCATACACATTCGGGAATTGCACCGGAGGCGCAGCCGATGCAAAAATCACTCTGCGAGCGCCAGACTCGCGTGCCATCTGCACGATTTCACGGCTAGTCGTACCGCGAACGATGGAGTCATCCACTAACAAGACATTCTTACCTTTGAATTCGGAGGCAATGGCATTTAATTTTTGGCGCACAGATTTTTTACGAATCGCTTGTCCCGGCATCATAAAAGTACGACCGATGTAACGATTTTTGATAAAACCTTCGCGATAATCCAAATTCAAACAATCCGCCAATTCCATCGCAGAAGGACGAGACGAATCCGGGATAGGCATAACAACATCAATGTCGCCTTGCCCAAATTGATTGCGAATTTTTTCTGCCAGATATTTACCCATATTCAAACGAGTCTGATACACCGAGGTGCCGTCTATCGTGGAATCAGGTCGTGCCAGGTAGACGTATTCAAACGCACACGGGTTTAAGCTAGGATTTTCTGCACATTGTTCGCTATACATATTGCCGTCGAGATCAATAAAAATCGCCTCGCCTGGCGCCACATCACGCTCAAACTTAAAACCTGTGCCTTCCAGCGCAACGGATTCACTCGCCAGCATATATTCGACGCCCTGATCAGTTTGTGCTGTACCTATGCACAAGGGACGAATACCAAACGGATCACGGAATGCCAACAATCCATAACCAGCAATTTGCGCGACTACGGCATAGGAACCACGCACACGACGATGCAAAATCGACACTGCACGGAACATAGACGCTGGATCAAGAGAATAACCGCTGACCACTTCTTGAATCTGATGCGCCAAAATATTCAACAATACTTCCGAGTCGGAGTCTGTGTTCAAATGACGAAAATCATTTTTGAATAGCTCAATTTTCAATTCCGCTGCATTGGTCAAATTACCGTTATGCGCGAGCACAATACCAAATGGGGCATTCACATAAAATGGTTGCGCTTCTTCTTCACTGGTGGAACCAGCGGTGGGATAGCGCACCTGACCGATACCGATATTGCCCGGCAAAGAACGCATATTACGGGTACGAAACACGTCACGCACCAAACCATTCGCTTTATGCATTGCGAATTTATTGCCATGACTAGTCGCGATACCTGCCGCGTCCTGACCGCGATGCTGCAACAGCAACAAGGCATCATAGATCAATTGATTAACGGGATTTTTTGAAACTACGCCGACGATGCCACACATGGTGGACTCCTAAAAAACAAAAAGAAAACGATAGAAAAATAAAGCGAATTACGAACAACTACTACACGCCAAGTACGATCACAACTTCACATGCTGAGTAACGGAACCTGGCAAAAAAGGCATTACAGTACGCACTGCAGACACCGCTAGCGGGCTGAGTAAAGCATCGCGCCAGAATGCCTGCTGAGGAATAGCCGTCATACCACAGACCAATACTAAGGTCATCACAATCACACAACCACGTGCCAAACCAAACAAACCACCAAGACCGCGATCCGCCAAATTCAAACCTGCAGCCTTGATCATGGCATCCACTGCGCGCATCAATAAAGCCATCAACAAACGCACAACGATGAATAAAGCCAAGAAAGCAACTATCATTCGTGTCAATTGTCCCGGAATTACATCGGGTAACCAAGCAGCCAGCGTCGCACCGAAGGCGTTCGCAACGACTAAAGCAATAATCCAACTGATTAAAGACAAAATTTCTTTCACCAAGCCACGCATGGTGCTAATGACAACCGAACAAATAATGATGAACAATACGATGTAATCAAATATAGTCACGAGTCTATCCGCTCTTTGGTTTCTTTGGCGAGTCTACAATTGCTCAATTTTGTCGTTAAACCTGTTGAACCTAATTAGGCTAATTAATTAGGTAATTAGTTAGGCAGCAATGAACCATTCAAACCTAGTTTTACCAATTTAGCCCGCATCTTTTCGGCTTCTGCTTTATTCGCAAAAGGCCCCACCCGAATACGGCTGACTTCGCCTGTTTTGGTGGTGATTTTTTGCGTATAAGAGGTGATGCTGGCCGCTTTCAATTTTGCCTGCAATTCACGAATTTTTTCGGGAGAATTCAATGCGGCTACCTGCACGGTAAAACTACCTGCAGCAGATGTGGTTTGAGGCGCAGGTTTTACGCTGCTTTTCGCTTCGTCGGCAGGTAGTGCGCGCCCTTCTAGTATGGCGAGTGCACGTGCTGCATCATCTTTATTGTCTTTCTTCGCTTCGGCCTTAGGTTCTGCCTTATGTTCTGCTTTCGCGTCAACTTTCGCTTCTGTTTTCTTCACGACATCCTGCGTTACTTTGTTAGTAACAGGCGGTAAAGTGGACACCACTGTTTTGTTAACCGCGGCAACATCTATTTGTTTATCTGATTGTTTCTCAGGTGATTTTTGTGTGCTCGCACTTTCGACTTTCACCACATTACGCGCCGCTTCCAATTTCGCGGTCTCTGGTGCTTTTGCAACTGCGGATGTGGTAGGCGCTGCAATAAGCTCTTCCGAACTATCTATGCCTTGAACCACGCCAGCTTCATTCGAAGATACCGAGGAACTCGCAGCGACACGAGTCGGACTTGTTGTCGTTAAAGGGGTGTCTTTCGAAGGAATTTCTATGGAAATTTTTTGACTACTCGGCTTAGGCTCGGAATCAAACACCATGGGCAAAACTATAATCGCTGCCAATACCAAAGCCACTGCGCCGATTAAACGCCGACGCGCACGTTTTTTTTCCGGTAAAGCGACTTCGTCGGCACCATTTTTTCGATTGTTAGTGGGTCGTTTATTCGCCTTCGTCGCTTTGCCGCGAGCTGAGATTTCGGACGCAGCCAGACTGTCTTCTTCGGAGCGGGAACGAAACTCACCGCTAACTTGATCGTCAGCGATTTCTGTATCGTTTTTCTTCTTGTTGTTTTGCTTAAATAGCGAGTCCAGGCTCATAGCAAATTTCTGTTTTATCTCAAGCTGATATTAGTAGAAACACCCAAAAAAACACGCTTACTGCGACATTCTTTCTGATGTTGACAATCAAGAACTGGCATTTCTTCTGGCTCGCATTACACCTGCAACCGTTAAAAAAGAACCGAAGACCACTATTCTATCATTTTCCCCCGCTTTGCTCAGTGCAAACGCATAAGCATCTTCGGGCGAGCTGAATTTTTGCAAACTATGTTCTTTATCTTCCAGTACACCGGCCATTTCAAGCGATTGCGCCAATTGGTCTGCACTGGCAGCACGTGGCAAAGGCAGATCGCACACACACCAGTGATCTACTTTTGCTTTCATGTGCGAGATCACCCCAGCGATATCTTTATCCAGCATAGAACCAAACACAGCGTAGGTATAGGCATGAAAGCCCATATTATCGAGATTTTGCGCTAAGGTCGCCGCGGCATGCGGGTTATGCGCCACGTCCAACACCACTGCTGGACGTCCCGGTAACACCTGAAAACGTCCAGGCAAATCGACCATAACCAATCCGGTACGGACTTCTTGTGCACCGACAGGTAACTGATGTCGCAAGGCTTCCAAAGCGGCCAAAACGGCGGAAGCATTTAACAGTTGATTAGCACCACGCAAACTAGGGTAAGCCAAAGAATTTCGGCGTTGATCGCGACCACCGAAATTCCATTGCTGTTTGTCGCCGTTATAGTTGAAGTCACGTCCAAACAAACGCAAATCAGCGCCAATTGCTTCCGCGTGATCGATTAAACTTTGAGGTGCTTGTGGATCGCTGCATATTGCGGCCTTCCCAGTCCGGAAAATGCCGGCTTTTTCAAAGCCTATCTTTTCGCGCGTGTCGCCCAAATAATCAACATGATCAATGTCCACGCTAGTCACTATGGCGACATCAGCATCAATCACATTCACAGCATCCAGACGACCGCCCAATCCTACTTCCAAAATCACGACATCGAGATTTTGACGCGCTAATAATTGGCAGATCGCCAAAGTAGTAAATTCAAAATACGTGAGGGAAACATCGCCGCGCGCGGATTCGACTTCTTGAAAGGTGCTGACAAATAATTCATCCACAACAGGTATGCCGTTAATACGAGCACGCTCATTAAAATCGAGAAAATGCGGCTTGCTATACAGCCCCACTTTATAACCGGCTTGCAGCAAGATTGCTTCCAACATTGCGCAAGTGGAACCCTTGCCATTCGTGCCCGCCACCATAATGACCGGGCAATCGTAATGAATTCCCAACGCCTGCTTAACTTGCATCACGCGATCTAGGCCCATATCGATTTCTTTGGCGTGGCGCTGCTCTAGTAATTTCAGCCAGTCGGCCAGATTGCCGGGGTTATCCAAGGAGGAAAGATTAACGATATTGGATGACATAAATAATTTACTCAAGGATGTTACGACTTTGCTTGCAGTTCAAGATACTGGCGAAACTTTGCAAGCGATCAAGCTGAAATGAAAAGAGCCTGAAGATTTTGCCGTTTCAGCAAATATCTTCAGGCTCCGCAATTGCATACAAAAGTTAAGAAACCGCTTCCGCCGGTTGATTTTGTAACAGCGCCATTAATCGCGCTAATTCTTCACGCATTTTACGACGATCAACAATCATATCGACCGCACCTTTTTGCACTAGGAATTCTGCGCGTTGAAAACCTTCCGGTAATTTTTCGCGCACCGTATTTTCAATCACGCGAGGACCTGCAAAACCAATCAAGGCCTTAGGTTCAGCGACCACGATATCGCCCATAAAGGCAAAAGAAGCAGACACACCACCCATGGTTGGATCAGTCAATACCGAAATAAATGGTAATTTCTTTTCTGTCAGCTTAGTTAGCATCGCTGTCGTTTTTGCCATCTGCATCAGAGACAACAAACCTTCTTGCATACGCGCACCACCAGTGGCAGTAAAGCAAATAAACGGCACTTTTTGCTCCAAAGCTGCCTGCACGCCGCGCACAAAACGCTCGCCCACTACAGAGCCCATAGAGCCGCCCATAAAACCGAACTCGAAACAAGCAACGATGGCGGGTACCGACATAATAGATCCGCCCATGACCACTAATGCATCAGTTTCATTCGTGCTGTCCATCGCATCTTTCAAACGCTCTGGATATTTTTTACTATCTTTAAATTTCAAAGTATCGACCGGCAAAACTTCCTGACCTATCTCATAGCGACCACCCGTATCGAGCAAGGCATCGAGACGTTCGCGCGCGCTGATACGCAAGTGATGATTACACTTGGAGCACACGTGGACATTTGCTTCTAAATCGGAACGGTATAAAACGGCTTCGCAAGATGGGCATTTGACCCATAAGCCTTCAGGCATGGAACGGCGGTTGGCCGTTTCGGAACGTTGAATACGTGGGGGAAGTAATTTTTCTAACCAACTCATAGCTCTCTCCTCATATCTATTTGATCAATTTACATTCATCAAACGGGGCGCACTCTTCTGGGAATGCTGCAATTGGCGCGTATTCTATTCTATTTCCGCGCCAATTGCGACTCAGGTAGCTATTTGATAATCATTAACTAGCTGATTTGCGTGAGTTTTAGGACGATTTAATTATCAAGAGCGCTACGAATTTCAGTGATAAAACTTTGTACTGCAGCCACAGCTTGTTCCCTTGGGGTATTTTCCAGTTCTTGAATAATGCGAGAACCTATGACCACCGCATCAGATACCGACGCAATCGCCCTCGCCGTCGCACCATCACGAATACCAAAGCCAACACCGACCGGTACATTCACATGCTTTTTAATGCGTGGAATCATCGCAGCGACTGCATCCAAATCCAAAGCACCGGAGCCTGTTACACCTTTAAGAGAAACATAATACACATAGCCCGTGGCGATTTTACCGACTTGCGCAATACGCTCGTCCGTCGACGTCGGTGCCAGCAAGAAAATCGTATCCATGCCGTTTTTGTGCATGTTTTCTGCGAAATATTCACATTCTTCAGGCGGGTAATCAACGACTAAGACGCCATCAACACCGGCTTCGGAAGCTGCATGTATAAATTGCTCTTGTCCCATACGTTCGATAGGATTGGCATAACCCATTAATACGACGGGCGTAACTTGGTTCGTGCTGCGGAACTGTTTGACCATCTCTAATACATCACGCAGGCCGACGCCTTTGGCCAGAGCACGCTCAGAAGCACGTTGTATCACAGGACCATCGGCCATAGGATCCGAAAATGGTACGCCGAGTTCGATAATATCGGCACCACCTTCGACCAAGGCGTGCATTAAAGGTAAAGTTAATTCAGGGTCAGGATCGCCGGCAGTGATAAATGGGATCAGACCTTTTTTGTTGTTTGCCGCTAAGGCAGCCATGCATGTTTGAATTCGGGACATAATTTTTGCGCTCAATTATTGCTAAGGATATCGAAACTAGAAAGCGACGCTGATCGCCTATTTAAGACAAAATCCGTGCTATCAGCGTCTCTGCAATTGGTCTAATAATGTTCAATAGAACTTAAGCCCAGCGCGTTCCGCGACGGTATGCATATCCTTATCGCCACGCCCAGACAAATTCGCCAACACGATCTTATCCTTAGGCATGGTCGCCGCCAATTTAGCCGCATAGGCTAAAGCATGGCTCGATTCCAGTGCTGGAATTATCCCTTCGATACGACAGCAATCATGAAAGGCTTTGAGCGCTTCTTCATCCGTAATGGTCGCGTATTGTGCACGACCTGAGTCTTTTAACCAGGCGTGTTCAGGGCCGACACCTGGGTAATCGAGACCAGCCGAAACGGAATGCGTTTCGATGACTTGGCCATTTTCATCCTGCATCAAATAAGTGCGATTGCCGTGCAATACGCCCGGGGAACCCGCCGTCAATGATGCGGAATGTTTGCCAGTTTCTAAGCCCTCGCCCGCTGCTTCAACGCCGATCAACTGCACGTCTTTCAGATCAATGTAAGGATAAAAAATTCCCATCGCATTTGAACCGCCACCGACACAAGCGGTGACCACATCAGGTTGACGCCCTGCCACCTCTGGCATCTGCCATAAGCATTCTTCCCCGATCACCGATTGAAAATCGCGCACCATCATAGGGTAAGGATGCGGCCCCGCGACCGTACCAATAATGTAGAAAGTATTATCGACATTCGCGACCCAGTCACGCATCGCTTCGTTCAAGGCATCTTTCAAAGTTTTAGAGCCTGATTCAACTGGCACCACAGTCGCGCCAAGCAATTTCATGCGATATACATTTTGCGCTTGACGCTTAACGTCTTCCGACCCCATGTACACCACGCATTCCAAACCAAAACGGGCACAAATCGTTGCTGTCGCAACACCATGTTGACCCGCACCAGTTTCTGCAATGACACGAGGCTTACCCATGCGTTTTGCCAGCAAGGCTTGGCCTATGACGTTGTTGATTTTGTGCGCGCCAGTGTGATTGAGATCTTCACGTTTAAAATAAATCTGCGCGCCGCCCATGATCTCAGACCAGCGTTTGGCATGATAGATGGGCGACGGACGACCGACGAAATGTTTTAGCTCGTACCGAAATTCTTCTAAAAATTCCGGGTCATGCTGGTATTTAGCGTAGGCGTCCTTCAACTCGTTCAATGCATGGGTCAAAGTTTCTGAAACGAAGGTTCCGCCATACATACCAAAATGTCCTTTGGCATCGGGGAAATTATAAGTCGCTGAATGGTAAATCGCAGTTGGCGCTTGAGCTGCCACTGACTGACGCTCGAAATGTGCGTCAAGGGAAGATAATTCTTTCATGAGAATTCCTTGGAAAACTAGTTTTGATTGTCTGGCATGCTATCGGCCAAGCGCACTGCTTGTACAAATGCCCGTACCTTAGCTGCATCCTTCACGCCTTTTGACAGTTCGACACCGCTACTGATGTCGACTGCAAATGACCGTACCCGCACGACTGCGTCAGTCGCGTTTTGTACGCTCAAGCCACCACTTAAAACGACCCGAGGCGCGAGTTCTTTTGGAATGAGAGACCAATCAAAAACCTTTCCACTACCACCGAAACTATCTACGAAAGTGTCAAGCAATAAGCCCTGAAACAAAGGACTGACTGCTTGATATTTAGCTTCGCATTCTAACAAATCTGCCGCGCTTGTGTCAGGTTTTACCCGGAAAGCCCGGATAAAAGGCCGGTTCACTGCGCTGGCTAGGCGATGGCACTCTTGTGCTGATTCGTCCCCATGAAATTGCAATAATTGTATAGGTGCTAGCTTGATGACGGCTTGTAGCTCCTCAAGACTCGCGTTCACAAACAAACCTACCGAGGTCACAAATGGCGGCATTGCCGCAATTAAGGGTGCCGCAGCTTCAGGCGTCAGATAGCGCGGGCTTGGTGGGTAAAATACAAAACCAATGGCGTCAGCGCCAGCCTTAATTGCCACCTGCAAGTCTTGCTCTCGTGTGACACCGCAAATTTTGACTCTAGTTTTCATCGTTTTAGAGGGAACTATTCTATCGAACATCAATGTGCAAACTAAAAATTTCAATTAAAGGAACCGAATACTATCCTATGTTTACCAAACTGTAATTAGCCATATTCAAATAGATTAGTTACCATATTCACCACAATAAAGATTTTGTCCTGAGAAATCGTTGTTTCTATTCACCGAAGCTCGCTTCACTAAAAAGAGAATTTCTATGTTTTCCCCACTAAGTACAAAAGCAGCCCTCATCATTGTTACAGGATTAATCATTTCAATGACATGTGATATTGCGCAAGCAGACGCAGTGAAAGATGCCAATCTTGCGATGAATAAAAATGACCTGAGCTCGGCAATTAAAATTTTACAAGATGCAGCAGACGCTGGAGACAATGCAGCTAAAGGCCTACTGTCAAGCTATTTACGTAGTTTTCCTAGCCCATTTCGAGATGAAAAGAGAGCTTGTAAGATTGCGTTGGAAGCTGCTGAGGCTGGCGATATAACAGCAAAGGTAACAATGTCAGAATGCCTCGTTTTTCCAAAAGATGGATCAAAAGCGGACTACAACCGCGCACGTGAATACGCACGCCAAGCTTGGAAAGAAGGTTCGCCTGCAGGTGGTTTTATGCTTTATCTCGTTTTCTCACAAGACCCCACATTTAACTACACTCAAGAAGGTAAGGAAGATCAAGCAAAATACACAAAATTAGCACGAACACCAGTCGCAGAAAGGGTTGAACAAACAGAGGCGCTAAATGGTCTTGGTAGTGCGATAAAATCAGGCCACGGTGTCGCGATGAAAACAACAATTGCTTTTCTTTCCGAATCTTCGGCGCCATCCAACATTGAACGTCTTCTGACAGTCAAGAACATCCTTAAGAACGATGTAAAAACGCTACCTGAAAAATTACAAAATCTGATAAAGCTAGCAGAATTCACGAAAACAATTGGAAATACACATCTTTCCCCAACCGCAATCAATAACATCTATAAACAAATTTTAGTTGCAGTACCTTTTTCGATTTCGCAGACAGATCGTGCGAACTGTGACATCTCTCAATTTAAACTCACAAATCTATCAACCGAACCTATCAAAAATGCGACATATCTTCCAACCGAACAACCTTTAAATAACACTTATTTGATCGCTGGAACTTGGAACGAAATATGGACATTCGTCGGATGCGACAAGAGTATCGCACTGAATATTCAATTCACGGCAGATGGATGGAGTGGTGTTAAATTCAACTTAAAGCAGTCACCAGCAAAGTAAAATCGCATCAATTCTAAAAAAATAAAACGCGGGTTAAACTCTTCACACGCAAAGCCAATAAAGCAAGTGAAAGTTGGTTCTGCAGAGAAGGCGCATAAACAGCGTCCTGGACGGTCCAAAAAAGGTGAAATAAGGCCAGCAAAAGAAGTAAAAGTAAGCAAGATAGGCTGGCAATTGACGCAAACTTTAACTGCGCATCGTCAATGCGCCCCCGCAAAGAGTGTCACCGCGGAACAAAATGCAATGCGTAAGGGTATACAATCTGCCATTAACCAGCGCCTCGATACACGACAATCAAATGACAGTACCGTTAGCGATGATGACAGCCTCACGAGCAAGCAATTTGTAAGGACAGAGAACCGGTTTCACAACTTTAAAAACGAACGTTATCACGACATAAAGCACCAAACACATGAAGAAATGAAGTATGAAAGCTTTGAATACATTGAGGTCTTTGACGAACGCCCGCGCCTGCATCCTACGCATAGTTATTTATCAACAACGGCCTACTTACAACGTTGACCGCAGCGATAGAGTCCACCTCAACGGACGGCTTAAGCACGGACTTATGGCGAACCAATTTGTGAGGAAAGATATTCGTGCTTAAAACAACACTTTTAGACCTCCCAGTAAAATAGAAGTTTCCTGCGAAAAATCCAATTACACGAAATTCATTCGTCCTCACAGTGCCTCGACATTGAGGCTAAATTGTCTGTGGCGGGGTAAGAGATGCCTTTACGGTATCTAAGTAAATTTCTTCGAAAGAACTTCGAAGGCGTGATATATTTCGCATTTAATTGCAAGTCGTATGTTTCATTGTTTCGCGCATTTATTGTGCGATTGGCAGGCAATGATACATAGTTGGCTTGTATTTTTTTTAATTAATATTAATTCCTTTTAGGAGCTACACACATGGCTGTTACTACACAAATGCGCACGCAAGTGACTCAGTTGTACGTCTCGCTTTTTGGCCGCGCGCCAG